>JBGPDX010000123.1:0-7289 GCA_041482475.1 Candidatus Limnocylindria bacterium | reverse complement strand
TCCGGCGCGCTGCCCTGCCGCCACAGCACCCAGGCCTGGCGCAGGAACAGGCCGCCCAGGATGACCGCGCTGGCGAGGTAGATCCAGCCCATCCGCGCCACGGCGAAGAACAGCAGCGAGATCGCCACCAGGAGGATCGTGTAGAGGCCGATCTGGCGGCTCGTCTCGGCGATCCCGCGGACGACCGGCAGCATCGGCACGCCGGCCGCGGCATAGTCCTTCCGGATCCGCATCGACAACGCCCAGAAGTGGGGCGGCGTCCAGTAGAAGACGAGGGCGAACAGGAGCAGCGCGGGAACCCCGATGTTGCCCGTCACCGCGGCCCAGCCGATGACCGGCGGCAACGCGCCGGCGGCGCCACCGATGACGATGTTCTGCGGCGTCGACCGCTTCATGAGGATCGTGTAGACGACCACGTAGAACGCGATCGCGAGGAGGGCGAGGAACGCCGACAGGAGGTTGACGAACCAGGCCAGGACGGCGAACGAAGCGATGCCCAGGACGATCCCGAAGAGAACGGCTCGCTCGGGCTCGACCTCGTGGGCGGGCAGCGGGCGCCGGCGCGTTCTGGCCATCAGCAGGTCGATGTCGCGGTCGAGGTAGCAGTTGATGGCGTTGGCGCTGGCGGCGGCGAGCGACCCGCCCAGCAAGGTCCAGAAGATGAGCCCTACCGATGGGATCCCGCGCTGGGCGAGGACCATCGCCGGCACGGTCGTGACCAGCAGCAGCTCGATGATCCTGGGCTTGGTCAGGGCGACGTAGGCCCGCACGGACTCACCCGCCGAACGGCGGCGACGCATGCCGCCATCGCGATCGTCCAGCCCGTCGCCGAACGCCGTCGTCCCGCCGCCGTGCGCCGGGGCGGTCCGCGCCGCGTAGTAGCTCGCCACGGCCAGGCCGGCCATCAGCGCCCAGATCGCCGTTCCCAACGCGACGTGGAGCGTCTGTGTCCACTCGGACAGGCTGGTCAGGACCTGCAGGCCGCCGACGAGCGCCTGGATCGGATAGAGGATCGCCGCGCCGATCGCGAGGGCCACGACGCCGGGCTGGCGGCGTTGGGTCCGCCAGGCGACGACGGCCGTCGCCACGACGACCAACCCGACGATGACGGCAACCCAGCGATGGAGGGCATGGGCGACGACCCTGTCGCCGGCCAGTACCGGGAACGCCGTGCCGTTCATCAGCGGCCAGTCCGGGAAGACGTTCCAGGCGCTCGCGGCGGTGACATTCGAGCCGAACAGCAGCAACGCGTAGGTCGTCACGGCGGCGAACGTCGCGAGCAGGGTGAACCGCTGGCTCGCGCCCCGTCCGCCGATTCGCGCCGGATAGAGCGATCGAACGAGGAGGTAGACGAGCAGCCCGATCAACGCCATCGCCGCCGCGAGGTGGGCGGTCACGGACTCCCCGCTGTTGCCGAGGCGGACCGTCTCGCGGCCAAGCCAGGCCTGGAATCCGACGAGCGCGACCGCGCCCAGCGACGGCCACAGGATCGACGGCCGATCGCGATACGACCGCAGCGCCAGGAGCGCGAGCGCGACGATCAGGAAGCCGACCAGCGCGGCCACCGTGCGGTGGGTCCATTCGATCCAGACCTGGAGGCCCTGGTCGGGACGCGGGAGGAACTGGCCGTCGAAGCAACCGGGCCACGTCGGACAGGCAACGCCGCTAGTGGTGGCGCGAACCACGACGCCAAGCGTGACCAGCAGGAACGTCGCCACGACCGTCGCCGCGGCGAGCTTCTGGAAACGGGTCACCGAACCTCCGGCAGCGGACGCGCGAGGCATCTCTGGGGACCGCCGCATTCTAGCGCCTGCCGACGCATTTCCCGCTCGGCGCAGGTGGCGGCGAAGGCGTCGTGAAGCGACCGCGGGTAGGCTGTCGGGATGCGCTCCCTCCACTTCGTCGCGGCGTCCCTGGCGATGGTCGCCCTGGTGGCCGCCGGGTGCGCGGCCGCCACGCCCACGCCGACGCTGACGCCACCGCCGGCCTCCGCCTCCGCGGCGGCCGGATCCTGCCCGTCGGCGGCGGACCCGGGCACGCCGTCCGGCTGGGGCCAGCCGTCGAAGCCGCCCTCCGTGCTGCCGTACCTGATCAACAGCGCCGGCGAGATGACCTGCGGCGCGAACCGCCTGCTGTTCATCTTCCTCGACCCGAAGACCAACGCCCCGCTGGCGGATCCGAAGCGCACGGCGACGATCGCCTTCTACGACCTCGCCCGCGACCCGTCGAAGCCGACGTCGACCGTCGACACGAGCTTCGTCTGGGCGATCGAGAACGAGCGCGGCGACTACGTCGCGGACGTCGACTTCGCCGAGGCCGGCGTGTGGGGCGCCGAGATCGCGACGTCCGGCGCCGGGGGCACGGCCGAGACGATCCGGATGACGTTCCAGGTCTCCGCGGCGAGCCCGGTCGTCCGCGTCGGTCAGCCCGCTCCGGCGACGAAGACGCCGACGGCCGCGGACGTCGGCGGCGACGTGGCGAGGATCTCGACCGATACGAAGCCGGATCCCGCCCTTTACCGGACGTCGGTCGACCAGGCCCTGGCGAAGCACCAGCCGTTCGTCCTCGCCTTCGCCACCCCGAAGTTCTGCCAGAGCGCGCAGTGCGGCCCAACCCTCGACCGGTTGAAGCCGTACGTAGCCCGCTATCCGACCGTCGATTTCATCCACGTCGAGCCGTACCAGCTGCAGCTCCAGGACGGCCAGCTCCAGCCGGTTCTCACCGGCAACCCGCCGAACCTCACGCCGACGGAGGCCTCGAACCGCTGGGGCCTGCTCAGCGAGCCGTGGATCTTCGTCGTCGACCGCGACGGGATCGTCCGCGGCTCGTTCGAGCTCATCTTCTCGGACACCGAGCTGACGGCGATCCTCGACCGGGTCAGGTAGCCGGGGCGTCCTCCAGCCACAGGGCCGCGAGGCGACCGCCGTCGTCCCGATACCAGACCCGAACGCGGACCGAGTTGGCGAGGTGCTCCGCCAGGTGGCCGGGTGGGAACCGGACGGCGTCGCCGAGCGAGGCCAGCCCGAACTGGAGCGTTCGGCCGTCGTCCGTCCGAAGCCGGAACGCGGAGACGCTGGCGAGGCCGGTCGAGTCGACGCCGACCACGACGCCGTCGACGGTCGGCGCGTTCGGGCGCGACGGCGTCGACGCGCGGCCCACGATGGCGGCGCCGATCCCCAGCACGACGACCGCGCCGAGCACCAGCGCGAAGAACCGCAGGGTCCGCCGATCCACCGCGGGATCAGGCGCCCGCGGCGCCGCTGCTGCCGGGCGTCTGCAGCGGCGCCCCTGCCGCGCACGGCGGGCACGAGGCGGGGCCCGCCTCGTACGTCGGCAGATCGAGGCGCCACAGCGAACGCAGCGGATAGACCCGGCCGGACGCCGGGGAGGTGATCGTCGACCGCCCCTCGCCCGAGCGATCGACGAGGACGTGGCAGGCGACGACCTCGCCGCCCAGCGCCTCGACCGCGGGGAGCATCGTCAGCAACGAGCCGCCCGTCGTGAGGATGTCGTCGACGAGCAGGACGCGCTCGCCGGGCTCGATCCGGAACCCGCGCCGGAACGCGCGGCGGAGCGTCCCGTCGTCGCCGCGGACCTCCTCGGCGAAGATCCCTGGCGTCCCCAGCTGGCGTGCCGTCTCGAACGCCAGGATGATGCCGCCGGTGGTCGGGCCGGCCACGACGTCGATACCGGGGCGCCCGTTCGCGGCGCGATGCTCGGCCGCCCAGAAGGCGCACAGCTCGCTGGTCGCCGCAGGGTCCGACAGGACGGCGAACTTCTCGACGTAGGCACCCGCGTGGCGGCCGCTCTTGAGCTGGAAGTGGCCCTCGCGCAAGGCGCCGGAGCCGCGGAAGAGCTGCTCGGTCCTGGCCGCGATCGCGGCCCGCGCGGACGTCTCGAGGCCGCGCTTGATCGTCGTCACGGGACGAGTGTAGGAGCTACGGCCGGTACTCGACTCCCTTGGCCGATGGCGGTCCGGCGCGCTTCGGCAGGGCCGTCCCGACCAGCGGACGATGCGACGTCAGCCCGCGCCGCCGGCACTCGCTCGCCAGCTCGTCGATCAGCCGCACCGGCAGCGACGGGTCGGCGAAGATCGCGGTGCCCACCTGGACGGCGACCGCCCCGACGGCCAGGTAGTCGAGCACGTCGCCGAGCTCGGTGATCCCGCCGATCGCCACGATCGGGATGTCGACGACCTGGGCGACCTCGTAGACGATCCGCAGCGCGACCGGCTTGATCGCCGGTCCAGACAGGCCCCCGAAGACATTGCCGAGCAGCGGCCGGTCCCGCGTCGGGGCGACGGCGATCCCGGACAGCGTGTTGACCGCCGTCAGCGCGTCCGCACCGGCGTCGGCGATCGCTCTCGCGATGGGCCGCACGTCGGCGACGTTCGGCGACAGCTTGACCAGCAGCGGCAGGTCCGTCGCCCGCCGCACCGCGGCGGTCACCGACCCGGCGGCCTCGGCGTCGATCGCGAACTGGAGTCCGCCCTTGCCGACGTTGGGGCAGCTGATGTTCAGCTCGATGGCGGCCACGCCGGGGACGCCGTCCAGCCGCCGGACGACCTCGACGTAATCGGCAATCGACTCACCGGCGACATTGACGATGACCGGCGTCCGCCAGCCCTGCCAGACCGGGGCGTACCGCTCGACGACCGCATCGACACCCGGGTTCTGCAGCCCGATCGAGTTGAGCATCCCGCCGGGCGTCTCGGTGACCCGCGGCGTGACGTTGCCGATTCGCGGCTTGAGCGTCGTTCCCTTGCAGCAGATCGCGCCCAGCCGCCCGACGTCGACGACGTCGCCATACTCGATCCCGTAGCCGAACGTCCCCGACGCCACGAGGATCGGGTTGTCGAGGACGAGCCCCCGACCCAGATCGACCGACAGGTCGACCGACGATGGCGGCACCGTCCCTTCGACCGGGGGCCGCTCGCGGACGAGCGCCGCCCGCGTCGCCGTCGGGGGCGGCTTGGCGACCGGAACGATGGCTGAACGGATCCGGCGAACCGTCGGCGTCCGCCGCTGCGTGCTCCGCTCGGCTGCCGTGACGACGCGCCGCTTCGCCCTCAAGCCGGGCTCCCGACCGGCCAGCCGGCATCCCAGGCGACCTCGTCGGCGGCGAACACGGGGCCCTCGCGGCAGACGCGCTGCGGCGTCCCGGATGTGCCCATGATCACGCAGCCCAGGCAGGCGCCCACCGCGCAGCCCATGTTCTGCTCCATCGACACCTGGAGGAACGCCTTGCGCCGCGCCGCAGGCGAACCCGCTGGAGCGGCTCGACCGCCGCCCCGCTTGCGGCCCAGGCTGGCGACGCCGAGGCGCTGCCGGCGGCTCGCGGCGAGGCGGGCCAGTGCGGCGAGCATCGGCTGCGGGCCGCAGGCGAAGGCCTGGTCGGCCCAGGCCTCGTAGCCCGGGACGAGCTCGGTGACGAAGCCGTGGTGGCCGAGCGAGCCGTCGTCCGTGGCGACGACGTACTCGACCTCGTCCGGCAGCAGGTTCGATGGATAGACTTCGCGTGCGCCGGCCGCCCCGAACAGGAGCGTCACCTGGCGCCCGTCGCGGATCGCCTCGTCGGCGAGCATCCGCACGCCGGCCATGCCCAGGCCGCCCGCGACGAGGAGGAGGTGGCGGCTCCGGGCGTCGACTTCGAACGGCCGGCCCAGCGGCCCGAGCATGTCGATCGTGTCACCGGGGCGCAGCCGGGTGAACCACTCCGTCCCCCGGCCGATCGTTCGGAAGTGGATCGTGATCGTGCCGGATGCTGCGTCGGCGGTGTTGATCGAGAACGGCCGCCGCAGGACGAGGCCGGAGTAGTCGCCGGTCCGCACATGGACGAACTGGCCGGCCCGCGAGCCGGTCGCCAGGAGCGGCGCGTGGAATGCCTGGATCCACTGGCCAGGCAGGATCTCCCGGCTCTCGACGAGCTCCGCCGCGACGAGGCGCATCGTCACTCGCGGGGGAGGCCCCCGCTTCCGTTGCGCGACGCGTCCTCGCCCGAGTCGGCATCGTCGCCGCCGTCCGCCGACGTGTCGTCCCGCGTCGCCCCCTCGGGCGCCACCGCCGGCCACGCCTCGGCGAGTGCGTCGGCCAGGTCGCCGAAGACGTCGGTCGGGTCGTAGAACTCGACGAGCTCCTCCGGCGTCTGGAGCGTTCGCCACTCGCCGTCAGCCTCCTCGGGAACGACCTCGGCGCGGAAGCCGTCGCGCGCCGTGAGCGTCAGCCGCTCGTCGTCGTCGTCGACGACGATCAGGTCGCCCAGCCGCTCGGTGAGGTTCGCGGAGGCCGCTTCGAACTGGTCGAGCAGCCGCCCCTCGCTGCGCTGGCTGCGTTCCTGGTACTCGAGGGCGAGGTCGTACAGCCGCCGCGCGGCGGTTTCGTCGTCGTCCGCCTCGATCGTGTCCGGCTGGGTGGCCGCCCATTCGTCGGCCGCCGCGGCGTAGGGGTCGCCGGTCTCCGCGAAGCTCCCCTCGGGTCCGACCCTCGCCGTATCCATGAGCTCGTCGGCAGCCGTCGGTTCGGAGCCCAGGCCGGCGGCCTCCCGCGCCGCCTCTGCAAAGGCGGCGTAGATGTCGGCCGGGTTGTACAGCTCGACGAGCTCGGACGGATGCTCGATGACTTCGGTCTCGCTGACCCACTTCCCGGTGGCGTCGTCGAACTCGCGGGTGCGGCTGCGGAACGTCAGGTCCGGGGCCACCGACAGATAGTCGGGGTCCTCGTCGATGAGGGTCAGGCCACCAAGCTCGGAGATCCGCTCGCGGTTGGCGTCGAGGAACCGCCGCAGCTGTTCCGTGGCCTGGACGATGAAGTCGCTCCGCTCGAGGGCGGCGTCGGCCGCCAGCTCCCCGAGCAGGTCGTTGCGGCTCGTGTCCATCGCGGCGTCTCCTTCAACCGTCGCGCGTCGCGCGGCGCTGTCGTCGTGCGAACCCGGTGCCCGGGTCAGCCGTGGTATTCGAGATCGGACCCCATCCGCTCCCGGAGGAACATCGAGTGATGCCGCTCGAAGAGCCACTCGCCGGCGCGGTGACCCAGGATCCGCGTCGACTCGTCGGCCTCGAGCCTGTCCAGTGTCGCGTAATCCGGCAGGTCCAGCAGGATGACGTTGTCGAAGTCCCAGCCGTGCGCGACGTTGTACCAGCCCAGGAAGCGGACGCCGAAGCGTTCCTCGTACAGCCGGACCTGCCTGGGGAAGATCGTCTTCATGAAGAACTTGAAGAAGGGGTCGCGGCCGCGTCGGACGGAGAAGTAGGTCGCGAGCACGGGCACGACGCGGCGTCCTCCTGCGGAGTT
>JBGPDX010000122.1:0-7420 GCA_041482475.1 Candidatus Limnocylindria bacterium | reverse complement strand
TGTGATAGGTCAAGAGCGCGCCAAGAAGATCCTGGCCGTCGCCATCCATAACCACTACAAGCGCATCGACGCCAAGGTGGGGGCCGACGACGTTGAATTGGGCAAGTCGAACATCTTGCTCCTGGGCCCCACGGGCTGTGGCAAGACGCTGTTGGCCCAGACCCTGGCCCGGGTCCTCGACGTCCCCTTCTGCATCGCCGACGCGACCTCCCTGACCGAGGCCGGCTACGTTGGTGAGGACGTCGAGAACATCCTCCTCCGGCTGATCCAGGCGGCCGACTTCGACGTCGCTCGCGCGCAGCGCGGGATCATCTACATCGACGAGATCGACAAGATCGCCCGCAAGGCGGACAACCCGTCGATCACCCGCGACGTGTCGGGCGAGGGTGTCCAGCAGGCGCTCCTCAAGATCCTCGAGGGGACCATCGCCAACGTCCCACCCCAGGGCGGCCGAAAGCACCCCCACCAGGACTTCATCCAGATCGACACGACCAACGTCCTGTTCATCTGCGGCGGGGCGTTCGACGGCCTCGAGAAGATCGTCGAGGAGCGGGTCGGGCGACGATCGATCGGCTTCGGCTCCGACGGCGCCGTCAGCAAGGCGGACAAGGCGAAGATCCTCGAGAAGCTCATGCCGGAGGACCTCCTGAAGTTCGGGCTGATCCCGGAGTTCATCGGCCGCCTGCCGGTCATCGTGACCCTCTCGGCGCTGACGTCGGAGGACCTCGTCCGGGTCCTGACCGAGCCGAAGAACGCCGTCACCCGGCAGTTCCAGAAGTTCCTCGCCCTCGACAAGGTCGAGCTCGTCTTCACCGAGGCTGCGCTCAAGGCCGCGGCCGAGGTCGCGCTTGACCGCAAGACCGGGGCGCGGGCCCTCCGCTCGATCGTCGAGGAGGCCCTCCTCGAGGTCATGTACGACATCCCGGAACGAACCGAGATCCGGAAATGCATCATCACCGAGGAAACGATCCGGGCCGCGCGCCTGCCGCTGCTGCTCACCAAGGGTGATGTCGACAAGGGCGTCGACGAGACGAACTACGAGGAGTGGCTCGCCGAGCGCGGAGCGAGCGCCTAGCCGCGTCGGGGCGCTCGCCCCGATCCGCGGCACCGTCCGCACATCCATGACGGGCTCAATCCCACGCGCCGCCCGCCACGTCGTCCTCGCCTTCCTGGTCATCGCCCTCACCGGCTGCGTGCCGGCCACCGATGCGGGCACGCTCCCGCCGACGCTCGCGATGGTCGCCGTGCGCGGTGGCCAGGTGGCCGTCCAAAACGGGATTCCCGTGCCGACGTTCGCCTTTCAACCGCGCAGCCGGCTCGACCTGAGCGGAACCTGGCGCGTCGAACGACGGGACTTCGACTCTGACCTGTCGCTCACGCCGAGGACCGCCTCGCTGGAACGGATCGTGGCCGAGGCCGGCGGCCGCCAGCAGCCCGCGTTCGACGATCGGGCGTGGTCGAGGGTCGACGTCCCCGGCGAGCTCAATCCGCCGCCCGATCGGACCGAGACGGGGGGTTGGTTCCGGCGCCCCTTCCAGCTCCCCGGCGCGTGGGCCGGACAGACGATCATCCTCCGGTTCGGCGCCGCGAACTACCTCGCCGACGTCTGGCTGAACGGCGTCTGGCTGGGCTACCACGAGGGAGGCAGCACCCCGTTCGCCTTCGACGCGACGGCGGCGGCGCGGCCCGGCGAGGTGAACGTCCTCGCCGTTCGCGTCGACAACCCGCCATGGGGCACCCGCAACGACACGGTCCCGTGGGGCCTCGCCGACTGGTGGAACGCGGCCGGCCTGACCCGCCCGGTCTGGCTCGAGGCGAGTGATCCGGTCCACGCCGTCCGCGCCGACGTCGTGCCGCACCTCGACGGCGCTGACGTGTCGGTCGTCGTCCAGAACAGCGGCGTCGCCCAGGTCGATGCGCAACTGCGGCTGGAGGTGCTGGCGACGAAGGTGACGTTCTCGAACCTGATGTCCGTCGATCCGCGGTCCATCGTCGACGCCGGCGCGCCACTGGCAAGCCGCGACCTGCGGGCAGAGACATTGCGTGCCGCGGACATCGTCCGGCTCGACACGACGTTCCTGCTTGGCGACGCCGCCCAGTGGTCGCCGCTGACGCCGACGCTCTACGTGCTGCGCGTCTCGGTGCTCGTCGGGGGGGTGGTCGTCGACACGCTGCTCGAGACATTCGGCGTTCGGCAGGTCGCCGTCGATCCCAACGCGCCGAGCGTCCTGCTGAACGGCCAGCGCGTCGCCCTGCCAGGTGTCGCGCTACACGACCAGCAGCTGACGATCGACGGCGATGGGCAGGTCCACGGCTCGCTGCCGACGCCCAGCCAAGTCCGCGAGCAGCTCGCGCGTGCGGCTTCAGTGGGAGCGCGCCTCATCCGGACCGGGCACACGCCCGCGAATCCCACCGTCCTCGACCTGGCCGACCGACTGGGTTTCGCGGTCTGGGAGGAGATCCCGCTCTACCACTACACGCCGCAGACGTTCGAGATCGCCATGCGCCGTGGCATTCCGCAGCAGATGCTTCGCGAGATGGCGCTGCGCGACATGAATCACCCGTCCGTGCTGTTCCACGGCCTGGCCAACGAGTCGACCGGCGAGGAGCCGCGCACCCGCGCGCTGCAGGAGCTTCACGACATCGACCATGCCATCGACGGTACGCGGCTGACGGGCCAGGCCGCGTACGGATTCAACCCCGCCGACCCGACGAGCGCGCCCCTCGACGTCGCCGGCTACACCTTCTATCACGGCGTGTTCTACGACACGGACGCCGCCGCCGGCACGGCCGTCGCCCTGGCGACGGCACACCAGACCTACCCCCACAAGCCGATCGTCGTCCTCGAGTTCGGGCGCTGGGCCGACGGCCCGGACGGCCCCGCGATCCAGAAACGCCTCTTCACGGACACCGCGCCGCAGCTGCTCGATCGTCGCTCGACGCTGGCCGGCGGCTTCGTCTCGGCCGCGGTGTGGTGGGCGCTCGAGGATTACGCGACGCTCCGCCCGAACCTCGACGTCGAGCATTTCGGCCTGTTCGCGCCAGACGGCTCGGCGCGGCCGGTGGCGGCGCCGGCAAAGGCGGCGTTCGAGAGCGTGCCGCTGCGCCTCGAGATCCGCACGCCTGGGCTGCCCGTCCCGCGGGTGGTCCAGTCCGACATCGGTTCGACGCCGTCCGGAACCCTGCTGATCGCCTATGTCGCCTATGGCCTGGTCGTCGCCCTTGCCCTCCTCGCGGCCGCCCTCGTTGTCATGGTCGGCCGGGGCGGCCGCGGCCGCGTTCGGCCGCGTCGGGCGGAGGATCCGCGGTGACGCGGCCGCCGACGCTCCGCGGCATCCTCACCGGGCGTCGCCTGGGCGACCCGGTCGAACTCGTCGTCGACCCGAACATCCGGGCCGTCCGCGGCCGCCTCGCCGTCGTGTCCGTGCGGGCCTCGCTGGGCGCCGGGGCGTGGGTCGGGTTCGCCCTTGGCCTCGTCGTGGGGATGCTGCTTGGCGCCGCCTTCGTCTGGTTCTCCGGCGCGGTCCTCGACTGGCAGCGCGATCTCGCCTTCACCTTCGGCGTCGCCAGGCGGCTCCTGCCGTTCGGCGATCAGCTGGGCCTGCTGCGCGACATCCAGACGCGCTGGTGGCTCGTCGTGCCCGCAACGGGCCTCGTCGTCGCGGCGCTCGGGACGACCGTCGGCGCGCTGCTCGGTGGCATCCTCGCCGCCGCCTACAACCGATCGCCCCGCCACGCCCTGGTCGTCGTCGAGCTGCCCCGCCAGGTCGCGGCAGCGGTGTCGGAGCCTGTTGCAGTGCCCGCACCGAGAGTGGTCGCGCAGCCTGCTCCCGCGCCGAAACGGGCACGCCGGCGAGCCCCGCCGAAGCAGGCCACATGAGCCGGGCCGGGCAGGACCCTGTGCTAGACTCCGCGCTCACGGCGCCGACCGAGAGGAGTACCGCTCCGATCCACCGGCAGAGAGCGCGGGTCACCGGCTGAGAGCCCGCGCCGGCAGGGGAGCGGGAACGTCGCTCGCGAGCCGCGCGGCTGACGCCCGATAGCGCGTCGAGAGGGCGCCGGAACCCGTCGACCGCGATGAGCGCGAGACCCCGAACGCCGAACCAGCAGGTGGTACCACGACCCCGTTCGTCCGCTGCACGAGCGGGGTTTCGATTCGTGTCACGGCGAGCCCGGAGGCGGAGATGACCGAGACGACGAGCGGTTCGGGCCTGGCCAGGTCCTATCGGCCGGCCGATTTCGAGGCGGCGATCTACGAGCGATGGCTGGCCGCGGACGTCTTCGCGCCCGACGGACGCGGCTCGACCGCCGATCCGAACGCCGAGCCGTTCGTCATCATCCAGCCGCCGCCGAACATCACCGGCTCGCTCCACCTTGGCCACGCCCAGCGGACCGCGGTCGAGGATCTGATGACCCGCCACGCCCGGATGCTGGGCCGCCCGGCGCTGTTGCTGCCGGGGCTCGATCACGCCAGCATCGCCGCCCAGTTCGTCCTCGACGGGATCATCGCCCGGGAGGGGGAGACGCGGCAGAGCCTGGGCCGCGAGCGCTACCTGGAACGGATGCGCGATTTCGTGGCCGTGACGCGCGACGTCATGCTGTCGCAGCAGCGTCGCGTCGGCGGCTCGTTCGACTGGAGCCGCCTGCGGTTCACGATGGACGAGGTCTCGGCGCGGGCCGTTCGCGAGGCATTCAGCCGGCTCTATCGCGACGGCCTGGCCTATCGGACCCAGGCGCTCGTCAACTGGTGTCCGGGCTGCCGGACGAGCGTCAGCGACCTGGAGGTCGTGCCGACGCCCGAGACGGGCACGCTCTGGACGGTCCGCTATCACCTCGTCGATCCGGCCACGGGCGCGTCCCCGGATCGCACGATCTCCGTGGCGACGACGCGCCCGGAGACGATCCTGGGCGACACCGCCGTGGCGGTCCATCCGGATGACGGGCGCTACCGGGATCTCGTCGGGGCGACGGTGCGCATCCCGTTCGTCGAGCGCGACGTGCCGGTCATCGCGGACGATGCGGTCGACCCGGCGTTCGGGACCGGCGCCGTCAAGGTCACGCCCGCCCACGACCGCGACGACCACGAGGTGGGGCTGCGACACGGGCTACCGGCGATCGGCGTGCTCGACGACGCGGCCGCCATCGCAGGAACCAGCACGCGGTACGAAGGCCTGGATCGGTACGAGGCGCGCAAGCGCATCCTGGCCGACCTCGAGGCACGTGGCGACCTCGTGGCGAGCAAGCCGCACGAGATGGTCGTCGGGCGTTGTCAGCGGTCGGGCGACGTCATCGAGCCGCGGCTCAAGGTGCAGTGGTTCGTCCGCGTCGCGCCGCTCGCCGCTGCCGCCCTCGAGGCGACCCGAACCGGCCGGACGCGAATCCTCCCGGAGCGCTTCGAGAAGACGTGGGAGCAATGGCTGACCGGGATCCACGACTGGAACGTCAGCCGCCAGCTGTGGTGGGGTCACCGGATCCCCGCCTGGTACTGCCCCGAAGGCCACATCACCGTCAGCGCCGAACCGGGCGGGCCGCCCGCCTGCGAGGTCTGCGGCCGTCCCGCGGTGGAGCTCGAGCAGGAGTCGGACATCTTCGACACCTGGTTCAGCTCCGGCCTGTGGCCGTTCTCGACCCTGGGCTGGCCCGACGACACGCCGGACTTTCGGCGCTTCTATCCGACGTCGGTGATGGAGACCGGCTACGACATCATCTTCTTCTGGGTCGCCCGAATGATGATGCTCGGCATCCACCTCACCGGCCGCGAGCCGTTCCAGACGGTCTACCTGTCGGGGCTCATCCGCGACCCGCTGGGCCAGAAGATGTCGAAGACGAAGGGCAACGTCCTCGATCCGCTGGGTGTGATCGACGAGACCGGCGCGGATCCTCTCCGATTCGCCCTGATCCACGGCGCGACGCCGGGCAACGACCAGCGATTCGGCCGCACGAAGCTCGACAGCGCACGCAATTTCGCCAACAAGCTGTGGAACGCGACGCGGTTCGTCGTCGGTGCGCGGCCGGCATCGATCGCGCCGAGCGCCGAACGGGCGTTGCCCGACCGTCGACACCTTGGACCCGCCGAGCGCTGGCTGCTGTCACGGGTGGCCGCGGTGACCCATGCCGTCGACGCCGCGCTGGCCGGCTACGCCTTCGGCGAGGTCACCCGGCTGCTGTACGAGGCGATCTGGAGCGAGTTCTGCGACTGGGGCCTCGAACTGGCCAAGATCCGGCTGGCCGACCCGACGGCCCCGGCGGCGGAACGCGAGGCGACGTGGTGGACGCTGGTCGAGGCGCTCGACGCGTACCTTCGCCTGCTCCATCCGGTCATGCCGTTCGTCACCGAGGCGTTGTGGGCGGCCATCCCGCATCGCCGTTCGGACCCGGAGCTGCTGATCGTGGCCCGCTGGCCGGGCGTCGGGGAGCGTGACGCGGCCGCCGAGGCCGACGTCGAGGCGATCGTCGCGCTCGTCCGCGGGATTCGCAACGCACGCGCCGAGGCCAACGTGGAGCCCGGCTCATGGCTGCCCGTCGACGTCTCGATCCCGCAACGGCTCGGCGGGACGTTCGAAGCCCTCCGGCCGGCGATCGAGCGTCTGGCCCGGGCACGACCGCTGAGCCGGCACCTCACCCCGGAGGCGCTGCGCGAGGCCGCGCCGGACGGGCTGACGGTCCTGGCGGGGGACATCGAGGCGACTGTCGGCCGCGGCGCCAGGCAGGACGCCGGGCTCGACACAGCCCGCCTGGAGAAGGAGCTCGCGGAGGCCCAGGCGCGGCTGGACGCCGTGCGCGAGCGGCTGTCGAGCCACGCCTTCCTGGCGAGAGCCCCGCGGGCCATCGTCGACGGCGCCCGCGCCAGCGAGGCCGAGCTGGCCGCCTCGGTCGACCGGCTGGCCGACCGCCTGGGCCGCTGATCGACGGCGGCGATCAGCCCTTGACGGCGCCGCCGGTGATGCCGCGCACGAAATAGCGCTGCAGGGCGAAGAACACGGCCAGCGGCAGGGCCATCGAGATGAACGCCGCCGGACCTAGCAGCTCCCAGCCGGCGCCCTGCGAGCTGACCAGGTTGTTCATCTGGACGGTCATCGGCAGGTTCTCCGGACGAGTCGCGCCCAGGTAGATCAACGCGACCAGCAGGTCGTTCCAGACGAACAGGAACTGGAAAATAGCCAGTGCGGCGATGGCCGGGATCGTCATCGGCAGAGCCAGGCGGAAGAAGGCCGTGACCGGGCTCGCGCCGTCGATGTAGGCGGACTCGAAGACCTCCTTCGGCAGGGAGCCCATGAAATTGCGCAACAGGTAGATGGCGAACGGTAGGCCGTAGCCGGTGTGCGCCAGCCAGACCGACAGGAACTGACCCGCGATCCCGAGGCTGCCGAACACCTGCAGGATCGGGATGAACGTCGTCTGCAGCGGCACGACGAGCAGG
>JBGPDX010000121.1:0-7455 GCA_041482475.1 Candidatus Limnocylindria bacterium | reverse complement strand
GTTGATGGCGGTCGTCGCGAGGACACCGGTCGCGAGGGCGCCGAAAACCCCGCCGACCCCATGGACGGCAAAGACGTCGAGCGCGTCGTCGACCTTGATGCGCTCGCGGAGGAGCGTCGCGCTGTAGCACAGCCCGCCGGCGACGAGTCCGATGATCAGCGCGCCTCCGGCGGTGACGAACCCGGACGCCGGGGTGATGGCGACGAGCCCGGCAACGGCGCCGCAGGCCGCCCCGGAGACGCTGACCTTGCCCTTGTGAAGGTAGCTGGCCAGGACCCACGTGATCGTGGCGGCCGCGGCGGCCGTATTGGTCACCAGGAGCGCGTTCGCCGCCAGGCCGCCGGCCGACAGGGCCGACCCGGCGTTGAACCCGAACCAGCCGAACCACAGGAGGCCCGCGCCCAGGACGGTCATCGGGATGTCGTGCGGCTCCATCCGATCACCGTTCACCACGCGTCGGCCGATGAGCAGCGCCACGATGAGCGCGGAAACCCCCGACGAGGCGTGAACCACGGTGCCACCGGCGAAGTCGAGGGCGCCGAGCTTGAACAGCCAGCCGTCGGACGCCCAGACCCAGTGCGCGATCGGCGAGTAGACGAAGACCGACCAGAGGACCGTGAAGATCACGAAGCTGGCGAAGCGCTTCCGCTCAGCGAACGCGCCGGTGATGAGTGCCGGCGTGATCGCCGCGAACATCAGCTGGAATGCGGCGAACAGAACGAACGGGATCGTGCTGCCGTGTGCGGGCTGGAGCCCGACGTTCGCGAAGCCCACGAAGTTGAGCCCGCCGAACAGGCCCAGGCCGGTCGCATCCGGCGCGAAGGCGATCGAGAAGCCGACGAGTACCCACACGACGCTGACAAGCGCCAGCCCAAAAAAGCTGTGCATGATCGTCGACAGGACGTTCTTGCGCCGGACCAGGCCGCCGTAGAACAGCGCCAGGCCGGGCAGCATGAGCATCACCAGGGCCGTCGCGATGAGCATCCAGGCCGTGTCGCCACTGTTGAGCATGAGCCCTCCATCCAGCGGTTGGAGCTGATGGAGCGATCCTGGGCGCGCGCGTGCGCGCGGTCAGCCGCCGTCGAGCGACGGTTCTGGCGCGGTTCGGTTGCGGCGGTTGGTGTCGGGTTGCGGCCGGGTTGCGGCCGTCAGCTGCCCTGCAGCCAGCGCTCGAAGGCCGCCAATGTCGGCGCGATCGGCTCAGCCAGCCCGATCGTCCCGGCCGTCGCCGCATCCCCGTCGAGTCCGAAGCGCCGCGCGTCCGGCGTCTTGACGCCGTTGCCGGTCAGCAGGACGACCGTCTCGTCGTCGCGCCTGATCACGCCGCTGGCCCGCGCCCGCGCGGCCGCCGCGACGGTCACCCCGCCGGCCGTCTCGGTGGCGATGCCCTCCGTGCGGCCGAGGAGGCGGATCGCGTCCGCCGTCGCCGCGTCGGCGACGCCCTCGATCGAGCCGCCCGTCGAGCGGGCGAGTTGCAGCGCGTAGCCGCCGTCGGCCGGCGACCCGATCGACAGCGACCGGACGATGGTGTTCGGGTGCTGGACCGGCACGATCGTGTTCGAGCCCGCGGCGAACGCGTTGGCGACCGGAGCGCAACCGGAGGCCTGCGCCCCGACGAAGCGGATCGGCTTCGGCTCGACCAGCCCCACCTCGACGAGCTCGCGGAATCCCTTGGCGACCTTCGTGAAGAGCGAGCCCGAGGCGATCGGTGCGACGACGGCGTCCGGCAGCCGCCAGCCGAGCTGTTCGGCGATCTCGAATGACAGGGTCTTGCTGCCCTCCGAGTAGTACGGCCGCAGGTTGACGTTGACGAACGCCCAGCCCTCCTCGTCGGCGATCTCGAGCGACAGGCGGTTGACCTCGTCGTACGTCCCCTCGACGGGGATGACAGTCGCACCGAAGGCGAGGGCGTGCTCGATCTTGGCCGGCTCCAGGTCGGCCGGGATGAAGACGAACGCCCGAAGCCCCAGGGCGGCTGCCGCAGCCGCGGTCGCCCCGGCCAGGTTGCCGGTCGAGGCGCAGGCCAGGGTGTCGAAGCCGAACTCGACCGCACGCGCTGCCGCCATCGCGACGGGACGATCCTTGAACGACAGTGTGGGATTGCGGGTGTCGTCCTTCAGCCACAGCCGATCAAGGCCGATCTCTGCTCCCAGTCGGTCGCCACGGACGAGCGGGGTCGAGCCAACCTGGAGGCCGCGCGCCGGGACGCGATCGACGGGCAGCAGCTCGCGGTAGCGCCAGACCCCCGGCGGACGACGCTCGATCGTGGTCCGGTCG
Source organism: Candidatus Limnocylindria bacterium (assembly GCA_041482475.1). Taxonomy (GTDB): domain Bacteria; phylum Chloroflexota; class Limnocylindria; order Limnocylindrales; family CSP1-4; genus JACDAV01. The sequence goes on along the minus strand of JBGPDX010000121.1, from coordinate 5,178 downwards.
AGCGCCCGGGCGATCGCCGGCAGGTCGTAGACGACCTCCAGCGGGCCGAAGCAGGCGGGACAGACGAACGCCGGGCCGATCGGCTGCGGGCTCGAGCAGTTCCGGCAGCGCAACCCGTCGAGGAAGGATTCGCCGGTCGGGCGGTCGAGGGTGGCGGTGGAGGTCTGGCTCGGTGTCGGTCGGACGTCGGTCGTCATCGGTCGGCTCCTGATCGAGTCGATGTCGAGTGACGCCGAAACCAGAAGACCCTTCCCGGAGGAAGGGTCTTGGGGAGATCCCTTATCTCGCAGGAGGACCTGCCCGGATTTGGCACCTTGCCGGCGTCGCCGCCGGTAGGTTGTCGGGCTTCACAGGGCCGGTCCCTCCGCCACTCTTGATAAGAGCTATTCAGTTGTGCGGGTGATGCTAGGCGGGCTGGCCGCCGGGTGTCAATCGCTTGCGCGGGCGGATTTCAGGCAGGGATCGCCGCGAACGGGAGCCCGGCCTCGTCGTGCGCCAGCTCGACGCACTGGACGCGACAACCGCGGGCGTCACGGCCGGCGAAGCGGCCGAAATGGAACCAGGTCGATGGATCGGAGGTGCTGACATGCTCCAGCCGGCAGCCGCAGGTGGCGCACGTCACCGGCGCCCCCTGGCCGTCGCGAATAGCTCGGAGGCGTGCCTTGTCGGAGTCGGACGGGTGAATCATTTGACCGTACCGTGCGCTCAAAGGCGCCCGGCTGTCGGCGTCGCCCGGGGATCACGAAGGTTGCGATCCGGTTGCGGCACCCGAGCATCGACTCCCGGCCCGCCGTCAACATCCTCGGGGCCAGACCGGCCGCGACCCGTGCTGAAACCTTCCGTCGGCGAAACGTCTCGTTCAGCCTGCTCGGGGGCCGGGAGGGATTCGAACCCTCGACCGGAGGATTAAAAGTCCCCTGCTCTACCGCTGAGCTACCGGCCCGCGCGCGACGGTATCACGTCCAGTTCGCTGGACTCTGCATGACGGGCATGGAAAGGCCCCGTCGCTGGTTGGGCGGGGCCTTTTCGAGTTCGAGCCAGCGCGCGTGTTCAGCGGTGATGCAGCGTCAGTTGGTAGCACGCCACGTCGTATTGGGATACGGCGTGGACGCTGTTCGCGTGCGCCAGGGACGCCGTGCCGTCGCTACCGGCGTAGTGGCTCCCGGCGTTGATGAAGCCGGTGGTGCCGAAACCCCGCCGGCATGACCGTCGCGCCGGGGGCTCCGCACGAGGAGCCCGGCTGCCCGGTCCCACTCGGATTCCCGGCGAACGCCGTGCCCGCCAGGCTCACGGCCAGGGCTGCGCCGCAGACATGGCGGTCATTGCAAACGGCAAACACCGGGCATACCGTGGCGCTGCAGACGGAAGCTGGCCGAAGATCGGCCGGGAGGAAGGCGATGGACGGCGAGACGGCGCGTCGCCAGCTCGAGCTGGCCAGGGAGGCGGAGGTCGGGCTCAATGGGCCGGGGTCCGAAACCTGGCTGAAGCGGATGGACGAAGGCCACGATGAGCGCGAGCAGGCCTTCGCCTGGTTCCTGGAACATGAACCGCAGCAGGGTCTGGAGATGGCCGCCGCACTGCTCGGTTACTGGAACACGCGCGGCCTCCATGAGGAGGGTCGGCGCTGGTCCGACCCGCTGCTCGCCAAGGCGCCCGAGCGGACGCTCGCCCGGGCCCGAGCGCTCTACGGCGCCGGGGTCATGGCCTTCCGGCAAGGTGAGACCGAGCGAACACGAGTTCTGACCGAAGAGAGCCTGGCGATCGCCCGAGAGGTGGGGGATCCCGGGAGCGTCGTCCTGGGCCTGGCCGGCCTGTCGCGCGTCGGGCTTCGGGAAGGCGACTACAGGGGCGTGAAGGAGCTCAGCCGCGAGGGGCTGGAGATCGCCGCGCAGCAGGGTGACCGGGCGATGCGCCGCCTGCCGCTCCACTGCCTGGCCGAGGCGACCCGAATGGACGGCGACTACCCCGGCGCGCGGGCGTTGTACCAGGAGAGCCTGGCGCTGAACCGCGAGCTCGGCCGGGAGGACACGATCGTCGTCGAGCTCGGCAATCTGGGTTCCGTAGAGCTTCACGAGGGCAACCTCGAATCGGCCCAGGGCTACTGGGAGGAGACCGTTCGGCTGACCCACGAGCGCGGTGACCTGTACGTGCTGCCCTACGCGATCTCGGGGCTGGGGGAGCTGGCCGCCGCACGGGCCGACTGGGAGCGCGCGGCCACGCTCCTCGCCGCCGCGGAGTCAATGTTCCAGGCGAGCGGCGCGGTGATGGATCCTGCCGATGTCCCGCCCTACGACGCTGCCCTGGCGGCGACCCGGTCAGCCCTCCCCGGAGAGGCGTTTACGGCCGCCTGGGCGCGAGGGCGCTCGCTGGATCGGGACGGGGCCGTACGTATCGCACTCGAGCAACGCGTGGTCGTCTGAAGACCCGCCGGCCATGGACAACGGTTGCGTTTCGGTCCGGTGGTTGACGGCCGCGGCTCGCGTCCGGCACCATCCCGGGACCGTGACACGCCACACCGTCTCGATGTGTACGCGCTGGCGGCCCCGCCGTGCGGAGGATGGGGCCTGAGGTCACGCGCATCCTGAACGGGTAGCGGGACCACAGGCGAGGTCCCGGGGCCGCGGATCCTGAAGGCAGGAGCCGCGGCTGTTCGTTTGTCCTCCGAACGCCACGACGGGTGGCCGCCGACACCGAACCGCCGGGACCGGCCACCACGACGCCCGCCCCTGCCTCAAGGAGAGACACGACATGACACTCAGCCAGACTCGCGCCCCGGAATTCGAGCGGGCGCTCGCCGAGAACGCGCGTTACGCCGGCCAGTTCGACCGCTCCAGCCTGCCCTTGCCGCCCGGCCGTCGGCTCGCCGTCCTCGCCTGCATGGACGCTCGCCTGACCGTCGAGGACGCCCTGGGCCTGCGGACCGGGGACGCCCACATCATCCGCAACGCGGGCGGTCTCGCCACGGACGACGCGATCCGCTCGCTGGTCATCAGCCAGCATCTCCTGGGGACGGAGGAGATCATCGTCATCGAGCACACAGGCTGCGGGATGCTGACATTCGAGGACGAGCCGGTCCGCAGGACGATCGCCAAGGCGACGGGCGCCCAGGTGGACCTGCCGCTCCTCGCCTTCCCGGATCTCGAGGCGAACCTCCGCGCCCAGGTGAAGCGGATCCGCTCGCACCCGTGGGTCAAGGACGTCCCCGTCAATGGCGTGATCTACGAGGTCGAGACCGGCCGAATCCGGCCCGTCGACTGACGAGGCTGACGACCGCCCCGGGGGTCTACCGCTCGTAGACCTCCGGGTTGACGGGGGTCGGCAGCCGCTCGCCGCGGAGGCCGGCGAGCAGGTTGTCGGCCGCCATCTCCGCCATCTTTCCGCGCGTCGCTCGTGACGCCGAGGCGATGTGCGGCACGACGAGGCAGTTGTCGAGGCTCAGCAGCGGGTCGTCCGGGGGGAGCGGCTCGGGGTCCGTCACGTCCAGGGCCGCGGCGAAGATCTCGCCGTCGCGCAGGGCCTCGAACAGCGCGCGGCCATCGACGACCGGCCCGCGCGAGGTGTTGACCAGCACGGCTGTCTTCTTCATCCGCCGCAGCGCGGTCGCATCAATGAGGTGCCTCGTCTCCGGGGTGAGGTTGACGTGGAGCGACACGAAGTCGGCGCGGGCGAGGAGCTCGTCGAGCGGCATATACGTCGCGCCAAAAGGCCGCGTCACCTCGAGGGGCAGCTCGTTTACGTCGTGGTAGAGGATCGTCATGCCGAAGCCCGCCGCCCGCTTCGCCAGCGCCTGGCCGATCCGCCCGAATCCGACGATCCCGATCGTCGCGCCGTGGACGTCCGGCCCCATGAGCAGCATCGGACCCCAGGTCCGCCACCTCCCGGCGCGGACGTAGCGGTCGCCCTCGGGCAGGCGACGCGCGGCCGCCATCAGGAGGGCGAAGGCGAGGTCGGCGGTCGTCTCCGTCAGGACGCCCGGCGTGTTGCCCACGGGGATCCCGCGCCGGGTGCACTCCCCCACGTCGACGTTGTCGAACCCGACGGCGTAATTGCTGACGACCTTGAGCTGCGGCCCCGCCCGGTCGAGGAACTCGGCGTCGACGCGGTCGGTGAGGAGGGTCAGGACGCCGTCGCAGCCCCCGACTGCCCGGAGCAGCTCGTTCCGCGGCGGCGGGAGCTCATCCGGCCAGACGGTGGCGTCGGTGGCGTCGGTGACCTTTCGGAGGCCGTCGTCGGGAATGATTCGAGCGACGAAGACCTTCGGTCGCTTCGGCATGACGGCGGCCGTCAGACCGGCGTGGGGGTCGGCAGTCGCTCGACCAGGCCGCGGATCCGGGTCAGCGCCTCGGCCAGGTTGTCCCGCGAGTTCGCGTAGCTGATCCTGATGTGGCCCGTCCCCGTGTGACCGAAGGCCGTGCCGGCCAGGACGCACACGCCGGCCTCGTGGAGCAGCTTGTCGGCCAGCTGCGAGCCGGTCAGCCCCGTCGCCGAGATGTCCGGGAAGACGTAGAACGCGCCGTGCGGCGAGAGGCAGCGGACGCCCGGGATGGCGTTCAGGCCGTCGACGACGAGGTCGCGGCGGACGCGGAACTCGGCGACCATCGCGAGGATCGGGTCCTGCGGTCCGGTCATCGCCTCGACCGCGCCCATCTGGACGAAGGTCGGGGCGCAGCTGATCGTGTTGATGATGAGCGTCCCGTAAGTCTGGGCCAGCGCCGGCGGGACGATCGCGTAGCCCAGCCGCCAGCCGGTCATGGCGAAGGTTTTCGAGAAGCCGTCGAGGACGATCGTTCGATCGGCCATCCCGGGCAGGCTGGCGATCGAGACGTGCTCCATGCCGTCGTACAGGATCCGGCCGTAGATCTCGTCGGCCAGGACGAGCAGGTCGTGGCGGATGGCGAGCTCGGCGATTCGCTCGAGATCGCTCCGGGTCAGGACGCCGCCGGTCGGGTTGGCCGGGCTGTTGATCACGATCAGCCGGGTCCGCGGCGTGACGAGCGAGGCGAGCTCGTCGACGTCGAGGCGGAAGTCGTTGGACATCCGGATGGGGATGGCGACCGGCGTGCCGCCGACGAAGCGGGTCAGCGACTCGTAGATGGGGTAGCCGGGGTCCGGGACGATGACCTCGTCGCCCGGATCGACCAGGGCGAGGATGGCGTAGACCATGACGCCCTTGCCGCC
>JBGPDX010000120.1:0-7483 GCA_041482475.1 Candidatus Limnocylindria bacterium | reverse complement strand
GTCCACCGCTCCGACGTCGAGTTCACCGTCGAAGGCGACGCCATCCGCTTCGGCCTGCTGGCCGTCAAGAACGTTGGCCAGGGCGCGATCGAGTCGATCATCGCCGCCCGGAAGAGTGGTGGCGAGTTCGTGTCGCTGCGGGACTTCTGCGAACGCGTCGACCTACGCCTCGTGAACTCGCGCGTCATCGAGGCGCTCGCGTGGGTCGGCGCGCTGTCTCCCTTCGGGCATCCTATCCAGATCGTCGACGCGTTACCATCGATCCTGCCCGCCGCCCAGGAGACCCAGCAACAGCGTGCGAACGGCCAGATGTCGGCCTTCGAGCTCATGTTCACGGATACGAAGGAGGAGTCGCTGCCGCCTGCGCCCGAGGCTCCCGTGGCCGTACGGCTGCGGCGCGAGAAAGAGCTGCTCGGCCTGTACCTGACCGGTCACCCGATGGGCGAGGTCGCGGCCCAGGTGGGCGACTATGCAAAGGAACACAGCAGCGATCTCAAGGACGAGACGCTCGACGGGCAACGGATCGTCGTCGGCGGCATCGTGACCGGCAGACGCATCGTCATCACCAAGGCCAAGGCCACGATGGCCATCGTGACCATCGAGGACCTGCAGGGCTCGATCGAAGTCGTCGTCTTCCCCAGGCTGTACGAGCAGACGCTCGGGACGTGGACTGATGGCGCCACCCTGCTGGTGGCCGGCCGGGTCGACCACCGCGGCGAGGAGGTGTCCCTGCTGGCGGATCTGGTGCTGGACTGGGAGTCGGCCGTCGCCCGCGGGCCGGAGGCGTTCGCCCGCGAGGTGGCCGCCGGCGAGGGCGGGGCCCCGCGTCGGCGCGCTCCCGGAGCCCCCGCAGGAGCCCCCGGTGGGGGAGCCGGGAACGGCACCGGCTACCGAACCTCCGAGCCCGAACGCCGACCGCTCGTCCCCGTGGGTCCTGGCCGCCCTCCGGCCGAAGGCGCCCAATCCACCGAACCGGCGCCGGCCCGCGTGTCACCCCTGCGAGCCGACGCGCCCGCGGCCGATCCCGGCCAGCCGAGCTTCCCGTCGATCGCACCGGCCGAGCCCATCCCGACCTACCAGGAACCACCCGACTTCGACATGCTCACGCCGGCCGGCGATCGCGACGAGGCGTCGCTGCCGGACGAGGCACGCGATCGCGCGGCCGGGGCCCTCGCCGCCCCGACCCAACCGACGGACGCCGCGGCGGGCGTCCTCCATGTCCGCTTCAAGGGCCGCGAGTCGGACCGGCTGCTCGAGGCGATGCGGACATTCCGGGAGCTGATTCGGCAGCGACCGGGCGAGACGCCGGTGCTCGTCCACGTCGAGTTGTGGGGGAGCGCCACGTTGCCGATGGCGCTCAAGCCGGTCGCCTACGACGGGGAGTTGCTCGCCGAAGTACGCCGCCGGCTCGGTGAAGGGATCGTGGAGTTGAATCTGTCCTGATCAACGGAGCCTGTGAGCCCGCACCCAGGAGTCGGCGGGGTCCTCCGATCTAGTGCGGGCTCAAGCCCAGATCGGTCCGGCGCGGCCCGCGGCAATACGTATCAAAGCCATGCCGGTCGACGAGTTCGCCACAGCCGGCACACGGGATGCGGTCACGCTGACAAGCAGCGAAGTCGATGGCGTCGTCGAGATCGGCGATCCGATAACCGGGCTTCGAAGGTGTGTACACGGAGCCCTGAGCCGCCGAGTCAACCCGGTCCATTCATCCGCCGCATCGCCTGGATCGCCGACAGCCGGTCGTGGAACTCGGCGCGAACGGCGTTCAGCTGCTCACGCGAGACGTCGAGCTCGCGCGCGATCTCGTTGACGACTGACGCCTCGAGCGCGCTGATCGACTCGTCGGCGGCACTGACGGCGAAGCAGCAGCGGAGCAGCGCCAGCTTCTGCTCCTCGGTTGCGATCTCGGCGAACTCGCGGGTCACGACGAAGTCCTCGGTCGCGCCCTGCTGACGCGCCTGGAGCTTGGCGATCTCCACGACGAGGACTGCCTGCGCCTCGTCGATCCCGCCGAGCTCCACGACGAATCGCTCCATCGCCTTCGTCTCTTCGTCGCTGATGTCGAAATCGGCCTGCGCTGCGCGGCTCATGATGTAGGCGAATGCGGCGAGGTAGCGCGCGCGCTCCGGCGGCAGCGCCTCGAGTCGGGCGACGATCCGGCGAACGGTGGCCGTCTCGCCCGCGCGCGCCGCGGCACCGCCGTCGGAGGCGTCGTTGGGACGGAAGAACCGATCAAGGCCCATCGCGTGAGTCTACCGGCGCGGGCCGATTGGCCGTGTGCGGGTGAGCCGTCGCGGCGCGCCACTGTGAGGCGTACGCAACATGCCGTCCGGCAACGTGCGCCGCGTGCGCAAGGGCGGCGTTCGCACGCTGACCGGATGGCGCGCGACGACGAGGACACCCCGCGCCCCGCACGGAGGATCCTCCGGGAGGACTCGCAGCGGCTCCTCAAGGCGGAGATAGCGGAGGCCCCTGGTCATTCGGTGGAGCGGCGTTCGGATCCCAGAAGGGCTGGTCGGGAGCAAGGACGCGTGGTCCCTCGCCGATCTCTTCGACGAGGCCCTTGGCGTGACCGTCAACATCACGCCGTAAAGGTGAACGGTCACGGAGAAAAGAGTGGAATGAAATGCCAGTGAGTGCCGCCCCTGGCTTCCGCTCCGCGCTCGTCGTCCTCCTTAGTCTCCTCGCGAGTTGTCAGTCCGCGACCCCCACGCCGACGGCCTCGGGGGCCGCCCCTTCCGAGCCGACCCCGTCACCCGCATCGATATGGGGTCCGCTTGCGGTCATTCCTCCTCAGGATGGGACGGACACGAGCTTCGCGGTCGGCACGCTCGACATCACGGACGAGTGTGTCTATCTCGTGTCGAACGGCAAAAGAACCTTCCTGTTCTGGCCGGCAGACCGGACGAGGTGGGTTGCGGAAACACGGTCGATCAGCTTCGCGAACTTCGATGGAACCTTCATGACTGCTTCGGATGGCGACGCCGTTTCCGTCATTGGCGGTGGTGATAGTGCGGCGGAGAGTGGGCTGTCGGGTCGGGAGTGGGCGAGCCGCATGGTCTGGGTCGTGCCGCCTGATCCGTCATGCGTCGCGGAGGTGCGGTGGGGCGCCGGGGGACTGAAACGCTGACTGGCTCGTCAGGCAGTCCGAGGTTGATACAGAAACTCTCGTCGAGCATCACGTCGCCATTAGCGCCGTCGATGAAGATCTCCGGTCGCTACCACCGGTGGATCGCGCGGCCAACGCCGGAGGAGATACCAGCGCAGCTGGGCACGCACCCGCGGTTCTCCGCGCGCCTCCGTACTCCCCGGGTGGTCGTGGCGCTCCGGACCCCGAACCTCCACTTTCGTGCGCCAGAACGTGGTGCCGAAGCCGGGATTTGAACCCGGACGAGGTTGCCCTCAACGGTGTTTGAGACCGTCGCGTCTGCCGGTTCCGCCACTTCGGCCCGAGTGGAGCGGCGGAAATCGTAGCGCGACGAGCGCACCCGGTGCGACGGACACCCGGAACCCGCCTCGAGGGACCGCCGTCTGGCCCGGGAGCCGATGCTAGACTCCGCGAGCCTGCCAATCGCCGTCCGGAGGGACCCACCGTCCGTGGAGGACCCTCGCTCGACGACGGTCACCGACGACCCCGTCCAGCGTCGCGACCTGATCCTGGTCGAGCGAGCCCGCGGCGGCGATCTCGACGCCTTCAACGACCTCGTGATCTGCTACCAGGATCACCTCTTCGCGCTCGTGGCGCGGATGGTTCCGGACCGCGATCAGGCCTCCGACGCCGTCCAGGAAGCGTTCTTCTCTGCCTACCGGAACCTGGGGACGTTCCGCGGCGGGAGCGTTCGATCGTGGCTGAGCCGGATCTGCGTCAACGCCGCGATGGACGCCCAGCGCGCCCGGAAGCGGCGGCCGGTCCAGCCCTACCCGGAGCTGGAGGACGAGAGCTGGCAGCCCCGGGCGGGCGACGAGACGGACCCCCAGCGGATCGTCATCGCCGGCGAGCGGACCCGCGCCCTCAACGACGCCCTGGCACGGATCACGGTCGACCAGCGGGCGGCGATCGTCCTGTTCGACGTCGAGGGCTACGACTACGCCGAGATCGCGGAGATGACCGGGGTGTCCCTGGGCACCGTCAAATCCCGGATCCACCGCGGCCGCCTCGCCCTACGGCTCCTGCTCGAGGGCCGAATGGAGCTCTTCCGTGGCTGATTCCGGCCGGCCGGCCGGGAACCGATCCCCGAACCGGGCCGTCAAGGCGAGGACATGACCGACCGACTCCCGGCCTCGCACGCCGACCACGACCTCGTTCTCGTTGCCGCGCGCGCCGCGGGCGACGTTGAAGCGGCCGAGCGAACCAGGGCCGATGAGCTCCTGGCCTCGTGCGCCGCCTGCGCCCAGATCGCCGCCGACCTTCGGGCCATTGCGGTGGCGACGGCTGCGCTGCCGGCGCCGGTCCGAACCCGCGACTTCACGCTGCGGCCGCAGGACGCCGACCGACTCCGGCCCAGTGGCTGGCGCCGGCTCGTCACCGCGTTCGGGGCCACCCGTCTCGAGCTCATCCGACCGCTGGCTCCGGCGCTCACGACCCTCGGCCTCGTGGGCCTCCTCGTATCGGGTCTGCCACTCGTCCAGGGCAGCGGCGGCGCCTTCTTCAGCGGCTCGAGCGCAGCGGCAGCCTCCCCGGCGGCCTCTTCGGCTCCCGCCCCGGCCGTGGCCGCTGCACCCGCTGCCTCCGCGGCGGCGTCCGCCGACACCGGCCTGTCGACGGTCAAGGGAACCGCTCCGGCGCCGAGCCTGCCGGAGAGGACCGTCGGCGGTCCGATCGCCGGGGCGGCGTCGCCCTCGCCAATCAGTGACACGACGGCCGAAGGCAGTCATGGGCCCCGCGCTGCGACGACCCCGCCGCCATCGGTCGGTGTTGGTCCGGGCATCGCCGCCGGCCCCGAACCCAACGTCCCGTTGGCGGTTGCCTCCGCCACCCTGCTGATCCTGGGACTCGCCCTGTTCGGCCTTCGCCGGGCATCCCGACCGCGGCCAACACGCTGATCGGCGGCCCCCGCGCCGAGCGAGGAACCGCCGATCAGCCGTCTGGAAGGCCGGCCCGGCCGGCCTAGACCGTGGCTCTCGACCCGCGCAGCGCCCGCACGACGGCGATCACGATGATCGCCCCGACGGTTGCGATGACGATGCTGCCGATGTTGACGCCGGTCACATCACCCATGTTCAGCGCCGAGGCGATGAACCCGCCGACGACCGCGCCGACGATGCCGAGGATCAGTAGCTCGAGGAGCCCGAAGCCGCCTCCCGCGATCAGCGAGGCGAGGAACCCGGCGATCAGGCCGAGGACGATCCAGCTGACCAAGCCCATCGATGCACCTCTAGTGCGACACCTGAACGTACACAGGGTCTACCCCTGACCATGACAGGGGCGTCGCGGAGCATGCGCGGCCGCGTTGCAAAATGGCAACTGCCCAACGACCGGCCCTGCACCGGCTCTGGCTGACCCCGCCCGGTAAACTTCGGTGACCGTCCCCCGGACGACGCTCACTTCCGAGGCCTGCCGATGGAACGCCTGATGCTGCTCGACGGCTTCGGGCTCGTCTACCGTGGTTATTTCGCGCTCCCGCCCCTGACGACGTCCAGGGGCGAGCTCGTCAACGGCGTCTTCGGGTTCTGCAGCATCGTCCTGCGGGGCTTCCAGGATCTCCGCCCGGACTACGTGGCGGTCGCCTTCGACCTGTCGGGGCCGACCTTCCGCCACGAGCAATACGCCGACTACAAGGCCACCCGGACGAAGATGCCGGATGATCTCGCCTCGCAGTTCCCGAAGGTCCGCGAGGTGGTCAAAGCCCTGCGCATCCCCGTCTACGAGCTGCAGGGCTACGAGGCGGACGACGTCATCGGGGCGCTGACCGTGCAGGCCGAGCAGCGCGACCTCGAGACGACGATCGTCACCGTCGACCTCGACATGCTCCAGCTGGTGACCGATCGGACCCGGCTCATGACGACCCGCTCGGGGGTCGAGAACACGGTTATCTACGATCCCGCCCGGATCTGGGAGCGCTTCGGCCTCCGGCCGGACCAGATGGTCGACTACAAGGCGCTCAAAGGCGACCCGACCGACAACATTCCGGGCGTTCCGGGGGTAGGGGAGAAGACCGCCGCAAGGCTGATCGCCCAGTTCGGAACACTCGACGCCCTGTACGCGCGGCTCGACGAGGTGACCCCCGAAAAGCTCCGCGACAAGCTGGGGGACCATCGCGAGCAGGTGTTCCAGGGTCGCGAGCTGTCGAGGATCGTCCGCGACCTGCCGATCAGCCTCGACCTAGAGGCCGCCCGACTGTCCGACTACGACCGGGACACCGTCGTTCGCCTCTTCCGCGAGTACGAGTTCCGGACCCTCATCGAGCGACTGCCCTCGATCGGCGGGGAGTCCGCCGCGGAGCGGGCTGAGGCCCTCCGCGAGGTCGCCGCGAGTGGCACCGTTCCCGCCGCCCGGGTCGCCGGCCGCCCGGCTGGCTGGGGACCGGCACGCCCCCCGCGTCCGCCCGCCGGTGCCGGCGAGCTCCAGTTGAGCCTCGATTTCGACACCGTCGGGGCCGCGCCCCGGCCGGGGGCCGGCAATGGCAGCTCGCCGGGGGCCGCCGAGGACCTGCCTTCGGCGCTTGCCGCCGCGATCGCCGACCCGGCCCGGATCGAGGTTCGCGGTGTTGATGGCATCGACGAGCTGGCGGCGTGGCTGGCGGCCCAGCCCGCGATCGGCGTTGCGCTGCAGCTCGACGATCCGCGGCCGCGCCGCGGCACGCCGCTCGCCCTGGCCGTTGCGGGGACGGACGGCCGCGTCGTCGCGGTCGAGGGCGCCGAGGCCACGGACCGCCTCCGGCGCCTCATCGAGCGGACCGCCGTGCCCCTCGTCGGCCACGAGGTCAAGCCGTTGCTCGTCGCCCGCTTCGCCCAGGACCTCGACGACGCCCCGACCGCCGTCGCGTTCGACACCCAGATCGCGGCCTACATCCTCAACGCCGCGCTGCGCAGCCAGACGATCGCCGACGTGGTCGCCGAGCAGCTCGACCAGATCCTCCCCCCGGCCGCCGACCTGTCGTTCGCGGCCCGGGCCGGCCTCGAAGCGCTGGCCGCCATCGCCGTGCGCGAGCCGCTGGAGGCGGCCCTCGTGCGCGAGGGGCTGGACCGCCTGTTCCGCGAGATCGAGCTGCCGCTGATTCCGGTCCTCGCCCGCATGGAGGCGACCGGGGTCGTCCTCGATCACGAAGCACTGGCCGTGCTGGACCGCGAGTTCGGGGCGGAGATCGATCGCCTGGAACAGGAGATCTACGCCGACGTCGGCCACGAATTCAACCTCGGCAGCCCGAAACAGCTCGAGCAGGTCCTGTTCTTCGAACTGAACCTGCCGAAGGGCAAGCGGACCAAGACGGGCTTCTCGACGGACGCGTCGGTGCTCGAGGACCTGCGCCCGGCGCATCCGATG
>JBGPDX010000119.1:0-7612 GCA_041482475.1 Candidatus Limnocylindria bacterium | reverse complement strand
CCCACCAGACGCAGGGTGATGGGTCCGGCAACGGCCGCCGAATCGCCGATGAACTCGCCCCCGCCATACGCCATCTGGAACAGCCACCACGGGTTCCAGGCGCGCAGCGACAGCACGGCGAAGACGTCGTTCTGGTACTGGCCAAGGTTGCGCAGATAGGCGAACGGCCCGCCGGCGAGGATGAATGGGGCCCAAAGCAGCGCGACCACGACGGCGCCGATGGCGGCGAAGCGGATCGACCGCTGAAGACCGTAGCGAGCGAGATACCAGGCCCCGAACGGGACGAGGAACGGCAGGGCCTGCGGCTTGGTCATCACCGCGACCGCCAGCGCGACCGCCGCCCAGTTCGGTCGGTTGCGGACCGCCAGCAGCCAGGCGACCAGCGCCGCCAGGACGTAGATCGACTCGTACTGGCCCCACCAGGCGCTGACGTAGATGACAGCCGGATGGACGAGGATTCCCACGAAGCCGACGATCGCCCAGCGCGGTTGCGATCGGAGGGCGAAGGCGACGCCGGCCGCGAGCCCAACGTCGGCCAGCGTGGCTGGCAGCTTCATCAGGACGCGGATCGCCGGGTCGGCCGAATCGGTGATCGTGCGGAACGTCGGCTGGATCACGGCGAGGACGCTCCAGACGTAGACCATGACCGGTGGGAACGAGACGTTCGTGTCGTAGGCGCGGCCCAGCGGTGTCGTGGCGATGCCGTGGACCCAGAGAACGAACTGATCGAGGTCGCCAGTCAGCCCCGGCGTCGGCAGGAGCAGCCACCGGGCGGCGATCGCCAGGGCAACCCCGCCGACGGCAACGACGGCGAAGCGTGCCGGCGTGAGCTGAGATGCTCCCGCCGACGGGGCGCCCACGAACCGGTCAGATGGGTTCAGAGGCCCAGTAGCGCTCGGCGAACCCGTCGACCCCGCCCAGCGCCCCGATCTGGCGGCCGTACCCGCGGACCGCGTCGGCCATCTGCCGCTGCCCGGCGAACAGCCGATCGATCTGGCTCGCGTACAGGCCGATGCCGGTGATCTTCCGCTCGAGCTGATCGGTCACGTCGGCGTACTCGGGGGCGAGCGCGACGTCGGCGGGGAGCCTCTCGAGCGCCCCGGCAGGCAGCTCGTCGAGCCGGCGGAAGTCGTTCCACCAGGCGTACGGGAAATCCTCGTAGAAGGTCACGATCCCGGCGTATTCGGGGCCCGGCATGACCCATCGCCGGCTCTCCTGGAGGAGTCGCAGGCCACCCTCGCGGCAGAGCTGGTGATCGACGTGGCCACCGACGCCCAGCGGTACGTAGACCTTCTGCGGCTCGAGCCGGACGATCTCGCGGCAAAGCACCTCGTACACGTCCAGGTCGTCGCCGCGCGGGCGGCCCAGCAGCTCGTCGTCGCCCTCGTAGCCGCGAAAGACCGCATCGGGCAGGTCGAGGAAGACGATCGACGCCTCGGCGAAGTAGGCGAAGCGCTCGTCCTCCATCCGACGCCGGGCGGCCAGCTCGCCGGCGGCCGCCGCCGCCATCACCTCGTCGGTGTAGACCGCGCCCTGCGTCGGCAGCGTGTCGATGACGGCCTGGCCGGCCAGCGGTTCGTCGTGGATGCTCGCCCGCCGGTACCACGACGAGCGCTGCCAGAACCGCTTCGCGGCGGCATCGGCGTCGGCCTGGGTCGCCTCGAGCCGATCGCTCGTCGCGGCCCACGGCGGGGCGAACCGGGGATCCTCGTCGACCGGCCAGTCGTTGCGGACGTTGGCGCGGTTGAAGGCCTCGGTCACCGGCCACAGCGTCTTCGTCCCAAACCCCAGCGCCTCGCGCTGGTAAGCGGTCAGGCCATCGGCACCGCCGCTGCCGGAGAAGACGGTCAGGATCGTGACGTTCTGGCCAAGCTCGCGGAGGCTGGCGATGAGGCCGCCGCACGAGAGCGCGGCATCGTCGGGGTGAGGCGCGACGAAGACGTGGGTCATGCCGGCCGAGTATACGGGGCGCCGCGCGGCCCTCGTCATCGCGCCGCCCGGGCGCCCGGGCGGCTCTCGCCTCGCGCGCCCCGGCGCTTCGTCAGTCCGGGTAGCCGCCCTGGCCGACCAGCGGGACGAACACCACCGGGCCGTCCGACCGCTCGTGCCACTCGTTGCCGTGGCGCTCGACGACGAGGAGCTGCTGGTGGTCGCGCGGCCCGACCGGGATCACGAGCCGGCCCCCGTCGGCGAGCTGCTCGCGGAGGCCGTCGGGGACGCGCGGGGCTGCGGCCGTGACGATGATCCCGTCGTACAGCTCACCGCTGGGGTCGCCGGCGCTGCCGTCGCCGAGCCGAACCTCCACCTTGTCGCCGAAGCCAAGCTCACGCAGCTGCCGGCGCGCCGACTCAGCCAGCTCCGCGTGGCGCTCGTAGGACACGACCCGACACCCCATCAGCGCCAGGACCGCGGCCTGGTAGCCAGACCCCGTCCCGATCTCGAGGATCCGACCGCCCTCGGGCGGCGCGAGCAGCTCGGTCATCCGCGCGACGACATACGGCTGGCTGATCGTCTGGCCGGCCGCGATGGGCAGCGCTCCGTCCTCGTAGGCCAGCTCGCGGCGCCAACCCGGAACGAACAGCTCGCGCGGTAGCTCGCCCATGGCCTGGAGGATGCGCTCGTCGCGGATCCCGCGGGCCCGGAGCTGCCGCGCGACCATCGCCTCGCGGGCGGGGTTCGGTTCCGCCGTCCGCCCGGTCATGTCAGGCAGAATACGCCGCCCGATGGGTCGGACCTGGCAGTGCTCGCGTGCGACGCGCTAGATGTCGCTCACGACGCCGACGGAGCCGGGCTCGCCGATGGGCTGACGGACGCAGAGCCACTCGCAGCCGGCGAACCGCTCGCAGCCGGCGATCCACTCGCGACGGGCGAGCCGCTCGCAGCGGGTGAGACGGTCACGGATGGCGACGGACCGACGCTGGGCGCCGCCGTCACGGTTGGCACGGGCGTCGGGGTTGGGCGTGGCGACAGGGCGCCGTTTCGACCCAGGAGCAGCCCGTTCAGGATGATGAGCACGAAGACCGCCACGATCACGGCGACGAACAGGCTCGAGATGCGGTCGTCGACGTGGACCGCCTGCTCCGACGGGCTGGCGACGGGCGCGACCGCCCGCTGACGGGTGCCCCGTGCGTCGCGCTCACGCTCACGATCACGCTCGCCGACTCGTTCCTGCTCGCGCCCGGCCGGACGTCGGGTGTCCGCGGCAAAGTCGGGATCGGCCTCGACCGGGTCGCCCTCGACGGCAACGGGAATGGCCGGTTCGGTCGGCTCTTCGGCCTCCGCGGGGATGGCCTCCGCCGTGACCTCGTCGGCCTGGGTGGCGTCGGTCGCCTCCATCGCGTCGCCGTCGTCGGGCGTGTCGCCGGGCGCACCCCGACGTGGGTCGGTCATGGTGGGCTGTCGTCTCCTCTCGGCGGCCGGCTGTCGCGGCGCCGCTGCGCGGCGGCCAGTGTAGCGGAGGTCACGCGTCGCGGACGGCGGGCACGAGCAGGCCGGCGAGGCCGGCGAGCAGCGTCAGGACGCCGAACGCCCCGATGACGACGGCGGCCCCGAACAGCTCGCCGAGGACGCCGCCGACCGCCATCGCCAGCGTCATCGACCCGAACACGATGGCGAACCGGAGGCCCACCACGCGGCCCATCAGCTCGGGTGGTGTGCGGAGCTGGAAGAGCGTCTGGCTGGGAATGACGAAGACCATGTTCGCCACGCCGGCCCCAACCAACAGCCCGAAGGCAACGGCGAGGTTGCCGGTCAGCGCCAGCAGGGCGATGCACGCGCCGGCGACGGCGTAGCCGACGATCACGGTCCGGCCCCTGGCGAGGCGTGCGCCGACCAGGCCGATGAGGAATCCACCGACGAGGTTGCCGATGCCGGCGCCGGTCTCGAGGAAGCCGTAGTAGGCCGGGAACTGCGCGTCCGTCGCGCCCAGCGTCTGGACGACGTAGATCGGCGTCAGGGCCAGGACGACTCCTACCGTGAACTGGCCGACGGTCGCCTGGATGGTATTGGCGAGCAGGACGGGCTCGCGGCGGAGGAAGCGCCAGCCGTCGCGCAACTCGGCGGCGAAGTTCCTCGGCACCTCCAACTCCTCATCGGGGCGGGCGATGGCGGGGACGACGATGGTCCACAGGAGCGCCGCCGAGGCGACGTACGTGGCGGCGTCGAGCCAGAAGGCCAGCGGCAGGGCCGCGCCCAGGAAGGCAACGAACAGCCCGGCGACGGGGTAGCCAACGACGTCGGCCAACGTCTCGGCCATCCACGACAGCGAGTTGGCCGTGACGAGATCGTCCTCGTGGACGATCCGCGGCAGGACCGCCACCCGGGCGGGCCGGAAGAACACGGAGATGCAGGCGACGAGGAACGTCAGCGGGTAGACGAGGACCAGGTTCGTCACCGCGGCGACCGGGATGGCGAGCACGAGGGCGGCCCGCAGCAGGTCGCTGACGACGAGGACGTCATGGTGGTCCCAGCGGTCGACGAACGTGCCGGCCACGGGGCTCACGAAGAGGTTCGGGATCGTTGCGGCAATGAAGATGGCGGCGACGGCCAGCGGCGAGTGGGTCGCCTGGAGGACCAGCAGCGCTATAGCGACCTGGTGAACGCGGTCGCCGAACAGGCTGATGAGCTGACCGGTCCACAGCGCGGAGAACGAGCCGTTGAGGGCGAGCCGAACGTATGGATGGCGGCGGGCGCGCTCGAGGAAGGGCGGCGCCACGGGCCGCGTGATCGCGGCCTCGATGGCGGCCACGGCACCGGCCACCTCGGCCGCGACAGCCTCCGTTCCCAGCGGGCGGAAAACACCTTCGCCGACGGGCACGCCGGCGACCACCGCAGCCGAGGCCAGCGCCGTCTCCGGCCGGACGCGTGACTCGCGCAGGGCCGTCGCGGTGCCGTGGCCCCGCCGTGGCACCGCCACGCCGCGCAGCCGTTGCTGGATGAGGTCCATCTCCGCGTCGTCCAGCTCCTCCGGCGAGTGGAGGACCGTCGCGAACAGGAAGAACGCCAGGCCGGACGACAGGAACAGGTCGCCGATCGATGCGACGTTGCGGACGATCGGGAACGGGATGGGGATGAGGTCGGCGAGCGGGCCGGCGTGAACGAGGAAGGCCGCATCGAGGGCGGGCGGGAGCACGACCTGGAAGGACGACCGAACGTCGTCGAGACCGATCCCGGCCGCCAGCAGGCTCGGCTGCCAGACGGGCATGTGGCCGCCGTTGGCGGCGATTGCGATTCCGTTGGCCAGGATGCCGACAAAGGCGAGGCTGATGCCCGGGTAGGTCCGGTTCGGCCAGAGCCCCACGAGCAGCATCACGTAGGCCAGCGCGTAGAGCGGGAGGCGGAGCGACTCCGCAAAGGGGATGGCGCCGGCGATCGCGGCCTCGGTCGCGAACCGGATCAGGACGGCCGCCGCGATGAAGGCCAGCCGGCGAAGCCGGACGCTGGCGAGGTTCCAGATCGACCCGCCCGCGACGAGCCCAAGGACCAGCCCCAGGACGATGCCGCCGATCAGCATGCCGTCACTGTGATGGGCTCAGCCGGGTTTCGTGCGCCCGTCGTGCCGCTGCGCGGGACCGCGAGATGGGCTCGCCCCACGCGACGGCGTCAGACCCGGTCGACTCCGACGGGGACGCCCTCGCCCGGCGTGTTCGTCATCCGGTTCGCCGCCTGGGCGATGAGCGGGATCGGCCGAAGCTCTGGCAGGCGCGCGACGTCCTGCACGCCGTTGACCCAGTCGGTCTGGACGAAGGCGTCGACGACGACCGGGTCGAACTGGATGCCGGCGAACTTGCGCAGCTCCGCCAGCGCCTGTTCGGTGGTCAGCGGCGTCATCCGGTAGGGGCGCTTGGCCGTCATCGCCTCGAACGCGTCGGCGACGTGGAGGATGCGGGCCATCTTCGGGATCTCGTCGCCGATCAGCCGGTCCGGGTAGCCAGAGCCGTTGAACCACTCGTGGTGGTGGCGAATGATCGGCAGCTCCGGGGCCAGCTTCTTGACCGGGGCGATGATCTCGGCGCCCAGGACCGGGTGCGCGTTCATCTGCATCCGCTCCTCGCGGGTCAGCCGGTCCTGCTTCAGCAGCACCGCGTCGCGGACGCCGATCTTGCCGACGTCATGCAGCAGTCCACCCCACTCCAGGGCCTCGAGCTCGGCGTCATTGACCCGCATGACCCGCCCGATGTCGACCGCGATCGCCTTGACCCGATGGCTGTGCTTGCTCGTGTACGGGTCCCGCTTGTCCACCGCCTCGGCCAGCGCGCCGATGGTCTGGGTGAACATCTCGCGCATCTCGACGAACTTGGAGTACGCGAGGCGGGTCGTGTACAGGGGCAGTGCGAACAGAAGCGCCGCCCAAGGCGTAAGGAGGAACATGCGAGCCATTAGCCAAGAGAGAGGCGCCAAGGCAAGGAGATTCGCCCAGAAGCCGCGTGAGTCGCGAAAGATCAATGTGCGAACAGGTTGTCCGGCTCGGACCGCGAGGAGTGTCGAGACCACGATGATGTTCACGATGAAATTAGCCACGGATCCTGCGACGGTCCCGAGAAAATCGAGAGAGAGTTGGTCGCTGAAGGACCGGATCCACCAGAGGACGGTCGCGCCCAGCGCCACGGGGAGGACGATCCCTGCGTGATTCGCCAAAGTGCCGTACCAGGGGATTCTTCCTCGAATCTCGCGGAGCTCGGTCGTCCCAAGTAGCGCTACCCACGCCGCGGCGGCGGGTCCACCAACATTGGCCACGGCCATCACCGGGGCGATCGACACTGTCACCAGCATCCCACCTGGCATCCGCACAGGAAGCGCCGACGCGCAGATGGTCACAGCGACCCAGAAAGCCAAGCCAACGAAGATTTCCACCCTCGACGCGCCCGCGTGGCCATCCAACTCAATGGCGATCCGCGGATCAACGCCAAAGAAAAAGCTCGTGGCCACAAGCGCAACTGCGCTCGAAACCACGAGCAATCCAATGTAAAGCTTCAGGAGCCTGGGCATCTCAGCCCCGGAGCGTACGCCACCCACCCGGAAACTTTATTCCTTTGTTCGCCGGGGTGGAACGGGCCCTTACGTACTAGAAGCCTCTATATGAGGCGCCACCCGCCACGGCCACAGCGCCAATCGCGGCGAGGGTCGCCAAGAGCCGCATGAGGCGGAACTTCATGGCTCGATCCTTGCGCTTTCTACCAGCCCTTGATCTGAGCTTCCGGCTGCACGCTCGTTCCTCCTCGCGGCCTTCGTGCCACAAAGACACGAAAACCGACCTGACTCTAGGTCGGTCGGTTGCACTACTCGCTCAGCGCCACCCTAAGTGCCCATTTCAGGTGGAGCGTCGGCGCGTCCGAGCGTTCTTCTTTGCTTCCTAGTACGGGGGTACTAGTAAGTCGCTGGGACTATAGGGAGACGACACCCCACCGGTCAATACGTCAATCTACCTATCTAGAGCTCTTCAAACGGCGGTGGTTCGACGCCGATTTCGCGCCTTACGGCGTTCGCATAGTGCGAGTACTGCTCTGCCGCCGCCGAGTGGGCGCCTGACAGTCGGTAGAGCCTGAGCAGAGAGACCTCGATCTGTTCCGCATCCGGATCGGCGGTCAAGGCCTGCCTCGCCAGCTCAATTGCT
>JBGPDX010000118.1:0-7640 GCA_041482475.1 Candidatus Limnocylindria bacterium | reverse complement strand
ATGAGGGTGTCGACGTAGTCGATCTGGGAACCCTCGAGGAGGCTCACGCTGTTGCCGTCGACGTAGACCTTGACGCCGTTCGCCTCGAGGATCCTGTCCTCGGCGGTGGGCGCGTCCTCCAGCATCATCCCGTAGCGGTAGCCGGAGCAGCCGCCGCTGTAGACGTAGACCCGCAGGCCGATCGCCGGGTTGGCCTCTTCCTTCGTCAGCTCGCGGAGCTTGAACGCCGCGGCATCGGTCAGGCTGACAACCGTCGGCTGGGGGTCGATCATGGGCTTCGTCCTCCTTCGGACGGGGTGCGTGCTCGGGTGTGGATAAGTGCTGGGGCCCATCGTACGCAGCGCAACCGAATTCGACAAGCGCGCCGGAGGTCCCGGCAGGCGGTGGCTCACACGATCGCGATCCCACCTGCCCCGGGATCGCGGCCGCTGGCGAGGGCGTCGCATGGGCGTTCCGGGGTCCTGGTTGCCCGTGGTTAGCCCAGGCTCAGGCGGCCGAGCTCGGCTCGCGTCGTGACGAGAGCGCGAACTCGCGGCCGGCCCGTAGCCCGTCCTCCCGGCCGGCACGCGCGGCGAGCGGCCGTCGGACCGGGTCGAGCAGCGCCAGACTGCGCCCCAACACGCGACTCGCCGCCTGGCTCGGGCGGACGGTTTCCACCCGACGGCCTGCCGCCCGCAGCCGCCCCAGCTCGCCGTCGAGGGCGCCGGTGTTGATCGGCGCGATGACGAGGATCTCGTCGATCCCTGCCGCCACGTCGGCATGGGTCTGCGAGCCGATCCCGCCGTCGACGTAGGGCTGACCGGCTACCACGATCGGCGGGAAGAGCATCGGCACGGCGGTGCTGGCGGCGACGGCGCGGGCGAGCTCGACGCCTGAGTGCGCATCGAAGCTGACGGTCGAGCCGTCGAGCGCGATCGCCGTGACGACGAGCGCGCGCGGCCAGTCCCGGACGGGGGCCAGGGCATTGGCGATCACCTCGAGGTAACGAGTTTCGGGCACGGTTCGGGCCACGAGCCCAAGGGCGGCGGCGCGGGCAAGCAGGGGATGGGGACCCAGGATCCGCCGTGGGTCCGGACCGCCGGTTGCCGTCGGCTTGCCTCGCGACCGTCGTCGGAAGGCATGACGGGCGACGGCCTCGGCGGTCTTTGCCGTCAGCCAGACGCCGGGCAACCAGCCCATCCGCCGCCGCCGCCCGGCGAAGATGCAGCGCGCACCCAGGACGCCGGCAAGGGTGAGGACGATCTCGTCTTCGGCGGTCGTGTCATCCAGGAGCTGGCTGGCGAACCAGGCCTCGAAGTCCGGTTCGCCAAGGAGCTTGGCGCCGACGATCGCTCCGGCGGAGGTTCCCACGACCATGTCCCACGTCCGGATGTCGAATCCCGTCTCGGCGAGCCCATGGAGCACACCGGCCTCCCAGGCGATCCCGGTGACCCCACCCCCGCCAAGCACGAGGGCGCGGCTCACGGCGTGAGGCCCGGGAGACGGCGAGTGGCTGGCCGGAGGTTACGCGTCGATCCGCTCCACGATCGTGGCGATCCCCTGCCCCACCCCGATGCACATCGTCGCCAGCCCGTAGCGGCCGCCGGTCCGGCGCAGCTCGTGGAGGAGCATCGTGACGAGGCGGCCGCCGCTGCCGCCCAGCGGGTGGCCAAGGGCGATCGCGCCACCATTGACGTTGACCTTGTCGGGATCGAGGCCCAGCTCGTTGATGCAGACGATCGACTGGCTGGCAAAGGCCTCGTTGAGCTCGACGAGATCGAGGTCGCTCACGCTGAGCCCGGCCCGGGCGAGCGCCTTGCGCGTCGCCGGCACGGGTCCCACACCCATCACGGCCGGATCGACGCCGGCCACGGCAGTCGAGACCAGGCGGGCCATCGGCTTGAGCCGGAGAGCCCGGGCGCGCGACGCCTCGACGAGCAGCAGGGCGGAGGCGCCGTCGTTGATCCCCGAGCTGTTCCCCGCCGTGACCGTCCCGCCATCGCGGAAGGCCGCCTTGATCCGGCCAAGCGCCTCGAGGGAGGTGTCGGCCCGGGGATGCTCGTCACGCGACACGACGACCGGCTCGCCCTTCCGCTGCGGGATGACGATCGGGACGATCTGGTCGTCGAAGCGCCCCGATTCGATCGCGGCGACGGCCCGCTGGTGGGACCGCAGGGCGAACGCGTCCTGGAGATCGCGGCCCACCTCCCAGCGCTCGGCGACGTTCTCGGCGGTTTCGCCCATCGAATACGGGTAGTGCCGCTCCGCCAGCCGGGGGTTCACGAAGCGCCAGCCAAGGGTCGTGTCGTAGGCCTCGCGGGTGCCGCGGTCGAACGCCACCTCCGGCTTGGCCATGACGTACGGGGCCCGGGTCATCGACTCGACTCCGCCGGCGATGAACACGTCGCCGTCGTCGACGGCGATGGCCTGGGCGGCGGAGTTGATCGCCTGGAGGCCGGACCCGCACAGCCGGTTGACCGTCTGCCCGGCGACTTCTACCGGCAGGTCCGCCAGCAGGGCCGCCATCCGGGCGACGTTCCGGTTGTCCTCCCCCGCCTGGTTGGCGCAGCCAAGGATGACGTCCTCGATCAGGCCGGCGTCGATCCGCGACCGGTCGACGACGGCCCGGATGACGGCCGCCGCGAGGTCGTCCGGCCGAACCGACGCCAGCGCCCCGCCATACCGGCCGACCGGGGTCCGGACGGCCTCGACGATCCACGCCTCGCGCAGGTGCCGATGGAGATCGCGACTCATGCCCCGGATTGTAGGGCGGGCCCGGGGACCATCGGCCGGGCGGGATCGTCGCGCTCAGGTCCGCCGACAGGTTTCGGCCGACAACAGGATCCATCGACGCTCACCGCTGCGTCCCCCGGGACCTCGACCGAATCTCCTCCAGCCGACGCTCGCGCGACAACCTATCGCCGGACAAGATTGGTGTGCGATCTCTTCACGTGCGGCATCGCGTCGTCGCGCGGTATCGCGGAGCGCGGTCAGTCCAGGGTGAGCCCCGGCGGGGGCTCGAAGCGCGGCCCAAGGTCCTCCAGCTCCGCCAGCCGCTCGCGCACCACGGCCGGGCCACCCAGCTTCCGAACCCGCTCGAACGGACCCAGGCGATGACCCGCGCCCAGGCGCAGCGCGACATCGATGTCGGATTCCGTGGCGACGGCGTCCGCGAGGGCGCGGTACGCCTCCGCGACGATCGCCAGTTCCAGCCGCTCGGGGATTGCGCCCGGCTCGAGGGTCGATGGTCGGTCGTCCTCGACCGGCTTGCCACGCACGCCGTCGTCGTAGCGGTAGAACCCCGTGCCGGTCTTGCGACCCAGCCGCCCCTCGGCAACCAGCCGCTCCTGGATCGGGGACGGCCGAAAGCGCTCGGCGCGGCCGAAGCCCGCCCACAGCGCGCGGGCCACGGCGAGGTTGACGTCGACGCCGATGAGGTCCATCAGCTCGAACGGGCCCATCGGGTAGCCGGCCGCGCGGACGGCCTCGTCGATCGCCTCGATGCCGGCCTCGCCTCGGTCGAGCATCGCCAGCGCCTCGAGGGTGAACGGCCGGTTGACGCGATTGACGATGAAGCCCGGCGAGTCGGCCGACAGCACCGCCGTCTTGCCCCAGCCCTGGACGAGGGCCGCCGCGCGGACGACGGTCCGCGGATCGGACCCGTCGTGGGCGACGACCTCGACGAGCGGCATCAGCGGGGCGGGGTTGAAGAAATGGAGCCCAACCACCCGTTGCGGCCGGGTCGTCACGGCGGCGATCGCCGCCACGGACAGCGCGCTCGTGTTCGTCGCGAGGATTGCCTGTGGGGCCGTCGCATCGAGCGCCCGGAAGATGTCGCGCTTGAGGTCGAGATCCTCGATCGCCGCTTCGATGGCGACGTCGACCTCGCCGCCCAGACCGGCGATCGTCCCGGCCGCGCGAAGCCGCGCCAGGCGACCGTCGATCCAGTGGTCGATGGTGTCGGCGTCGAGGCCCAGCTTCGTCGCTCGCCTGGCAAGACCGTCGCGGATCCGCTCACGCCCTCGTTCGATGGCCGTCTCGTCGACGTCGTGGATGACGACCTCGTGCCCGTGCTCGAGGGCGACCTGCGCGATCCCCGCACCCATCGTCCCCGCACCGACGACGCCGACGATCGGCAGGACGCGGCTCGCCACGCGGTCAGACCGTCTTGAACTGCTCGAACGGCTGGCGGCAGGCCCGGCAGTAGCGGAGCGATCGGCACTGGGTGGGGCCGAACAGGTTGTCGAGCGCGACGTTGCTCGAGCCGCAATACGGACAGCGGACGTCGGCCGGGACCGCGGTCGGCGGCGCGAAGCCCGAGGCGCGCAGCCGCTCGCGACCGCGGGCCGTGATTCGATCCGAGCTCCACGGCACGCGGAAGGTCACCTCGACGGCGACATGGCGGCCGAACACCGCGAGGCGGTCCGCGATCGTCGACCGGATGACGTCGATCGCCGGGCAGCCGACGAACGTCGGCAGCAGCTCGACCCGGATGGCGTCCGGCCGAACCTCGACGGCCTCGACCATCCCGAGGTCGACGATCGACAGCACCGGGATCTCGGGATCGGCGACGTCGGCCAGGGCGAGCCGAACGTCTCGCTCGTCGACGTGCGCGGTTCGGCTGTCGATCACCAGTCCGCCTTCGGATCCAGCCGGCGAACCGAGGTGAACTCGCCGTGCAGCCAGCGGAAGGCATCCGAATGCGCCGTGCGCGCGTGATCCGGGTCGCGCGTCGCCGGCAGCAGCGGCAGGCGCAGGCGTTCGAAGACGGGGCGGAGCAGCGCCCGCCAGCGCCGCTCGAGCTCGGCGAATGGCGCCTCGACGATGCCGGCCATCTCGAGTGCCAGCTCACTCGGGAGTGGCGTGAGCACCGTTCCGGCATCCGGTCCCATCCGCGCGAGCGCGTCCTGCAGACGCCGGCGCGGCTCGCCGTCCGCCCGGGCCAATCGCTCGAACCACGTCGTCGCGTGCATCACGTGGTAGCGCTCCTCGCGTCGGATCTTCGCCACGAGCTCCGCCAGCGGCGCCCACGCCGACGCGGCCAGCGCTTCCAGCCGAACGCCATCGGCCGTGTCGTAGAGGAAGCGGCGGACGATGGTGTCGGCCCAGTCGCCGCGCGGATGGTCGAGCAGCCGCGCGTGGTAGTAGCCCTCCGGCGGCCGGTCGTAGGCGAAGGCATCGGCATCGCGGCCGTCGGCTGCGAGCTCGGCGAGCAGCCGGTACAGCGCCTGGGCGTGACCCAGCTCGTCCTGGGCGAGCGAGCTGATCGCGACGTCCTCCTCGAGGATCGGGGCGATGCCCGTCCACTCGGAATCGCTGAAGCCGAGCACGAACTCGTCGTCCGCCATCGACAGCAGGAGCAGCGACAGCGCGTTGCGGGTGGCCGGAACTGACTCAACTGCCATTGGGTTGACTCAGGGCTCTCCGAGGCCGGAGGCGGAGCTCCGCGACGCCATCCGTCCGAGGATTCATTTCGACCGTGCCTTCGGCTTCTTCTGCCCGGACTGCTTCCGCGCCGCGGCGAGCTTGTCGCGCATGACGTAGCCGCCCGGCTTCTTGAACGACCGGTCGAGCGGTGGCTGCAGCAGGTCGGGATCTTCCAGCTCGTGGACGTCGGACCGGCGCACGATCCACAGGCGGACGCTCTCCTGGCGACGGCCGTACATCTCGCGGGCATAGTGGACGGCCAGCTCCGCGTCCGGCGCCATGACGCTGCCGCCGTGGCGCATCGGGTCGCCCTCCTTCTCCTGGCGGAAGACCTCCCACGGCTCGAGCGTTCGGCCGTCGGGGCCGGCTTCGGTGGTTCGGTCGCTGGGTGGCGAGTCCGTCATTTCGGCGACCTCAGCTGAGGTGTCGCTGCTCGCTCTCCGAGGCCGGAGGCGGAGCTCCGCGACGCCATCCGTCCAGGGATTCGCGCGGCGCGCTGAGGAGGGTGTCGCGGACCCACTGCGTGTCGGCCCGGTTGAGCCGCCGGAAGGCGAGTCGCTCCTCCGACTTCGGGCCGTGATTCGTGACCACCGTCCGCAGCTCCTGCCAGTCCGGCTCGCCGTAGCGCCACTCCCCCGCGGCCTCGTCGTAGCGCAGGTCGGGATCCGGCAGCGTCAGGCCGAGCTCGAAGATCCGCGGCACGTAGATCGACAGGAACTCCTGCCGCAGCTCTTCCGATGTCTTCGCCTTGATCCGCCAGTGGATGTCGCGATCCTTCGACCGCTCGCTGCGCGGCCCGTGCATCTGCATCAGCGGCCCCCACCAGCGGTCGAGCGCCTCCTGGACCATCGCCCGCTGCTCCGGCCGCCCGGTGACCATCGTCACGACGACGTCGCGGCCATGCATGATGTGGACCGACTCCTCCCAGCAGATCTTGCGCATCGTCCGCGCGTACGGCGCGTAGCTGCTGTCGCGAAGCGCCTGCTGGGCGACGATCGCCGCGGCGTCGACGAGCCAGGCGATGATCCCGATGTCGGCCCACGTCCGGGTCGGGTAGTGGAAGACGTTGTGGAACTTCGTCTTCCCGGCGAGCAGGTCGTCGATCATCGCCTCGCGCGGCTTGCCCAGATCCTCCGCCACCCGATAGAGCAGCTGGGCGTGACCGACCTCGTCCTGGACCTTCGCGGTCAGGGCCAGCTTTCGGCGCAGGGTGGGTGCCCGCAGGATCCACTCGCGCTCCGGCAGGACGCCCATCAATTCGCTGTTGGCGTGCATCTCGACGAACCGCAGGACGCTCGACCGGTACTCGTCCGGCATCCAGTCGCCCGCCTCGACCTTGCCGCCGCCCAGGACGTGCGACTCGAACAGCCCGTATCGCTCGTCGTGCGTGCGGTGCGCCTCGTTGAAGGGCAGGCGGCTCCGCTCGGCCGGTGGGAGCACCGGGTCGAGGGCGATCGGGTCGGTCATCGGTGGTCCTCCGTCAGCGTCCGCACGGCGAGGTCACTGTAGTGGTCGGCGATGCGGCCGGCCGTCAGCCGCCCGTCGGCCCGGTACCAGGCCGCCAGGCCGTTGAGTGCATTCAGGATGAAGGTCGCGGCGAGCGCCGGATCGGTCGGCGTGAAGTCGCCCGTCGCCATGCCGTCGGCGATGACGTCGCGGAAGGGGGCCTCGTAGGCGTCGCGCCGTTCCAGGATGCCGGCCCGCCGGCCCGCCGACAGGTGGCGCCACTCGCTCAGGAACACGCTGGCCAGCCGGGGGTCGGCGGCGATGACCTCGACGTGCCCGCGGACGAGCGCCGACAGCCGCTCGGCCGGCGGGCGGCCTTCGGCGGCGGCCTTCCCCCGGTCGGCGGCGGCCTCGAACGCCGACGCGGCCCGGTCGACGATCGACCAGAGGACGTCCTCCTTCGACGACACGTGGGCGTACAGGCTGGCGCCCTGGATGTCGAGGACACGGGCGATCTCGCGGACGCTCGTCGCGGCGTAGCCACGCTCGTGGAACAAGCCGCTGGCGGCGTCCTCGATGGCGCGTCGCCGGGAGGGGGCTTCGATGGTCATTCGTTCCGCCCTACGTTCCTACCTAACGTTCGTTAGAGGGCAGACTAGGCGCCGGCGTGCTTGACCGTCAAGAGGGGAGACGATGGCGGATGAGGGGCCCGCCGAGAGTCCCAGCCGCCTCCGGGACCATCGGCGTGCGTGGGCGTGTAATCGCGACTGGTCGCCGGCGTTCTGTCT
>JBGPDX010000117.1:0-7701 GCA_041482475.1 Candidatus Limnocylindria bacterium | reverse complement strand
GGCGCGAGAAGCGGCTGCCGAAGCGCTCGAGGGTCTGCCTGATCCGGTCGACCCGGATGATGTCGATCCCGACCTCCGAAACCTCGGGAACCCCAGGCCCATGGATCGCCTGGGCATCGCCTCGGCCTTCGGTGGGCGTGTCGCCTGACGGCGTCGAGGTTGCGGATCCGCGAGCCCGACCGTCGGTCCCGGCCACGCTATTCGACCGTGACGGACTTGGCGAGGTTGCGCGGCTGGTCGACGTCGGTGCCCCTTGCGACGGCGACGTGGTAGGCGAACAGCTGGAGCGGGATGATCGCCAGGACCGGGCTCAGCGCCTCGTGCGTATCCGGCACCCAGCAGACGTCGTCGGCGAAGCGCTCGATCTGCGGGTCGCCCTCGGTCGCCACGGCGATGACGCGGGCGTCGCGCGCCCGGCCCTCCATGACGTTGCTGATGAGCTTGTCGTAGACCGACGACCGGGTGGCGACGGCGACGAGCGGGCATTCGGCGTCGAGCAGGGAGATCGGGCCGTGCTTCAGCTCGCCGGCGGCGTAGCCCTCCGCGTGGACGTAGCTCACCTCCTTGAGCTTGAGCGCGCCCTCGAGCGCGACCGGGTACGTGTAGCCGCGCCCGACGAACATGAAGCCGCGCGAGTTGACGTAGCGACGGGCGAGGTCGGCCGTGCCGCGCGCGTATTCGAGCGCACGACTAGCTGCGTCGGGCAGCGCGCGGAGGGCCGCGCCCAGCTCCAGCTCCTGGGCGTCGCTGAGCGAGCCCCGGGCCCGGGCGATCGCCGCCGCGAGGATGACGAGTGTCGTGACCTGGGTGACGAAGGTCTTGGAGGCGGCGACCGCGATCTCCGGCCCGGCCTGCAGGAAGAGGACGCGATCCGCCTCGCGGGTGATGGCCGAGCCGACGGTGTTCGTCACCGCGACGACAGGGCAGCCCCGCTCACGCGCCAGGCGCGTCGGCGCGATCGTGTCGGCGGTCTCGCCCGATTGGGTCACGGCGATGACGAGCGCCCGCGGATCGAGCGGCGGCGGGCTGTAGCGGAACTCGGAGCCGACCGTGGCCCGGGCAGGAAGCCCTGTCCACTGCTGGAGAGCCGCCGCCCCGATGAGCGAGGCGTAGTAGGCGGTGCCGCAGGCGACGAGCTCGATTCGCTCGATCCGGCGGAGCGTGTCCTCGAAGCCCTCGAGCTCCTCCAGCCAGATGCGGTCGTTGCGGGTCACCCGGCCGGCGATCGACTGCCGCAGCGACTCGGGCTGCTCGTGGATCTCCTTGAGCATGAAGTGCTCGTAGCCGCCCTTCTCGGCGGCCTCGGGGGACCAGGTGATCTCGGTCACGGCCCGTTCACGGCGCACGCCCTGGAGGTCGGTGATCTCGACCCCGGTCGGGCGGACGTCGGCGATGTCGCCCTCCTCGAGAAAGACCACCCGGTTGGTGTGGGCGAGGATGGCCGCCACGTCGCTGGCGATGAAGCTCTCGTCGCCGTTCAGCCCGACGACGAGCGGGACGTCCTGGCGGGCTCCGACGAGACGGCTGATCTCGCCCTTGTGCATGACGACGAGCGCGTAGGCGCCCTCGACCTGTCGCAGGGCCTCGCGGACGGCATCGGCCAGGTCGCCGCGATAGGACTCCTCGACGAGGTGGGCGATCGCCTCGGTGTCGGTCTCCGAGGTGAGCGTGTGGCCGCGTGCCTCGAGCCCGTCGCGCAGCTCGCGGAAGTTCTCGATGATCCCGTTGTGGATGACGGTGATGTCGCCCGTGCAGTCCTGGTGCGGGTGGGCGTTGAGGTCGTTCGGTCGGCCGTGCGTCGCCCAGCGCGTGTGGGCCAGGCCGATCGCGGCATGCGGCGTCCGGTCGGCGATCGCCGTCTGGAGGTTGACGAGCTTGCCGGCCTTCTTCTCGACGAACAGCTCGCCGTCCTCATCGACCAGGGCGATCCCCGCCGAGTCGTAGCCGCGGTACTCGAGCCGCTTCAGCCCTTCGATGAGAATGGGGCCCGCCTCGCGGGGCCCGGTGTAGCCGACGATTCCGCACATGCCGTCAGGTGTCTCCGTCGCGTTCTCGTGCCGGACCTGCCGGTCAGCCGCTCGGCGCCGCGCCGCCGAGCGTCAGTTTAGTCGCTCCCCGGCGAGGGCCGCGATCGCGTCGGCGAGCTCGACGACGAGCGCCTCGTCCGGTCCCTCGACCATGACCCGCAGGGCGGGTTCGGTCCCGGACGGTCGGACGAGCACACGCCCCTGCGAGCCCAGGCGCTGCTGGGCCTCGGCGATCGCCCGCTGCAGCGCCCGGTCGCCCTCCCACTGGTCCTTGTGGCGGGCTTTCACGGCGCGCTGCTGCTGGGGCAGCATGGCGATTTGACCGGCCAGCTCACCCAGCCCGGCGCCCTTGCGGCACATGACCCGGAGGACCTCGATCGCGGTGACGATCCCGTCGCCGGACGTCGTGTGCTCGAGGACGATGACGTGGCCGCTCTTCTCGCCGCCGAGCCCAGCGCCGGAGACCTGCATCCCCTCGAGGATGTACTTGTCGCCGACCGGTGTCCGGATGACATGCCCGCCGGCGGCCTCGACCGCCGCCTGCAGCCCGCCGTTGGACAGGACGGACACGACGAGGCTGCCGCCCGGCAAGGCACCACGCTCGAGGCGGTCGAGTGCGAGTAGGCCCAGGACATGGTCGCCGTCGACCACGTTGCCGGCCGCATCGATCGCGATGAGACGGTCTGCGTCGCCGTCGAGGGCGAAACCGACGTCCGCACCCCGTTCCACGACCGCCCGCTGGAGCGACTGCGGCGCCGTGGCGCCGGAGGCGACATTGATGTTCACGCCGTCCGGCTCGTTGTGGATGACCTCGACGCTGGCGCCGGTCGCGGCGAGGATCTCCGGCGCGACGACCCCGCCGGAGCCGTTGGCGCAATCGACGACGATCCGAACCCCGGCGGCGCCGACCGATGCGGCGAGGGCCAGGCGGTGCTCGCGGTAGCGGTCCAGCAACCCTCCCGCGTCGCGCGACACGCCCAGCTCGCGGTTGCCCACCCCACCCAGCTCCTCCGTCCGCCAGATGAGCTGCTCGAGCTCGTCCTCGATGGCGTCGTCGAGCTTCAAGCCCTGCCCGTCGAGCACCTTGAGGCCGTTGTCGTCGGCGGGGTTGTGCGAAGCGGAGACCATGATCCCGGCCGCGAAGGCTCCGTCGCGGGTCAGGAAGGCGAGCGCCGGTGTCGGAACGACGCCGACCCGATGGACGTTCGAGCCGAGGCTCGTGGCACCGGCGGTGATCGCCGCGACGAACATGTCGCCGGACCGGCGGGTGTCCTGGCCGACGACGAGGTCGCCGCCGACACCGACGAGGCGGTGGGCGGTGGCCCGGCCAAGCGCATAGGCCACGGGGGGCTTGAGATCGACGTTGGCGACGCCACGGATTCCGTCCGTGCCGAAGAGGCGGGGCAAGGGCTCTCCTGAGGGAAAGGCTAGGGAGCGGCGCTCGAGGTTGCGGACGCGGTCGGAAGGGCGACCGTGACGGTCACGGTCGGCGGGCTGGCCGCGACGAGGTCCAGCCCCGCCGGCAGGATGGCGACGACAGGGACCTCGTGCCTGCCCGGCTCGAGCCCGCCCACGGCGGCCTGGACGTCAAACGACCGACCCTGCAAGCCGTCGAGGTCGGCGATCGGGCCGCCCAGCGTGACCAGGACGCGATCGGTCGACAGGGTATAGACGCGATCCGAGCGGCTGCCGACCAGGACGATACCGGCGCTGAAGGTCCGCGTCGCGGTGACCTGGCGGATCGTGATCGTCACCCGGACGGAGTCGCCGCCGATCGGGAGGACGCCGGCCGGCAGCGCCAGCCCGACGCTCGTGGCGATGTCGCTCGTCGCCCCGTCGACGGACATGGGCGCGGTGTTGGCGTTGCTGAGGCCGGCCAGCTGGTCCGCATCGCCCTCGACGGTGACGACGAGAGGCTGGACGGCGATCGTCATGACCTCGAAGCCCGGCGCCGGCGTGCCGGTGACGTTCGGGGTCACCGGCAGCGAACGTGTCTGGCGATTGGTGAAGACGGCGACCCGGACGTGGACGGTGGCCGGCTCGACGTCGACCGGCGTGAGCTCCTCGCCCAGGGCGTCGACGGGGATGAGCTCCACGTCGCGGTCGAAGTCGATCCCGCTCGGATCGATCTGGATGCGGGCCACCGCGCGGTCGACCCGGCGGACCGTCGAGGAAGGGCCCTTGACCGTCGCGGTGGCGCTCGAGACCACGGGCTCGCGGACATCGAGACCGGACGGGAGCGGGCCCTTGTCGACGACCACCGGGACGCTGCGGCTGACCAGCTGGTCGACGTCGATGTTGATCCGGCTCGGCCGAACCTCGAGCACCTGGACGCGACTGTCGACGGCCTCGACGTGGACCGGGACCGAGACGCGGCCGGCCTTCGGATCCACGGTCGACAGATCGACGGTCGCCCGGAATGACCCGCTGTCGATGGGCCCGCTGTCCTGTGGGGCGAAGAACTTGACCAGCGTCACGCTGTCGAGATTCGACAGCAGGACGACGCCGGGCGGCTGATTGACGGCCGAGACAGGCACGCTGACGTTGATGCTGCGCTCGTTCTGGGTGACGACCAGCATGCCGTAGAGGAGCGCCGCGAGGATCACGGCGGCGAGCTTGAGCGGCCAGTTCCCGACGAGGAACCGGACGGCGCGCCTCACAGGCTCTCCTCGGCCGGGCGCTCGGGGCGCTCCGGGCGATCCGGACGTTCGGGCCGGTCAGGCCGGTCGGGCGTGCGCGCCTGACGCGCCCGGCCGGCGGTACGGCCGACGAGCCGGCCCAGGTCCGCCAGGCGGGGGGCGCGGCCGCCCGGCCGGCGCGGCGTTCCACGAAAGCCCAGGACCCCCCGCGCGCCGCCGGGCATGAGCAGCGCGCGGATGGCCCGGGACAGCTGCGGCTCGTTGAGGTTGCGGACGATCCGGGCGCGCTCGACCAGGCTGATCTGGCCGTTCTCCTCGGACACGACGACGACGACCGCGTCGGTCTGCTCGGTGATCCCGAGGGCTGCCCGGTGGCGCGTCCCGAACCGCTCGGTGTGGATCGTCGTCTCGGCCAGCGGCAGGAGCGCACCCGAGGCGAGGATCGTCTCGCCACGGATGATGACCGCCCCGTCGTGCAGCGGCGTCCGCGGAGTGAAGATCGTCTGGAGCAGGTCGACCGACAGGTTGCCGTGGATCATCACGCCCGTCTCGGCGATCTCCTCGAGTCCGGTCTCTCGCTCGAGGACGATGAGCGCGCCATGACCGTCGCGCGACAGGAGCGCCGCCGCCCGGGCGACCTCGTCGGCTACCCGCTCACTGGCACGCTGCTCGGCCGGCGACATGATCCAGGCGAACGACCCCACCCTTCCGATCCGCTCGAGCGCGCGTCGCAACTCCGGCTGGAAGACGACGACCAGGGCGAACAGGCCAACGACGGCCCCGGTCTGCATGATCTGCGTGAGCAGCCGGAGGCCGAGCGCCTGGGCCACCGCGTAGACCCCGAACAGGACGGTGACACCGATGACGAGGCGGACGGCGCGCGTCCCGCGGATCAGGCTGAACAGCCAGTAGATGAGGAGCGCCGTGATCCCGATGTCGATCAGCGTCGTGGGTTTGACCTGATCGAGGATCGACTCCAGGAGCTGCCGCATCGTCGGGCGAGTTTAGCATCGGGCCCCGCCCGAACCCCCTTCGCAGCGGCCTCGCGGAGACTGCCGCCCGGGCGTCAGATGCAGATGGCGGCCAGCCTCGGGTCGTCGGGGAAGCTGCGCGCCACGACCGCGCAGAGGCGGTCGCGACCCGCCCGGTCGCCGGTCAGCTCGACGAGCCGGCCGAGCAGCAGAAGCTTCTCGGCGGCCGGCGCCTGCCAGCCGCGCTCGACGTACAGCTCGGCCAGGACGACGTGGAGCTCCGGGTCGGCCGGGGCGACGGCGAGGGCCAGGTAGCAGGCGTCGATCGCCGCGTTGAGGTGGCCGACCGCTCGTTGCGCGACGGCCGCGCGGACGAGCAGGTCCCGTGTCGTCGCATCGTCACCGTTCGCCAGGCTCGCCTCGGCCCGTTCCAGTGCCGTCGCCGGATCGACCGGCGCGACGATGGCCGGCGCGACCGAGGGAACCTCGCGCGCCGGAGCCGGGACGGCGGGGCCCAGCATCGCCACCGCGCGTTCGAGCGCGGGGGCGACGACCGCGTCCTGTGGCGCGTCGCGGAGCGCCCTGACCAGGCGCTCGACGTGGCGGCGGCGCGTGCGCGACTCGGCCAGCTCGAGGGCCCGCCGCGCGGTATCGCAGGCGTCGGCCACCCGGCCCGCTGCCTCCTGGACGTCGGCCAGCAGGTCGAGCGTGTCCGCCGCATCTACCCGGCGCCCCAGCGCATCGAGCGCATCGGCGCGTCCGGCGAGCGCGGCCGCGTCGCGCGGGGCGCGTTCGAGGGCGACACCGAAGGCGGCCAGGGCCTCCTCGTTGCGGTCCATCCGCCGGAGCGTCGCGCCAAGGCTGACGTGCGGCAGGGCGCGGTCGGGCGCGAGGGCGGCCGCGTCCACATAGGCGGCCAGGGCCGCTTTCAACCGGCCCCGCATGGTGGCCACGTGGCCTCGGCGGAGGGCTTCCTTGTAGCGCTCGTAGACCGCTTCGCTCACGCCGCGGCCTCCGTGGCACCGGCACCGAGGAGCTCGACCAGGAGGGCCTTCTGGACGTGGAGCCGGTTCTCCGACTGGTCGAAAATGATGCTTCGCGGGCCGTCCATCACGGCCGACGTGATCTCCTCGCCGCGATGGGCCGGCAGGCAATGCATCACGACGGCTCGCGGCCCGGCGGCATCGAGCAGCGCATCGTCGACACGATACCCGGCAAAGGCATCCCGCCGTTCCTCCGCCTCGGCCTCCTGGCCCATCGACGTCCAGGCGTCGGTGTAGACGACGTCTGCGCCGCGGACAGCCTCGCGCGGATCGGAGCTGAAGGCCAGCCGGCCGCCGGCGGCCGCCGCAATCGCCCGGGCTCGCTCGACGATCCGCTCGTTCGGGGCGTAGCCCGGCGGGTGGGCGAGCCGGACCTCCAGGCCCAGCGCCGCGCCGAGCAGCGCCAGCGAGTGGTAGACGTTGTTGCCGTCGCCGACGAACGCGAGGACAAGGCCGTCGAGCCGGCCGAAGCGCTCGCGCAGGGTAAACACGTCGGCCAGCGCCTGGCATGGGTGCTCGCGCAGGGTCAGCCCGTTGACCACGGGGATCGAGGCGTGAGCCGCGAGCTCGACGACCACCTCGTGGGGTCCTGTGCGGACCACGATGGCGTCGACGAAGCGCTCGAGATTCCGGGCCACGTCGCGGACGCTCTCACGGGCGCCGAGGACAACGTCATTCGTCAGATAGATGGCGTGACCGCCCAGCTGGGTCATGCCCGCCTCGAACGTCACCCGCGTCCGCAGGCTGGGCCGTTGGAAGAGCATCGCCAGCGTCCGGCCCTGCAGCGGCGGCCGGGCGTGGCGCCGGGACGCGGCGAACTCCGACTTGAGCGCCGCCGCTCGCTCGAAGAGCCCACCCACCTCCGCCGCCGAGAAGTCCGCCGCCGACAGCAGATCTCGACCCTCGAGCGTCGATTTGGGCGAAGCGACAGACGTCATCGAGCTGGCACCCTCAACAGGCTGGAGCTACTCGCTCACCGAGGCCGGAGGCGGAGCCCCGCGACGCCATCCGCCCGAGGTTT
>JBGPDX010000116.1:0-7702 GCA_041482475.1 Candidatus Limnocylindria bacterium | reverse complement strand
TTCCGTGGGATCGTCGGCCTGGGCGGCGGCCAGGCCCTCGACGTCGCCAAGTTCTTCGCCTGGCGGACGCTCCGGCCGCTGTTCCAGGTGCCGACCGCGACGACCGTCAACGCGCCGTTCGGCCATCGTTCCGGGCTGCGCACGCAGGGCAAGGTCCGCTACCTGGGCTGGGCCGTGCCGCAGGCCGTCTACATCGACTTCGACGTGATCCAGTCGGCGCCGCCCGCGCTCAACCGCAGCGGCATCGGCGATGTGCTCTGCTATCACACCGCCCACGCCGACTGGAAGCTGGCCCACGAGCTGGGTCGCGTCGAGGCCCGCTGGCCGTACGACGAGGGACTCGTGGCCCAGGCCCGCCAGCGACTCGACAGCGTCCTCGCCCATCTCGACGACATCCGCGAGGTGAACGAGACGGGCATCCGAACCCTCGTCGAGGCCCACCGCTGGGGTGGCACGACCTATCACGACTCGGGCTGGAACCCCCGCCACATCGAAGGGGTCGAGCATTTCTTCTTCTACAACCTGGAGCGCTTGACGGGCCGCCACTTCATCCACGGCCAGCCAGTGGGGCTGGGCATCTGCGTCGGCGCGGCGCTCCAGGACAACGGGCTCGAGGCGATGATCGCGGCCATCCGGCGGGCCGGCGTCGACATCCGGCCGGAGGCGATGGGCGTGACCTGGGACGACGCCGCCGAAGCGATGCGGACGTTGCCGGCCTACGTCCGCGACGCCGGCCTGTGGTACTCGGTCGCCGACGCGCGGCCGGTCACCGAAGACGTCATCGATCACGTCCGCGAGCGGGTGACCGCGGCATTCGGCGCGCGGGATGGTGTGGAGGTTGGGGCATGAAGATCGGACTGACGCTGCCGCAGGGCTGCGATCGCGAGTATCTGGGCATGGAGGCGCGCGACGCCTGGGATCGGACGGTCGAGGTCGCCCGCTGGGCCGAAGCCCAGGGCTTCGAATCGCTCTGGCTGTACGATCACTTCCAGGTCGACCCCCCGCTCATCGAGGCGCCGATCTTCGAGCCGTTCGTCGAGCTGTCTGCGCTGGCCATGGTCACCTCGCGGGCACGGCTGGGCCATCTTGTGCTGGCGGCGGCGTATCGCAATGCCGCCCTGACGGCCAAGATGATCTCCACCCTCGACGTCATCAGCGGCGGCCGCGTCGAGCTGGGCATCGGCGCCGGCTGGAAGCAGGACGAGTGGCTGGCCTACGGCTACGGCTTCCCGGATGCGCCCGAACGCCTGGCGATCCTCGCCGACCACCTCGAGATCATCACCCGGATGCTGGCGCCCGGGCGCGCGACCTACGAGGGCGTGCACGCGCACGTCCGCGACGCGATCCACGAGCCCAAGGGCCTCCAGCAGCCGCGGCTGCCGATCGTCGTGGGCGGCAACGGCCCGAAGGTCACCTGGAGGCTGGCGGCGCGCTTCGCCGACGAGCTGAACCTCGACGCGATGGCGCCGCGGGACGTCGAGGCGGCACTGCCGGTGATCCGGGAGCGCTGCCGGGAGATCGGCCGCGACCCCGCGACGCTCGATGTCTCGATCCACATCTGGGCCGCCGCCGATGCGCCCGCCGGCGCGGCGCGCCGGCAGCGCCTTCGCGACTACGAGTCGCTGGGCCTCAGCCGGGCGATGGTCCAGGGCTTCGCCGGCGCCCGCGACCTGAACGCCCTCGACCCGCTGGTCGAGGATTGCGTGGCCGTTGGGTTGTTGCCGGCGGCGGTTTCGGCCTAGCGGTCGCCTCCAGCAGCCCCAGCCTTGCCAGCTCGCGGCGGAGCTGCGCCGGATCGATGAACCGGATCGGGACCAGGCCCGCGTTGGCGGCGGCCCGGACATTCGCCTCCGAATCGTCGATGAAGACCGTCGTTTCGGGCTCCAGGGCGAACCGCTCCAGCAGGTGGGCGAAGATCCGCGGGTCGGGTTTCGTCAGCCGCGCCTCACCTGAGATCAGGATGCCGTCGAACCAGTCGAGGAACGGAAACCTGGGCCGGGCCAGCGGGAACGTTTCCGCCGACCAGTTGCTCAACGCGTAGAGCCGCAGGCCGCGGCCGCGCAGGTCATCGAGAATCGCAACGCTGCCCTCGATCGGCCCGCCCAGCGTCTCGACCCAGCGCCGCCAGTAGGCCTCGATCAGGCTCCGCCGGTGCGGGTGCTCCGTGGCGAGCACTTCGACCGCCTCCGACCACGGCCGACCGGCGTCCTGCGCCGCGTTCCATTCGGGCGTCGTCACCTCCGCCAGGAACGCCTCCATCTCGGCCTCGTCGTCGAACAGCGAGCGGTAGAGGTAGCGCGGGTCCCAGTCGATGAGGACGCCGCCCAGGTCGAACACGACGGCGGCGGGGGTCGGCGGTGGCACCTCAGGTTCGGCGATACCGGCGCGCGATCAGCGCGTAGGCGGGCAGCCGGGCGAGCGCGTCGCTGAGTCGCAGCGAGGTCGTCCCGTCGCGGGCCTCGACGGCGAGGAGCGAATCGGTGGCCGTAGAATCCGCCGGCCGGGCATCGACGACGGCCAGGTCGATCGCCACACGCCCCGGTTCGGCCCGGCCCAGCTGGGCGACGCGCTCCTCGGGAAACTGGTTCTCTTCGTACTCGGCCCGGAACTCCGCATCGGAGCGCCAGCGCGGCCGGCGAAGCAAGATCCCGCGCCAGCCCTCGGCGACCTCCGGGGTCACCCGGCCGTCGCCGGGCCGGAGCTCGGCGGCCGGCGCGACCTGCTCGCCACGGACCCACAGGGCCGCCTGGTGAAGCAGCGCGTACTCATCCAGGTCCGCATAGGCGGACAGCTCGTCGGCGGGCGACCGGTCGCCGAAGATCGCCCGGACCGACGGCGCGAAGACGTCGGCCAGGTCAAGGTCGATGGCGCGAACGGTTCGGTGGAAGTAGACGTGCTGATACATGAACAGGCGCGCCGTCAGGAACATCTCGAGCGCGCCGAGGCCCGGCTCGTAGAGCGTCAGGCCGCGATCCGAGATGAACGTATAGCGGCGGAGCCGCTCGACGTCGACCGGTCCCACGGCAACGCCGGTGAGATAGGCGTCACGCCGGACGTAGTCGAGGTTGTCGACGGTGAAGACGCCCGACAGCAACGGCTGCAGCCAGCGGACCCAGCGCGGCATCGAGGCGTCGACGAGGGCGGGCTTCGAGATGAGGAACGACACCCAGCGCGGGTCGATCGCCTCGCCGGCGGCGAAGGCATCGCGTTCGCGGAACACGCCCGGCGCACGACGCAGGCCGGCGATGAGCGAACCCAGCTCACGCTCGATGATCAGCTGCGACAGGTCCTCGTGCGACAGCGGCTTGGGGCCGCTCCGCCGTCCATCCGCCGGCGCGTCGAAGGCCGCCAGGACGTGCTCGTCGAAGAAATGGGCGAACGGCCCGTGGCCAACGTCGTGCAGCAGGCCGGCCACCCGCAGCGTCTCGACGACGAGTCCCTCCGAAGGCACGGCCTCCTCCGCGGCCGCCGCGGCCAGGGCGGACCGGAGGCTGGGATAGAGCGCCCGGCCCCACAGGCCCGCCTCGTGCATGACCCCCAGACCGTGGGTGAAGCGCGAGTGTTCGGCCGTCGGGAAGACCCACCGCGCGCTCTGGAGCTGGCTGATGCGGCGCAGCCGCTGCAGCCAGGCCGTGTCCAGGAGATCCTGTTCGGCGACCGCCTCGTCCGGCAGCCCGGCCGCCGCCGCGTCACTCGCCGACAGCCGCTTCGTGAGCTCGACGTAGCCGTGGATCGGGTCGCTGATGAGGTTGACCGCGCGGAACGGATGACCCGCCACGTCAGGCGCCATAGCGGGCGACCGCCCGTCGATGGGTGGCGGCGACGTCGTCACGCAACGCGGCCGGCGCGACGACCTCGACCTCGTCACCCCACGACAGGATCCACAGCCGGATCTCGATCGTGCCCGACACCGTCGCCCGCCACAGCAACGACCCGTCCGCCTCCGCCTCGACGCGCTGGCTCGGATGCCATGTCGCCTCCCGGACGCGTGCCGCGACCGCCGGTGCGAAGCGCAGCACGACCTCGACCTCCGGCTGGTCGGCGATGATGTCCCAGGCCCGCGTCAGCATCGCCTCGACCGTCCCGGCCTCCGGCGGATCGAACATCGAGAGCGTCAGGGCGACGTCGCGGATCCGCTCGATCTTGAACGTCCGCAGAGCTTTGCGGGTCTCGTCCCAGCCGATCAGGTAGAGCGCGTGGGTCTGCAGCGACGGCTCGATGAGGTACGGCCGGACGAGGGCCCGCCGTCGCTCGCTGCCGGTGCCGTAGCGGGCCGGGTCGTAGTCGAGTGACACGACGCGTCGCTCCGCCCAGGCCCGGGTCAGCAGATGGACGTGCCGGCTGAATGGCTCATCGCGGGGATGCCGGGCCAGCATGTCGAGGGTCCGATCGACGTGCTCCCGGAGCGCCGGCGGCAGGCCCTCCTCGAGCTTCTCGAAGGCGGCGGCCAGGTCCGGGTCGTACTTGTCGGCATAGCGGACCATCAGCCGCGCCGACAGCACCACCGCCATCGCCTCGGACAGGGTCAGCTTGAGCGGCGGCAGGAACTCGTCGCCGATGACGCCCCACGCACCACCCTCCGACCAGACGCCGACGCCGATCTCGCCCTCGATCGCCCGGAGGTCGCGGTAGACGGTCCGAATCGACACGTCCACCCGGCGGGCCAGCTCCTCCACCCGGATGCCGTCCGGATGCGCGCGCAGGACGGCGATGACCCGGCCCAGCCTGGCCAGCCGGTCGCGCTTCGTCCCGGCCCGTCCCTCCCCGTCCATCGGCCCGCCCGTCGTGCTCGTCCCGCTCGTCGGGTTCAGCCGGCCGGCCGGACGACGGTGTGGTCGCGGTCGCGTTCGGTCGCCGTCATCGACGCCCGAAGCCGGCCCTGGAGCCCGCCGTCGACGATGCCGGCCGCGTTGCCGTCGACCATGCCGGACACGCTGCCGAGCTCGCCGTCGACGAAGACCCAGTAGTCGAGCTCGCCCCGCCACCGCGCCAGGTCCGCGTCGCCGACGAGCCAGCGCACCTGGGGGAACGCGGCGCGGAACGTGGGGCCGTCGATCGCCACGCGGCAGTGCCGGGCGCGGGCGCCCTCGAAGAAGGACACCCCATGCATCTCCGCCACGACCCGGGCGCCCGGTTGCAGTGCCGCCCCCAGCACCTGGGCATCGATCGTCTCGCCCGCCAGCTGCTCCGGCGCCACGTCGCGCCAGCCGGTCCGCGGATCGAGGGTCCAGCCGCTTCCGTCCAGCCGCGCCGCGCCGAACTGGCCCAGCTCGGCGTTCGTGGCGACATAGGCCAGCCAGCGAAGATCCGAACCGGATCGGATGCCGCTGATGACCACGGTTCCCAGCGGGTGGCCGTCCACGTCGCCGTTGAGCGACAGGTCGAGCCGCGCCGTCCGGCCCACCGACAGCGGGTCGTCGCAGACCGGCGGTTCCTTGTCGGCGTCGGTCGGACCGAAGCGCGACGAGCTCGCCGGGAGATCCCGGATGGCCACGTCGTTGCCGACCGCGACGACGGTGAAGACCGAGCCGACGGCAAGCGTCAGGACGAGGGCGACGAGCACGCCGCGGACGGCGCGTCGTCGCCGGATCGACCTGCCGCCCAGCGATTGGCGGGCGAGACCCAGCCCGGAGAAGAGACTCGTCCCGAGCAGGGCCAGCAGCCAGGGGTAGGCGGCCTCGAGCGACGGCAGCAGCGTCTGCGGCCCTCGTGTCAGCAGCTGGTCGAGCAGCCCGCCGATCGACGGGGCGAGGAGGAGCAGGGTCGCCAGCCCCAGCCAGACGACCAGCGCGAAGGCCCGGTTGCCGCGAGCGACGGGCGGCCACGCCACGCCGGCCAGCGCGATGACCATCGGCAGGCCGGCCGCCAGGCCGACGATGACGTCCATCGGGCCACCCGGGTGATAGGCGAGCAGCAACAGGCCGGCCGTCGTCGTCCAGCCGGCGATCAGGACGACGGCGATCAGGCGCAGCTCGAACGTCCGGACGCGCACGGCGGCAGTCTACCGGGCCGACTCCTCCAAACCGCTGATTGGCTCACCGCAAGTACCGGGTTGCTCGGGACCTGCGGGTCATCGTTGCCCCCGCTGGCCCGACCGACGATCCGAACGTGACCGCACCACGCACCACCGCTACGGGAAATCGGGACTCGAAGGCGTGAGACATGGCAGGACAGGCGCGTCGAGGTACACAGGGACACGGGCGATCCTTCCGAGCCGTCTCGTCGCCGCCGGTCGCGGTGGCTCCCGCGGGCGTGTCTGGCCCCGCGTCCAGGAGCTCGACCGTATCGAGCGACCGGACGATGCGGCCGGAGACGCGGGCGACGTACCGAACCCTCCTGCTGCGGGGACTGGCGCCTGACGAGGCGGCCAACCTGACGGCCTTCCTGTGCGGGATCCAGGTGGGATCCCAGCCCTGGAAGCTCGTCGAAGTGAATCGACTCCTCTTCCTCCGCGAGCTCCAGGTCGCCGGACGGTTCGGCCTCAACGACGGAACAACCGAGGCGGCCTGACGGCCCACAACCGAATATCCCGGCCCCGCTGGCGTTCTCCCTCCTCCCGCCAGCGGAGCCACTCCCGAAGCGGCGCCTAGCCTCCTCCAGGCGCCGTTTCGGATTCCCGGGCCGGGATTCGCGCGCCGCGTCGTTCGCTACCATCGCGGGCATGCCCCGACCGTTCATCTCGTTCCTGACCGACTTCGGCCCGGACGGCCCGGCGCCCATCTGCCGCGGTGTGATGCTGACCATCGCGCCGGACGCCCAGATCCTCGACATCGGCCACTCGATCAGGAAATACGCCATCGCCGACGGGGCCTACCTGATGGCCAGCGCCGTGCCGTACCTGTCGGTCGGGGTCCACCTCGCCGTGGTCGATCCGGGCGTCGGCACCGAGCGCCTGCCGATCGCCATCCGGACGGCCCGTGGCGACCTCCTCGTGGGGCCGGACAACGGGCTGCTCATCCCGGCGGCCGACGCGCTCGGCGGGGCCGTCGAGGCGCGGGTGCTCCAGAACCGCGACCTGATGCTGCCGCGAACGTCCTCGACGTTCCACGGCCGCGACATCTTCTCGCCGGTCGCCGCCCATCTCGCCACCGGCACCCCGTTCGAGGCCATCGGTCCCGAGATCCCGGTGGCTCGCCTCGTGAGCCTCGAACCGCCTCGGCCGGAGGTCGCCGACGGCGAGCTCCGAACGGCGGTCGTCTACATCGACAGCTTCGGCAACGTCCGGTTCGCCGCCCAGCCGGCCGACCTGGCCCGCGCCATCGGGCCGCTGCAGGCCGGCCGCCCGCTGGTCGTCGAGCTGGAACGCGACGGCGACGGCGCCGTCACCGAACGGACGACGTGGGAGCAGACGTTCGGGCGGGTGGCCGTCGGACGATCGCTGCTGTTCGAGGACTCGCTGGGCAGGCTCAGCCTCGCCGACAACCAGGCCGACGCGGCGAGGCGCCTCGGCGTGGCCGTCGGCGCCCGGGTCCGCATCCGCGGCGCCTGACGTGGTCCGCTGATCGATCTCGCCTCGCCCTAGCGGCGGCCGAACGGCTCAGCCCCCGCGAGCGGCGCAGCTCTCACGGACTGCTCAGCCCCGGCGGCGACTCAGCCCCCGCGGGCGGCGACCGTCCCGCGGCAGGCGTCGACAAAGACGCGGAACAACCGCTCGAAGGCATCCGGCGTCGACTCCGTCCGCTCCGGGTGGCACTGGACGGCG
>JBGPDX010000115.1:0-7771 GCA_041482475.1 Candidatus Limnocylindria bacterium | reverse complement strand
TCCTCGCCGAACCGGATCTGCGGGTTCATCACGCCGTTCGACGCCAGCACCGAGCCGTCCGCCAGGTCCGCGAGGTGGCCGGCGATCGTCGTCGAGCCGACGTCGAGAGCGACCCCGTAGGCCTTCTCGTGCAGCCCCGGCCAGACCGCCGTCAGGAAGCGGCCGTCGTGGACCGCGACGGTGATCTTGTAGCCGCCCCGCTCGAGGGCCGGCTGCAGGGCACGGATCGCGTCGAGATCCGTTTCCAGGTCCTTCAGGCGCCACTCGCGCTCGAGGGCCCCGAGGACGCGGGCGAGGTCGCCGCCGGGCGAGGCGAGCTCGGGCCGCGCCACCTCGACGTAGTGCAGCCGGACGGCGGGATCGATGACGAACGTCCGAACATCAAGGCCCTTGCGGACGACCTGGCGGTGGACCTGGCTCTCCGGCGGGACGTCGATGACGGCGTCGCCGCGGAGATGAGC
The DNA here is from genome assembly GCA_041482475.1 of Candidatus Limnocylindria bacterium. Classification (GTDB taxonomy): domain Bacteria; phylum Chloroflexota; class Limnocylindria; order Limnocylindrales; family CSP1-4; genus JACDAV01. The sequence continues at coordinate 7,310 of JBGPDX010000115.1, read as the reverse complement.
GGTGCAGCTGAGGCGCCGCTTCGCGCCGAGGCCGCGTCTCCGCCGGTAGTCCTCCTCGAGCGGGCCCTCGGGCGACAGGTGATCCGGCGTCGAGGTGATGCCGTGCTTCGGGAACTCGCCGATCCCCTGCTCCACCTGGCAGCGACCGCACAGGCCGTGCCCGCCGCAGACCGAATCGATGTCGACACCCAGCGACCGAGCAGCGTCGAGGACCGTCGTGCCCTCGGCAAAGCGCCCGCGGCGGCCGGACGGGGTGAAGATGACCAGGGTTTCGGCCACCGAAGTCAGCCCGCCGTCGGCGTCGCGACCCCGCCGGCCCGTCGTCGATTGATCCGACGGCACTGCTCGCCTTCGGCCGGGACGGCCCGGAATGTTCGGATCCAGCGGCCGCACTCCGGGTCGTTGCCCATCAGGACGTCGGCCGCCATCACCCCGTGCTTGACGGCCTCCGAGATCGGGTTGGTGATCGCCGAGGTCAGGCCGCTGGCGATCGCCATCGCCAGGAAGGCGCCGTTGATGCCCTCACGGTTCGGCAGCCCGAAGCTGACGTTCGAGGCGCCGCAGCTGGAGTTGACCTTCAGCTCGTCGCGCAGCCGGGACAGGATGTGGAAGACCTGGCGGCCGGCCGTGCGCATCGCGCCGATCGGCATGAGCAGCGGATCGACGAGGACGTCCGCCCGCGGGATGCCGTGGTCCGCGGCTCGCTCGACGATCCGCTTCGCGACGGCGAATCGGACGTCGGGATCCTCCGAGATCCCCGTCTCGTCGTTGGAGATCGCAATGACGGCGGCGCCGTACTTCCTGACCAGTGGAAGCACCCGCTCGAGCCGCTCCTCCTCGCCGGTCACCGAGTTGACCAGCGGCTTGCCCTTGTAGACGGCCAGGCCGGCCTCGAGCGCCTCGACGATCGACGAGTCGATCGACAGCGGCACGTCGACCACCGACTGGACCAGCTGGATCGTCCGGGCCAGGATGGCCGGCTCGTCGGCGAGGGGGATGCCGGCGTTGATGTCGAGCATCTGCGCGCCGGCCTCGACCTGGGCGATGGCGTCGCGTTCGACGCGGCTGAAGTCGCCGGCCTTCATCTCCTCGGCCAGGAGCTTCCGGCCCGTGGGATTGATCCGCTCGCCGATCATGACGAACGGCCGATCCCAGCCGATCACGACCTCCCTGCTGGCGGACGCGACGATGGTCCGGGTCATCGAGCCGTGGCCGGAACGGCAACCCCGCCGGCGGCCACGAGCGTCGCCAGCCGGTCCCTGGTGTATTCGCGCTCCAGCCGGTTGGCCTCCTCCGTCGCCACCGTCTCGAGGTCGTCGCCGCAGTCGCGCTGCTCCTTGTGCCACTCGGCGATGTAGTCGTCCATCGACTTTCGGCCGGCCTTCTCGGCCGCCTTGTCGATGGCCACCTGGAAGCGCGGATGCAACACGACCTTGCTGGCCCGCCGGCGATCCCTGGCGATGACCTGGGCGGGGATGTCGCGCCACCAGATGACGGTCAGCGTGCCGGCCATCAGGCGTGGCCCGCCAGCGGTGTGGTGGCCGCGGCGACGATCGACGTCGCCAGCTCGCCGTAGCCCGTTCGGCGGTGCTCGAAGGCGAGGCCCAGCCGCTGGGCGGCACGACCGGCGACCGCGACGAGCTCCGGATCGTCGCGCTGCGACAGGTAGACCAGGCGGCGGTAATGCCGGAAGTAGTCGGCCAGCAGCTCCGGGTGGCGGTCGAGGCCCAGCCCGCGCCAGACGAGGCGGTCGAAGTTGCGGGCGAGGAAGTCGGTCAGGAAGAACGTCGCCGGCTCCTCGTCGGTCAGGCGGGCGAAGTCGGGACGGCCGGCGTAGAACTCGTAGCAGTGGGCGCCGGGCAGTCGGTCGACGCCCTCCTCCTCGATGACCCGATCGAGCAGGCCCCCGGTGCCGCAGTCGGCGTAGGCGACGAAGACGCGGTCGTAGCCGGCGCGACGTCGCCTGATCCTGTCACGGACGGCGGCGGGGATGCCGCCGGGCCGGTTGTGGAGGCTTGCGGGCAGACAGCTGATGTCGACGTTCGGCAGGCCGCGGGTGAGGTCGACGAGCTCGCGGGCGAGCGCGCCGCAGCCCACCACGAGGACACGCGGGGAATGGCCACCGTAGGAATGACGTTCAGGCACTGAGTGCTCCGAGGTCCGGCCGCTGCCGGCCCGAGGATGCCCGCCGTTCATCGATGAGCCGCCGAGCCATGTCCGCGGCCACCCCGGCATCGCGGCAGTAGGCGTCGGCGCCGATCGCCTGCCCGAACTCCTCGTTGAGCGGCGCCCCGCCGACCAGCACGATGTACTGGTCGCGCATCCCACGCTCCTTGAGCGCGTTGATGACGACCTTCATGTACGGCATCGTGGTGGTAAGCAGCGCCGACATGCCCAGAATGTCCGGCTTGTGCTGCTCGAGGGCGGCGATGAACTTGTCGGCGTCGGTGTTGATGCCGAGATCGAAGACCTCGAAGCCGGCCCCCTCGAGCATCATCCCGACCAGGTTCTTGCCGATGTCGTGGATGTCGCCCTTGACCGTCCCGATGACGACCTTGCCGACGGGCTCGGCGCCGGTCTCGGCGAGGAGCGGGCGGAGGATCTCCATCCCGGCCTTCATGGCGTTGGCCGCGAGGAGGACTTCCGGGACGAACAGGATCCCGTCGCGGAAGTCGATGCCGACGATCTTCATCCCCGCGACGAGGGCGTCGTCGAGCACGCGCGTGGCCGCCCAGCCGCGACCGAGCAGGATATTCGTGCCCTCGACGATCTCGTCCTTGAGGCCGTCGTAGAGATCGTTGTGCATCTGCTCGGCCAGCTCGTCGTCCGACAGCGCCGAGAGGTCGATGTCCTCGTTCTGGTCCGCCACGCGGTCCTGCCTCGTTGTACTCTTTCCACGATGCGGAACGGTGCCGTATCATGGAACGCCGAGAGCCGCAGCCTAGCCCACCGGGAGCCCGATGTCCAGAGTCCAATCGATTGAACGGGCCTTCGCCGTGCTTGGTGCGCTGGCCGACGGCCCTGTCGGTGTGACCGAGGTCGCCGAGCGCGTCGAGCTACCGAAAAGCACGGTCGCCAGGCTGCTCGGATCGCTCGTCCGGGAAGGTGCCGTCGAGCAGGTGCCGGGCGACACCAGGTACCGCCTGGGGACCCGGATCGTGACCCTGGCGGCGTCGGTCCTGCCGGTCCGTAGCATGGTGGCCCTGGCCCGGCCCCTGCTGGTCGAGCTCGCCGCCGCCCTGGGTGAGGTGGCCGGCCTGTCGATCCCCGACGGGTTCGACGTCCACTACGTCGACCAGGTCGACATCGGCCACCAGGTCCAGATCCGCGACTGGACAGGCACCCGGGCGCCGATGCACGCCGTCTCGTCCGGGCTGGTCCTGCTCGCCCATGTGCCGCCGTCGACGCTGGACGCCTTCCTGGCGCGGCCGCTGGAGCGCTTCACCGACCGAACGGTCACCGAACCCGCCGCCATCCGCGACCGCCTGGTCGCCGTCCGCCGGGACGGCTACGCCTGGGTCCACGAGGAGTTCGCCGAGGGCCTCAACTCCGTCGCCGCAGGGATCGAGGATCGAACGGGCATTCTCGTGGCGGCCGTCCACGTCCACGGCCCCTCGTACCGGTTCCCCGGCGAAGCCGACGAGGGCGAGATCGCCGGTCGGGTTGTCGACGCGGCGGCAAAGATCTCGGCCCGAATCCGCCAGTCGAACGGCTGAGCGAACCCGCTCCGAGTCGGGCCGCGTGCCGTCCGAGCCAGATCGGTTGACATTGGCTACGCCTGGAGCAACGGAGGTCACCGGCGCAGCCGCTACTGCACTAGTGCTCTACGGGCACAGGGAACACTGGCTGCAACGCCGACGACCACCCGGGCCGTCGCGGCGGCATCTGATCTAGATGTTGTTGCCCTGGGTGCACTCGGACCGGTCGTGGTAGACCTTCGTGTCGTCCCTGTCATCCCCCGCTCGCGCGCTGGCTGCGTTGTGACAGCCTGACGGGTGCCGACGGAGGACAAATCAGTGGAGGGGGATAGACGTGCTGTGCCGGGTCCATGTGCTCTTGCCCTACTTCATCTCGGTGGTTACCGGCGTTTCGTCTCGGCCAATCCGGTTCCGCGTGGGTGGAGCGGCGGTACTCGTCTACCTGCCGCGAGCTTCGACGGTGCATCAGTCCGACTTTGGGCTGATGGCGAAGGAGCCGATCACACAACTCACGGCTCGGCTTGGGCCGGCGACGCCCGATCCTGAGCAGCCGAGCCCTATCGAGATCAACGGGGTGCCGGCCATTCAGGCCGACTTGCTCACACTGGAGTTCCGTCGCCGGCGCTTCGACCGTCGCGCGTTCACTTCACCCCGCACGATCGCGGAACGCCTTGCTCAAGGCGACCCGTCCGCCAACGTCGTCGTTGCGGCCGCGAACAAGTGGCTGGCGACCTATCGGTCACTCGCCCGCGTGCATCTCGTACGGTCGCTCGACCCCAGTCGAACGATCTGGCAGTCCCGCTACCTCCGTGATGACGGCTCTGAGCTCCGGCGACGCAAGGGCTTCATTCGAGGCTTCAACTTCACCACCGAGACATCGGGGATATCGATTCTTGCGCCGGAAGCGTGGGACGCGACTCGGGAACTGGCTGATCGCTTTGAACCCCCGGCGTGGGACAGCCTCTTGCTCGACGCGATGGCCTCCCTGCCCATGATCGAGCCGGCGATCGCTCTCGCGTAAGCTGGCCTCGAGACCTATCTGGATATCGCGCTGGCAAAGCTGCCGTCGGCCCGTCGCCTTCCGCGCGGCTTCTGGGAGTGGGTTACGTCTCGCCGGAGATCCGCGGACCCCGAGGAGCAGCTCGACACGCTACTCAGTGCGCTCTCCAAAACCTCACTCAAGACTGCCGACCCAGCTTTGTGGCAGTTGTTCAAGGACCTCGACAAAGCGCGGAACACGCTGGTTCACTCGGGTGTCGCGGTCGACACGACGGGCACTGTCGTGTCCGCCGACCGTGCGCTCGAACTGATCGACGGCGCCCAGAGGATCGTCGATTGGATAGAGGCGCTCCTGCCCGTGGACCGGCGGATGCGCCGACACCAGGGCAACTATGTAATCAGCACCACGCGGATGTTGACCTGACCTCCATCACGTGGGTCACTGTGCGGACCGGCGTTCGACGGTGCAGTGCCGCCGCCCGAGCGGGCTCGGCGTAGAACGGACGTTCTCTTTCGCCTTCTGGCTCAACGTTGCCCTTCTCGGGCCCGACGTACGCCCGAGGCCAGGAGGGCAACTGGGTGACGCGCAGGGACTGGACGCTGATGGCGATAGCTGCCGCTAAGGGTCGGCAGATGACGCCCAAGCCTGAGTAGCTCGAAGGCCGTGATAACCAAACCGCCGATGGCTTAGCCGGGTTCGTGCCTGAATCGAGCCGGGCCATCGACGGTCCAGCCTAGCTACCTGCGACTTATCGCGGGCACCCGAGGCGCGGCTGGCGCGATATCGCCGGCAGCTAGTCCACCGACAGCAGGCGCGAAGGTCCGTTTCGCCGCCCACCCCTCATCCCGCCGACGCTCCGTTTCCGCGGACCCGTCGGATCTCCGCCGAGATGGCCGGCACGACCGTGTGCAGGTCGCCGATCACGGCATACGAGGCGCGCGACATGATCGGCGCCTCCGGGTCCTTGTTGATGACGAGGATCCGCTTCGCGGCGCGGCAACCGACGATGTGCTGGATGGCCCCGCTGATGCCGCAGGCGATGTAGAGGTCCGGCGCGATGCGCAGGCCGGTCTGGCCGATCTGCTGCGCGTGCGGCCGCCAGCCAGCGCTGGTCGCCACGCGCGACACGCCGACCGCGCCACCGAGCAGTCCCGCCAGCTCGTCGAGGATGGCGAACGCCTCGGGACCGCCGAGGCCCCGGCCGCCACCGACCACCACCTTGGCGTCGGTCAGCGACAGGCTTCCGGCGGCCGGCTCGACGCGACCGACGACCCGCACCCGAAGGTCTCCGTCCGTCAGGGCCGGCGCGAACGCCTCGATCGCCGGCGCGGCTCCGGCGCCCTCTTCGACGGCCACGGCGTGCGGGGCGATCGTCAGGAGCGGCGGGCCGCCGTCGAGCGAGGCCTCCTCGAGGAGGCTGCCGGCCCAGCGCTGGCGAACCAGGCGGAAGGGCTTGCCCGGCGTGACCTCGACGACGTTGGCGGCCATGGGAAGGCCGGTTCGAGCGCCGACATATGCCATGACCTCGTTGCCGCGCTCGCTGCCCGCCGCGACGACGGCTGCCGCGCCGCGGTCGAGGAGCTGCTGCATCGACGCCGCCCACGCCACCGGGGCATAGGCGTCGAGCCGGGCGTCCTCGACGACGATCGTGGTCGCGACGCCCTGCCCGGCGAGCTGCCTGGCGGCGTCGCGCGAACGCGGCCCGAACAGCACGGCCTGGACCGGCTTTCCGAGGGCGGATCCCAGTCGCCGGGCGACAGCCAGCGCCTCGAGCGACGGCCGCTCCGGCCGGCCGTCGGCGTGCTCGACGAGGGTCAGGATCACGACGCCAGCAACCCGAGGCGCTGGAGCAGCTCGACGACCTTGGGGGCGGCGTCGGGGCCGGTGCCCAGGATCTCGGTCGCCGTCTCGCGCTCCTCGGGCAGCCGCAGGCGGAGCTTCACGAGGCCGGCTGGCGCCTGCTTCGGAACCACCCGCTCGACCACTTTCTTGCGGGCCCGAAGCCGGCCCGGCACGGACGGATAGCGCGGCAGGTTGATCCCCTCCTTGACGGCGACGACCGCCGGCAGGGGGACCTCGTAGACCTCCCAGCCGCCGGCGCTCGCCTCGCGCCGGGCGACCGCCACGCCGTCGCGGATGTCGAGTCCCTTGACCCCGTTGATGCACGGCAGGCCGAGGGCGGTCGCGACCCGGATCGCCACCTGGTAGTCGCCCGTGTCGGCGGCCTCGTTGCCGAACAGCAGCAGGTCGAATCGCTGGCCGGCGGCCTCCTGCGCCCGGATGGCGTCTGTCAACGCGATGGAGGTCGCGATCGGATCCCAGTCGCCGCCGTCGGTCTCGAGCAGGACCGCCCGCTCGATGCCGATCGCCATCGCATCGCGCAGCTGCTCCTCGGCCGCCGCGGGCCCGAGCGTCATGACGGTCGACGAGCCGCCGTTCGCCTCGATCAGGCGCACCGCCTCCTCGACGGCGCACTCCTCGTGCGGGCTGATCGTGAAGCCCAGGTAGCGGGTGTCGATTTCCTGGGCGTCGGCGGTCAGGACGATCGTGCCGCCGGTCGCCGGCACCCGCTTGACGCAGACGAGGACATTCACGACCGAATGCGGGCGTTC
>JBGPDX010000114.1:0-7838 GCA_041482475.1 Candidatus Limnocylindria bacterium | reverse complement strand
CCGAGGTTTCCATCCGCCCGAGGTTTGCGTCAGCGCTTTGTATATTGCGGTGCCTTTCGGGCCCGCTTGAGGCCGTACTTCTTGCGCTCCTTCATCCTCGGGTCGCGGGTCAGGAGGCCGGCCTGGCGCAGCGGCTGCCGGTTCGTCTCCGGGTCCACCTCGAGCAGGGCGCGGGCGATGCCGTGGCGGATCGCGCCGGCCTGGCCCGTCACGCCGCCGCCCTCGACCTTGATCATCGCGTTGTAGCGGCCCTCGGTCCCGGTGACCCGGAACGGGAGACGGACGTCCGCCTCGTTGACGGCGTTGCCGAAGTGCTCGTCGAGCGAGCGCCCATTGACGACGATCTCGCCCTCGCCGGGCAGCAGCCGGACACGGGCGACGGCGGTCTTGCGACGGCCGGTACCGGAGAAGAAGGCTGGACTGGTCATCTGGTCTCCTCGTCAGGCGAGCGGTTCAGGCCGCTGGGCCTGATGGGGATGATCGGAGCCGGGGTAGATCTTCAGCTTGCGCAGCTGCTGCGCGCCGAGCTTCGTCCGCGGCAGCATGCCCTTGACGGCCCGCCGGATGACCTCCTCCGGACGCCGCTCGAGGAGGTGTCCCAGGGTTTCCTCGCGATAGCCCTGGGGGTAGCCGCTGTGGCGGATGTAGCGCTTGCTCTCGAGCTTGTCGCTCGTGACGCTGATCCGCCGCGCGTTCAGGACGATGACGTGATCACCCGAATCGAGGTTCGGCGTGAAGGACGGCTTGTGCTTGCCCTCGAGGACGTGCGCGATCCGCGACGCCAGCCGGCCGAGGGTCTGGTCCGTCGCGTCGACGAGGAACCAGCGTCGGTCGATCTCGCTCTCGCGTGCCGTGTAGGTCTTCGCGCTCATCGTCTGTCGTGTTCTCCCATTCGACGCCTGTGCGGCCGTCCGAGGATGACTCGCCGGAGGCACAACCCCTTCGCCGGGGCGGCTGCCCCGTTGAGGGCCGGTCGACGATCGGCCAGGGCCGCCGCGACCGCGCTGTCATCCAGTTGTCCCAGGCCGACCTCCAGCAGGACGGCCACGATCCGCCGAACCATGCCCCGGAGGAAGGCATCAGCCCTGACGTCGATCGTCACGAGCTGGCCCGCCCTCCGGACCCGGACCGCATACACGGTCCGGACCGGCTGCCGGTCCGCCGACCCGAAGGCGCTGAAGTCGTGCCGGCCCTCGAGGACCGACCCGGCGCGCGCCATCGCGTCGGTATCGAGCGGGGCCCGCACCCAGAGCGCCGTTCGCTCGCGGAGCGGGCTGCGCGGCCCGTTCCAGACGGTGTAGCGGTACTCCCGGTACCGCGCCGCATGACGAGGGTGGAACCCGGCGGACACCCGGCGGAGGTCGCGGATCGCGACATCCGGCGGGAGTATCCCATTGAGCGCCGCGACCAGCTCCGGAGCCGGGAGGCGCCCGGCGTAGGTGAAGGCGATCACCTGCCCCGCGGCGTGGACCCCGGCGTCGGTTCGGCCGGCCCCGTCGACCCGTTCGCGAGCCCCATCGCTGAGGCGGGCGAGCGTGTCCTCGAGCACTCCCTGGACGGTCCGCTTGCCCGGTTGGACCTGGAATCCAGCGAAATCCGTCCCGTCGTATTCAACCGTTGCGCGATAGCGCAACGGCGTGCCCTCTCGGGCACGTTTCCGGATTGTTACTGCGATGAGCTCGGATCAGCGGCGACCATCAGACCAACTCGATCTGGACGATCTCGGCCGCGTCGCCCTGACGCTGCCCGATGCGGACGATCCGGGTGAAGCCGGAGGTCCGATCGGCGTACTTCGGGGCGATCTCGTCGAACAGCTTGGTGACGACGAGCGGCTCGTTCGGGAACTGGGCGATGATCGCCCGCCGGGCCGGCAGGTCGCCGCGCTTGGCGAGCGTGATCGCCCGCTCCACCCGACCGCGGATCTCCTTGGCCTTCGCCTCGGTGGTCTTGACCCGCTCATAGCGCAGGACCGACACGGTCAGGTTCTTGTAGAGGGCGAGCCGCGGGCCCTGCATCCGGCTGAGCTTGCGGCCACCGATCCGGTGCGCCACGGTCAGGACTCCGCCTCGTCCTCGAAGCCGCCCTCGACCTCGGCGTCGGTCCCGTCGGTCTCGGTCTCCGGAACGATGAAGCCGCGCATCCGGAGGCGCTCCTTCATCTCGTCGAGCGACTTCTTGCCGAAGTTGCGCATCCGCAGCAGGTCGTCGTCCTTGAGCTGGAGCAGCTGCCCGACCTTGACGATGTTGTTGCGCTTCAGCGAGTTGTAGGCGCGCATCGGGAGATCGAGCTCCTCGATGGGCATGTCGAGCATGTTCGGGGGCAGTTGCGGCACGCCCCCGGCGGCCCGGTCGACCTGGGCGGCGGCCATGCCGATCGTGATGAACGGCCGGAACTGGTTGACGAGGATCTCGGCCGACCGGCTGAGCGCCTCCTCGGGCGTGATCGTGCCGTCGGTCTCGATCTCGATGGTCAGCTTGTCGTAGTTGGTCATCTGGCCGACGCGCATGCTCTCGACCCAGTAGTTGACCTTGCGGACCGGGGTGAAGATCGCGTCGACGGCGATGACGCCGATCGGCAGCGCCTCGGCCCGCTCGGCTCCGAGGTAGCCGACGCCCTTCTCGACCGTCAGGTCCACCTCGATCGTCACGTCGTCCGTGTCGAGGGTCATGAGCGGTAGCTCGGGGTTGACGATCTCGACGTCCGCCGACTCGGCGATGTCGCCGGCCGTCACCGCGCCGGCGCCGCTCTTGATCAGACGGAGCTGGACGGGATGGGTCGCGAAGCTCTTGAGCCGCAGCTTCTTGACATTGAGGACGATCTGGGTGACGTCCTCCTTGACGCCGGGAATCGTCGAGAACTCCTGGTAGACGTCGCGGATCTGGATCGAGGTGACCGCCGCGCCTTCGAGCGACGACAGGAGGACGCGCCGCAGGGCATTGCCCAGGGTCACGCCGTAGCCGGCCTGGAGTGGGCCGGCCTCGTACTTGGCATACGTGCCGACTTCCTCGACGGGCTCGATCTGGGGATTCTCGAGTTCGATCATGAGCGGGGCTTACCTCGAGTAGTACTCGACCACGAGCTGCTCGTTGAGATCGAGCGGCATCTGGTCGCGGCGGGGGAGGTCGGAGACCGTCCCGCCGAGATTGGCGGCATCGACGCTCACCCACTCAGGGGACTGATGGGAGCGGAGCGTCTCCTTGGCGAGCTTGAACGGCTCGCGGGTTCGGTGCGTCTCGCGGACCTCGATCCGATCGCCCGGACGAACCTGGTACGAGGGGATATTGGTCGGCCGGCCGTTGACGGTGAAGTGGCCGTGCCCGACGAGCTGGCGCGCGGCCGGGCGGGACGGGGCGAAGCCCATCCGGTAGATGACGTTGTCGAGCCGGAGCTCGAGGAAGCGGAGGAGCGTCTCGCCGGTCACGCCGGGCCGTGACTCGGCCTCGACGAAGTAGTTGCGGAACTGCCGCTCGAGGACGCCGTAGGTCTTGCGGACCTTCTGCTTCTCGCGCAGCTGGAGGCCGAACTCACCCACCTTGCGACGGCGGACGCCGTGCTGCCCGGGGGGCGACGGACGGCGCTCGAACGAGCACTTCTTGGTGTAGCAGCGGGTGCCCTTGAAGAAGAGCTTCGCGCCTTCGCGGCGACAGATGCGGCAGACGGAGTCGTTGTATCTGGCCATGGGAACCCGCTAGACCCTGCGCCGCTTGGGGGCGCGGCAGCCGTTGTGCGGGATGGGCGTGACGTCGGTGATGGCGGAGACCTCGAGGCCCGCGGCCTGGAGGGAGCGGATGGCCTGCTCGCGGCCGGCGCCGGGACCCTTGACGTAGACCTCGACCTGGCGCATGCCGTGCTCCATCGCCCGGCGTGCGGCGCCCTCGGCCGACAGCGCCGCCGCGTACGGCGTGCTCTTGCGCGAGCCCTTGAAGCCGGCCACCCCGGCCGAGCCCCAGCTGACTACCGCGCCGGCCGGGTCGGTGATCGTGATGAGCGTGTTGTTGAACGTCGCCTGGATGTGGACGTGTCCCTGGGGGACGTTCTTCCGCTCCCGACGCCGCTGCTTGGCGGCTTTCTTCCGTTCGGCCATGCCCCTGCTGTCCCTCGTTACTTCTTGGCGCGCCGCACGCCGACCGTCTTCTTCGGTCCGCGCCGCTGGCGGGCGTTCGTCTTCGTTCGCTGGCCGCGGACCGGAAGGTTGCGGCGGTGGCGGAGCCCCCGGTACGACCCGATCTCGATCAGCCGCTTGATGTTGAGCGCCACCTCGCGGCGGAGGTCGCCCTCGACCTTGTAGCGCCGGTCGATGAGCTCGCGGAGCCGGCTGACCTGCTCCTCGGTGAGATCGCGGACGCGGGTGTCCGGGTTGATGTTGGTCTGGGTCAGGATCTTCTGGCTGGTCGGCAGACCCAGCCCGTAGATGTAGGTGAGGGCGACCTCGACGCGCTTCTCACGCGGGATGTCGACGCCGGCGATCCTTGCCATCGCTTACCCCTGCCGCTGCTTGTGCTTCGGGTTGGTGCAGATGACCATCACGGTTCCGTGGCGTCGGATCACTTTGCAGTTGTCGCAGCGTGCCTTGACGGAGGCTCTGACTTTCACTCGATCCTCGTGCCGGTGCGGTCCCGGGTGGTCCCGTCTACTTCAGTCGGTAGGTGATGCGGCCGCGGGTCAGGTCGTAGGGCGAAAGCTCGACCCGAACCCGGTCGCCTGGCAGGATCCGGATGAAGTTCATCCGGAGCTTCCCGCTGATGTGAGCAAGAACCCGGTGGCCGTTCTCCAGCTCGACCGCGAACATCGTGTTGGGCAACGGCTCGATGACCGTCCCTTCGACTTCGATCGCGTCCTTCTTGGCCACAGGCGTCGATGCTTCCCTTTCTCACGGCGAATGTCGGTCCGCGGGGACCGACACACGAACGCATAGCGTATCAGAAACCCCGGCCGGATGGCTAGCGGGAGCTCGCCTCCGTCCTCGGTGCGGCATCAGATCGTCGTCAGGATTTCGGGGCCGTTGTCGGTCACGGCGATCGTATGTTCGAAATGGGCCGCCAGGGAGCCGTCGCGGGTCACGACCGTCCAGCCATCGGGCTTGATGGCCACCTCACAGCTGCCCAGGGTCAGCATCGGCTCGATGGCCAGGCAGATGCCGGGGACGAGCTCGAGGCCCCGCGGGCCGGCCCGGTAGTTCGGGACCTGGGGGTCCTGGTGCATCTCCGTGCCGATCCCATGACCCACGAACTGGCGGACGATCCCGTAGCCGCCCGGGCTCGCCACGTCCTCGATGGCCCCGGAGATGTCCCCGATCCGGGCGCCGGGCACCGCCGCGGCGATCCCGGCCATCATCGCGAGGCGGGTGGTCTCGACGAGCCGGCTGGCCTCGGGGCCGGGGTCGCCGACGGCGAAGGTCCGGGCGGCATCGCCGTGCCAGCCGTCGACGATGGCGCCGGCATCGACCGACACGAGCTGACCGTCCCGGATCAGGCGGCCGCCCGGGATGCCGTGAACGACCTCGTCGTCGATCGAGACGCAGAGCGACCCGGGGAACGGATTGCGGCGGTCGCCGTAGCCCTTGAATGACGGGATGGCGCCGGCAGCCCGGATGTGCTTCTCGGCGAGCTGGTCGAGGTGCCCCGTGGTCACCCCCGGCCTCAGCTCGGACTCGACCAGGGCGAGCACCTCGGCGACGAGCCGCCCGGCCCGACGCATCCGGGCGATCTCGTCCTTCGACTTGCGGGTGACCATCAGACCTTCACCGGCGGGTCGAGCTCGGCAAACAACGCCCGCGACACGTCGTCGATGGGCTGCCGGCCGTCCACCGTCCGGAGGACGCCGGCCAGGCGGTAATGCTCGACGACCTGCGCCAACGCGCCCAGCTGCTGGGCCAGGCGGGCCCGGATGGTGTCGGCCTGGTCGTCGGCGCGCTGGACCAGCGGCGAGCCGTCGATGTCGCAGCGGCCGGGCACCCGCGGCGGGTTCGCCGTCTCGTGATAGACGTGCCCCGCCTTCGCGCAGATCAGGCGGCCGGCCATCCGGCGGACGAGGTCCTCGGCCGGGACGTCGATGAGCAGGGCACGGTCGACGCGACCGCCGCGCTCGGCGAGCGCCTCGTCGAGGGCCTTGGCCTGAGCCGCCGTTCGGGGAAAGCCGTCGAGGACCGCGCCGCCGCGGGCGTCGGGCTGGTCGAGGCGATCGAGCAGCATCCGGATCGTGATGTCGTCCGGCACGAGTTGGCCCCGGTCCATGTAGCGCCGCGACTCACGCCCGATCGCCGTGCCCTGCCGGAAGGCGGCTCGGAACAGGTCTCCCGTAGCGATGTGCGGGATCCCGAGGCGATCGCGAATGATCTCGGCCTGGGTCCCCTTCCCCGACCCCGGCGCCCCGAGAAGCACCACGACGGTCAAACGTCGGGATCCGCGGGCCAATGCGGTCGCGGGGCTCCCGCTCGGACCTCGGAGGGCGAGCCGCAACCCATGGTCGAGGTCGCCCCTTCTGTCACCGAATGAAGCCCTCGTAGTTCCGCATCATCAGCTGGGCTTCGATCTGCTTCATCGTCTCGACGACGACGCTGACGACGATCAGCAACCCCGTGCCGCCCAGGGCGACCCCCTGGAGGTCCGGGAAGATGATCCCGGCGACCGTCGGGGCGACGGCGACGAGTCCCAGGAACAGCGCGCCGGCGACGGTGATCCGGAAGACCACCCGGGCAAGGTAGTCCTGGGTGGGCCGGCCCGGCCGGATGCCCGGGATGAACCCACCGTTCTTGCGCAGCTGTTCGGCGGTCTCGTCCGGCTTGAACGTGAACGCCGTATAGAAGTAGGTGAAGCCGACGGTCAGCAGGAAGTACAGCAGGACGTAGGTCACCGAACGGGTGTTGAAGAAGCCGACGATGGCCGACGCGATGCCCGACACGATCCCGACGCTGGAGGTCGTGAAGTACGAGGCGATCTGCTGCGGGAACAGCAGGATGCTGACGGCGAAGATGATCGGGATGACGCCGGCCTGGTTGACCCGCAGCGGCAGGAACGTCTGGCCGCCCTGGTACATCCGCCGGCCACGGACGCGGCTGGCGTACTGGACCGGGATCCGGCGCTGGCCCTCCTGGATGTAGATGATCACGGCGACGGCCGCAATGGCCATTGCGGCGAACCCGACCAGGATCGTGAAGTTCGGGTTGACCATGAACCCGCCGATGGCGCCCGGCGCCCGGCTGACGATGCCGGCGAAGATGATGAAGCTGATGCCGTTGCCGATTCCCCGCTCCGTGATGAGCTCGCCGATCCACATCAGGGCGATGGCCCCGGCGGTCAGGGTCGCGATCTGGGTCAGCGTCGTGAAGCTCGACAGGCTGAATCCGCCGGTCAGGATCCGCTGCGAGTTGAGCAACGCCAGGAACCCGTAGGCCTGCAGCATGGCCATCGGGACGGACAGGTAACGGGTGTACTGGTTGATCTTGTTGCGCCCGTACTCCCCTTCCCTGCTGAGCGCCTGGAGCGATGGGATGACGCCGGTCATCAGCTGCATGATGATCGAGGCGTTGATGTACGGGTTGACGCCCAGCCCAACGACCGAGAAGTTCGACAGGCCGCCGCCCGAGAAGAGGTCGATCAGGCCGAACAGCGGGTTGTTGTTGAAGAAGCTCGCCAGGGCGGTCTTGTCGACGCCCGGCACCGGCACGTGGGCCAGGAACCGGAAGACGATGAGGACGCCGAGGACGAACAGGACCCGGCGGCGGATGTCCGGCGCGCGGAAGGCGTTGAGGAGCGACTCGAACACGGGCTAGCGCTCCGGCGAACCGGACTCCGCCTCGTCGGCCCCTTCGGCCGAACCCGTGGCCGGCGCCGGAGTGG
>JBGPDX010000113.1:0-7950 GCA_041482475.1 Candidatus Limnocylindria bacterium | reverse complement strand
CGTCATCGGACGGCTCGGACTCCGCCGCTAGGGCGACCCGCTCCGGACCCTGGGCTCGCGCCCCGGGTCCCCTCGCGTCCGAACCCAAGACGGCGACGGGCCGACAGCCCACGGTCTCTCCTCCGACGACGAGTCAGGAGGATCCACACCCCGTGTCCCAGGTCTTCGAGACCCAGTTCGGTGGCCGAACGCTGACCATCGAAACCGGCAAGCTGGCGCGGCTCGCCGGCGGCTCCGTCACCGTCCGTTACGGTGACACCATGGTGCTCGGCACCGCCAACCGCTCGGAGCCCCGACCCGGGCTCGACTTCTTCCCGTTGACCGTCGACTTCGAGGAGCGGATGTACGCCGCCGGCAAGATCCCGGGCGGCTTCATCAAGCGCGAGTCGCGCCCGTCGGAGGCCGCCATCCTGGCCGCCCGGCTGACCGACCGTCCCATTCGACCGCTCTTCCCCGAGGGTTACAAGGACGACGTCCAGGTCGTCATCACGGTCCTGTCGACGGACCAGGAGAACGATCCCGACGTGCTCGGGACGATCGCCGGGTCGGCCGCGCTGACGATCAGCGAGATCCCGTTCCAGGGTCCGATCGGCGCCGTCCGCGTTGGCCGGATCGACGGCGAATTCGTCGTCAATCCCACCGTCAGCCAGCTCGTGGACTCGGAGCTCGACCTCATCGTCTCCGGCACCCGCGACGCGATCATGATGGTCGAGGCGGGCGCGAAGATCCTGCCCGAGGACGTCATGGCCGAGGCGATCCTGTTCGCCCACCGCGCCATCCGGCCGCTGATCGACCTGCAGGATCAGCTCCAGAAGGCGGTCGGCAAGCCCAAGCGCCTGCCGTTCATCGAGCCGGGCACCGATTCAGTCCTGGACTTCATCAAGGCGGTCGACTCGGGCGCCGAGCTCGTCGTCGTCGACGTCGAGACCAGCGGAACCGACCCCAAGCTCGCCGACCTGCTCGAGATCGGCGCCGTCAAGCTCAAGGGCGGCAAGATCACCGACCGCTGGTCGACGCTCGTCGACCCGGGTCGCCCGATCGTCGGTCACCAGATGCACGGCATCACCGACAAGGACGTCAAGGGCGCCCCGAAGCCGCAGGAGGCCGCTCGTCAGTTCCTGGCCTTCGCCGGCGATTCGACCCTCGTCGGTCACAACGTCGGGTTCGACCTCGGGTTCCTCGAGGAGGCCCTCGGCGACGGCTACCGCTTCGAGGCGGGCCGTTACTTCGACACCCTGACCCTCGCCCGCGAGAGCTTCCCGGGTGGCTCGGAGTCGTACAAGCTCGCCGACCTCGCCCGGTTCCTCGGCGTCGAGATGCCGGCGACCCATCGCGCCCTGCCCGACGCCGAGGCGACCGCCGAGCTGGCCCTGGCCTTCGCGGCGGACCTGCCCAAGCGGATCAATCGCCTCCGCGAGGCGATCGCGGGGAGCATCCGTGCGAGTCGCGATGGCGGCGACCCCAAGGCCATGCTCGACGCCGCGCGCCGCGAGGCGCGTGTCGGCAAGGGCCTCTTCGGCCTGGTCCACAAGAAGACCGTCCGCGAGCTCGTGCTCAGTGACGGGATCCGGATGGACGGCCGCGGACTCGACGACCTCCGACCAATCTCGGTCGAGGTCGGACTCCTGCCGCGCGCCCATGGCTCCGGGCTCTTCACCCGTGGTGAGACCCAGGCCCTGACGGTCGCGACGCTGGGGCCGTCGAGTGATGTGCAGCGGATCGACACGATCAGCCCTGAGACGGAGAAGCGGTACATCCACCACTACAACATGCCGCCGTACAGCACCGGCGAGAACAAGCAGATGCGCGGCCCCGGCCGGCGCGAGATCGGCCACGGCAACCTCGCCGAGCGAGCGCTGATTCCGGTCCTCCCGGACCACGCCGACTTCCCGTACACGATCCGCCTGGTGTCCGAGTGCGTCACGTCGAACGGCTCGACGTCGATGGCCTCGACCTGCGGCTCGACCCTTGCCCTGATGGACGCGGGCGTGCCGATCAAGGCGCCGGTGGCCGGCGCGGCGATGGGCCTGGTCCTCGAGGCGGACGGCAAGTTTGCGGTCCTGACCGACATCCTCGGCAAGGAAGACGCCTTCGGTGACATGGACTTCAAGGTCACCGGCACGCGCGACGGGATCACCGCGCTCCAGATGGACATCAAGGTCAAGGGCATCGACGAGCGGGTCATCCGCGAGGGCCTCAGCAAGGCCCACGCGGCCCGGCTGTTGATCCTCGACAAGATGGTCGAGGTGCTCCCGGCGGCTCGCGGGGAGATGAGCGACTTCGCACCGCGCATCACCACGATCAAGATCAACCCCGAAAAGATCCGCGAGATCATCGGCAAGGGCGGCTCGATGATCCGCAAGATCCAGGAAGAGACGGGCACGGAGATCAACGTCGAGGACGACGGCAGCGTCGAGATTGCCGCCGTCTCCGGCGACAACGCGCGGAAGGCGATCCAGTGGATCGAGAGCCTCACCCGCGACGTCGAGATCGGCGCACTCTACCTGGGCAAGGTCACCCGGATCATGGGCTTCGGCGCCTTCGTCGAGATCCTCCCCGGCAAGGAGGGACTGGTCAGGATCGGCGAGCTCGCCGACTACCATGTGCCCAGCGTCGAGGACGTCGTGTCCGTCGGCGACGAGGTCATGGTGGTCGTCACCGAGATCGACCGGCAGGGCCGGATCAACCTCTCCCGCAAGGCGGCCATGCAGCGCCACCTCGCCAAGGAGCCCGTCTGACGGGCGCGCGTCGCCCACGCTGAGACGGCATCGCGGGGGTCCGGCAGGCCTCCCCGCGAGGCCGATTCTCGCCCTCCGCGTGCCCAGGGGGAGCTCCGCGAGCACTGGGCCCGCGGACCTCGCTTGGTATACTCGGCCGGTGCCCGGGCGATGACACCAGCCAGCGGAGCGACGCCCCCCGGATGACCCCCCGATCCCTGACCGTCGCGGTCGTCGGCGCCACGGGCGTCGTCGGTCGGACGCTGATCCAGGTCCTCACCGAACGGGAATTCCCGATCGGCGAGCTGCGGCTGCTCGCCTCGGGGCGGTCCGCCGGCCAGACCGTCTCGCTCGACGGACGGACCTACGAGATCGGGGAGGCCACGCCACAGGCCTTCGATGGCGTCGACATCGCCCTGTTCTCCGCCGGCGCCGACGTCTCGACCAAGCTCGCGCCCGAGGCGGCCGCTCGCGGCGCCACGGTCATCGACAACTCGAGCGCCTGGCGGATGGACCCGGAGGTCCCGCTCGTCGTCAGCCAGGTGAACCCCGACGACCTGGCCTGGCACGAGGGGATCGTCGCCAACCCCAACTGCTCGACGATGCAGCTCGCCCCCATCCTCATGGCCCTCCGCGACAGCGTGGGGATCGAGCGGGTCGTCGTCGATACCTACCAGTCGGTGTCCGGCACCGGCGCCGACGCGCTGGCCGAGCTCGAGGACCAGGTCCGGGCCCACGTCGAGGGGCGGCCGAAGATTGCGAACGTCTACCCGCACCCGATTGCCTTCAACGCCCTGCCCGAGATCGACGCCTTTCTCGACAACGGCTACACCAAGGAGGAGTGGAAGATCGTCACCGAGAGCCGCAAGATCCTCCACCTGCCGGAGCTGCGGATCTCGTGCACGGCCGTCCGGGTCCCCGTCTTCGTCAGTCATTCCGAGGCCGTCCACGTCGAGACGCGCGACCCGCTGACGCCCGAACGAGCGCGGCGGCTGTTCGGGGCCGTCCCCGGCGTCGTCGTCCGCGACGACCCGGCGACCCACGACTACCCGCTGGCGACCGAAGCCGCCGGGCGCGACGAGGTCTTCGTCGGGCGCGTCCGGCACGATCCGTCGATCCCGGACGGTCGCGGCCTCGCGTTCTGGGTGGTCAGCGACAACCTCCGCAAGGGCGCGGCCACGAACGCCGTCGAGCTGGCCGAGCTGCTCGTCGCGCGGGACCAGGTGCGGGCGGCGTCGCGGCGGGCTGGCGCGCCGGCGGGGGGCGTATGACACACGCCGAGCGCCAGGCGGCGCTCGAGGTCATCGCGCGCGAGGTCCGGGCGTGCACAAGATGCCGGCTGCACGAGTCGCGCACCAACGCCGTGCCGGGCGAGGGTCACCCCTCGACCGAGGTGATGCTCGTCGGCGAGGGACCGGGCTTCAACGAGGACCGCCTGGGTCGGCCGTTCGTCGGACGGGCCGGCGACAAGCTGGTCGAGCTGCTCGCCTCCATCCAGTGGCCGCGCGACGAGGTGTTCATCACCAACGTCGTGAAGTGCCGGCCGCCGGACAACCGCGACCCGTTGCCAGACGAGATCGCGGCCTGCCAGCCCTTCCTCCGCCGTCAGCTCGAGGTGCTCGACCCCGCCCTCGTCGTGACGCTGGGCCGGTTCTCGATGGCGGCGTTCATGCCTGACGCCCGGATCTCGCAGGCCCACGGCACCGTGCGGCCCGTCGACCCGGCAACCGGCGCCGCCGACGCCAGCGTCTATGCCCTCTACCATCCGGCCGCCGCACTCCGTTCGCCTGCGGTCGACCGGACGTCGCACGCGGACGTCGCCGGCGTTCCCGCTGCTCTCCAGTCCGCCCGGGCTCGGCGCGCGTCCCGCGAGTCGGCCCTCGAGACGGCTCCCCTCCAGGATCATGAGCCGGAGCTCGTCGCCGTCGGAGCCGCCGCGTCCGTCGGGGCGGCAGCCGAGGCGCCCGTGACGCCTTCGCCGGCGGAAGCCGACCAACCGCCACCTGCCGAGGCCGCCGAACAGACCGGCCTCTTCCAGCTCTGAGCGTCGACAGGACACCGATGCCAGGACCGAACGAGCCGCTCCGGATCATCCCGCTCGGCGGGGTGGGGGAGATCGGCAAGAACATGTACGTCTTCGAGTACGGCGACGACATCGTCATCATCGACTGCGGCCTGATGTTCCCCGACGAGGAGATGTTCGGCATCGACCTCGTCATCCCCGACATCACCTACCTGCGGGATCGCAAGGCGAACGTCCGCGCGTTCCTGATCACCCACGCCCACGAGGATCACGTCGGCGGCCTGCCGTACATCCTGCCGGACTTCCCGGGCGTACCGATCTACGCCTCGACGCTCGCCCGCGGCCTGCTGGGCAACAAGGTCAAGGAGCACAAGCTCCACGACAACCCGATGATCGCCCTCGAGCCGGGCGACGAGCTCCAGATCGGGCCCTTCGGCGTTATCGCCTTCCGGGTGGGCCATTCGATCCCGGATGCCATGGGGATCGCCCTTCGGACGCCCGTCGGCATCGTCGTCCACAGCGGCGACTTCAAGTTCGACCACACGCCCGTCGACGGCAAGCTGTCCGACTTCGCGATCCTCGCCAGGCTCGGCGCCGAGGGCGTCGTCTGTCTCCTGTCGGACTCGACCCGCGCGGAGAACCCGGGCTACACGCCGTCCGAACGGACGGTCGGCGAGGCGTTCCGCGAGATCATGGAACCGCTCGACGGGCGGGTCATCGTCGCCACCTTCGCCAGCAACATCGCCCGGATCCAGCAGGTCCTCGACGCCGCGGCTTCGTTCGACCGCCAGGTCGCGGTCATCGGCCGGTCGATGGAGCAGAACTTCCGGATCGCCACCGACCTTGGCTATCTCACCTATGAGCCGTCACGGATCGTGGCCAAGGACCGCATCGCCGACGTCCCCGACAAGCACCTCGTGATCGCCACCACCGGCGCCCAGGGCGAACCCATGTCCGGCCTCGCCCGGATGGCCAATCGCGACCACCGCTTCGTCGAGATCCAGCCCGGCGATACCGTGATCGTGTCGGCCAGCCCGATCCCGGGCAACGAGGAGTACGTCTCCCGCACGATCGACAACCTCTTCAAGGCCGGCGCCAACGTCTTCTATCACACGATCAAGCGGGCCCACGTCTCCGGTCATGCCAGCCAGGAGGAGCTCAAGCTCATGCTGGGCCTGACCAAGCCGAAGTACTTCATCCCGATCCACGGCGAGTTCCGGATGCAGGTCCAGCACGGCCGCCTGGCGATCGAGACCGGGGTCCTGCCGGAGAACGTGTTCATCATCGAGAACGGCACGCCGATCGAGATCCTCGCCGACGGGACGGCCCGTCGGGGCCAGCCCGTGCCGGCCGGCTACGTCTTCGTCGACGGCCTGTCGGTCGGCGACGTGGGCGAGATCGTCCTGCGCGACCGGCGCGCGCTGGCCAACGACGGGATGTTCATGATCGTCGTCACGGTCGACAAGCAGACGGGCAACGTGGTCGGCCGGCCGGAGATCATCACCCGCGGCTTCGTCCACCTGAACGAGCACGATCCGCTGATCAGCGGCGCCGCCGATCGCGTCATCGCCTCGATCGAGAACCCGGGCGACCACATCAGCGAGATCGCCCTGCTCAAGTCCCAGATCAAGGACGGCGTGTCGCGCTACCTGTACGAACAGACGAAACGGCGACCGATGGTCTTCCCGGTCGTCGTGGAGGTCTAGGCATGGCGAGAACGCGGCGATCGACGGGCAGACGGAGCGGTCGGCGGCGACGCGGCGGGCTGTCGCTGCCGAGCTTCAGCCTGCCGCCGATCAGCCCGGACGTCGGTCGGTCGATCATCGGCATCGCCCTGCTCGTCCTTGGGGCGGTCACCCTGATCGCCTTCGGCCTGCCGGGCCAGGGCAAGCTGACCGACTGGTGGCGCGACTCCGTCGTCCCGTTCTTCGGCGCCGGCCGATGGATGCTGCCGCTGCTGCTCATCGCCGCCGGCTGGTATGTCGAGTGGGGCCCCGGCAAGGAGCCGGAGTCCGGCTGGAGGCTGACCCTGGCGGGCGTCGCGATCTCCTACGTCGGGCTGCTGGGGGCGATCCAGGCCACGGAGCTGGCCCAGATGGGTCGGATCGGTCGATTCGTCGAGACGGTGCTGACCCCCCTGCTCACCCGACCGGGGGCCGTCGTCGTCCTCCTCGGGGTCGCGGCCGGTGGTGTCCTCCTGGCATTCAACCTCCAGCTCAAGGAGCTGCTCCGGCCGGTGACCGGTACGGCTCGCTGGGTGGGTTCCACGGCCGCCGCATCGATGCGGCGCGAGCCGGGCGAGGAGCGCGATCCGTCGTCGGACGATGACGAGACGGAGGAGGCGCCACGCGGCAGGAAGCTGCGGCTGGCGGTGGGACCCGGCTCGTCCGGCGGCCAGACGGGGATCTGGGGCAACGGCGACGACGAGGAGGACGAGGAGGAGGAGGAGGACGAGGAGCTGCCGATCCCGTCGGCCGTGCCCAGCACCGCGCCGGCATCGGCGACGTTCGCGCCGGCGCGCGACGGTCGCAGCCTGGCCGCGACATTGGTCGCCGAGCGCGCGATCGACGACGTCACCGATGCCCGCGACTCGCCCCGGACACGGGAGCGGAGGGACTACATCCTGCCGCCGCTGACACTCCTCGACGACGTCGAGATGCCGGCCGCGCCGGGCGGCGAGGAGATCGTCCACCGGAGGAACGAGGAGATCATCGTCCGCAAACTGGCCGGCTTCAATATCCCGGCCCAGATCGTCGCTCGCAATGCCGGCCCGGTCGTGACCCAGTACGAGGTTCAGCCCGCCCCGGACATCAAGGTCAGCCGGATCGAGGCGCTGGCCGACGATCTGGCCATGGCGCTCGCCGCGCGATCGCTCCGCATCGAGGCGCCGATCCCGGGCAAGAGCGCCGTCGGCATCGAGATCCCGAACAAGGAATTCAACATCGTCGCGCTGCGCCGGATCCTCGAAGAGGTCGACTTCACGGCTTCCGGCTCGAGCCTGACGTTCGCCCTGGGGCGGGACGTCGCCGGCAAGGCCCAGGCGGTCGATCTGGCCAAGATGCCGCACCTCCTGATCGCCGGCGCCACCGGGTCGGGCAAGAGCGTCATGGTCAACGCCCTCATCACGAGCCTGCTCTGCCAGGCCTCGCCGGACGACGTTCGGATGATCCTCGTCGACCTCAAGCGGGTCGAGCTGGCCGCCTACAACGG
>JBGPDX010000112.1:0-8006 GCA_041482475.1 Candidatus Limnocylindria bacterium | reverse complement strand
GCGGCTGTGCCAGAGCGACGGGGAGAACACCCGCTCGCTGGGGTTGCCGGTCAGCGGGCCGCCGATCGGCATGTTCAGCCTGTTCCGGCTCCCGCTCGGGGCGTTCCGGCCGCACGACCTGTTGTTCGTCTACGAGGACCAGGGTCGGCTCGCCGGCCTGATCCGCGTCGAGCGTGAGTCGATCCGCGACGAGTGGACGATCGTGGAGCTCGACGCCGTCGGGATGGGCAATGCCGGCGACGTCCGTTTCCGGCTCGTACAGCAGCTCCTGCGTGACGGCGCGAAGCGCAGCGCGACGCGCTTTCACGTCGCCTGCGCCGACGCCGACGGCAATGTCGAGCTGTTCATGCAGGCCGGCTTCGCGCGCTATGGCGACGAGCGGATCCTGTTCCGCTCCAGCGACCAGGCGCTGCCGAAGCCGATGACCGAGGCGGCCGCCGGCGAGGCGCGGATCCGACCGACGGCGTCGGTCGACGCCGTCGCGCTCTCCCGGCTTTACGCGGCCGCGACCCCCCAGCCCGTCCAGCGGCTCGAGGCGTTCCGACTCAGCGACTGGGAGCGGCAGGGGACGCAGTGGCGTGTGCCGCGCTCAAGCCTCGCCCCCATCCTCCGCTTCGCCGACGTCGAGGCCTGGGTCCAGGAAGCGCCCGGCGGCGGCGCGGACGGCACCCAGCTGGAGGGTTTCGTCCAGGTCGGTGTGGCGAAGGAGGACCAGCCACACTATCTGAAGGTCATCGTCTGTCCGGGTGTGGATGCCTCGCCTCTCGTCCGCTACGGCCTCGGCGTGATCTCGGCGCGAACGCAACGTGGCAGCGATCATCGTCACGATCATGGCGTCATCGCCCCGGTCCGGACCTACGAATCCCCGGTCGATCGCCGCCTCGAGGAGTTGGGGTTCTCGCCGATCGCGACGGTCACCCTGCTGATGAAGGAGACCATGGTTCGTGTCGCCGAGCCGGCACTCGTGCCGGCCGGCGTCCGCTAGGGAGGATGTGGTGCCTGAAGAACGCCGTCGCGAGTCGATCGACGACCTCGACGTCCTGCTCGCGGCGCTGCCGCCGGAGATCGTCGACGCGGTCCACCGCCTCGACGACAAGCAGGCGCTGATCGAGGTCGTCCTCGACCTGGGGCGACGGCCGGAGGCCCGCTTCCCGGACAGCGAGGTGACCCTGCTCGACCGCGAGATCACCGAGGCCGACATCGGCCACGTCGTCGACCACATCGGGACGTTCGGTGACGACAATCGCGCCGGCATCGAGCGGACGCTCCACCGCATTAGCGCGATCCGCAACCGCAACGGCAAGATCGTCGGGCTGACCTGCCGGATCGGGCGGGCGGTCTACGGAACGATCGAGATCATCGCCGACTTCGTCGAGACCGGGAAGTCGATCCTCATCATGGGCCGGCCCGGCATCGGCAAGACGACGATGCTGCGCGAGGCGGCCCGCGTCCTGGCCGACGACCTGGGCAACCGCGTCGTAGTCGTCGACACGTCGAACGAGATCGCCGGCGACGGCGACATCCCCCACCCGGCCATCGGCAAGGCTCGCCGGATGCAGGTCCGGACGCCATCGATGCAGCACGAGGTGATGATCGAGGCAGTCGAGAACCACATGCCCCAGGTCATCGTCATCGACGAGATCGGGACCGAGCTCGAGGCGCAGGCGGCGCGGACCATCGCCGAGCGCGGCGTCCAGCTCATCGGCACGGCCCACGGCAACAACCTCGACAACCTGATGCTCAACCCCACCCTGTCCGACCTCATCGGCGGCATCCAGAGCGTGACCCTTGGCGACGAGGAGGCGCGCCGGCGACGGACGCAGAAGAGCGTCCTCGAGCGGAAGGCGCCGCCCACGTTCGACGTCGTGATCGAGATCCAGGACCGCGATCGGGTCCTCGTTCACCCGGACGTCGGGGAGACCGTCGACAACCTCCTCCGCGGCGACGCCGTCGCCCCAGAGCTGCGCTGGCGCGATGAGGAGGGTGTCCACCGATCGCAGTCGCGGCCGCGGCCGTCGCCACGCGAGCAGCTGAGCACCGAACGATTCGCCGGCCTGGTCGGGTCGGGACAGGGCTGGAGGACGGAGCCGGGCTGGCGCGGCGAGAGCGGCTACCGCTCGGGCGTATTCCGTGAGGCGGAGCGCGGCGGCTATCGCCCGGGCTACCGGCCCGGCGCGTCCGGCGGCTGGCGCCCGACCCGCGGCGGATCGGGCCGCGAGGGGGCCAGCCGGGGCGAGGCCGGCCCGGGGGGTGGGGCGAGCGGTCCCGTCCTGCCGGGCGAGCGATTTGCGGCGCCGCCGGGTCGGACGCGCGGCGAGGCGTCGCTCGAGGACCTCCCGTTCGTCGCCGGCGAGATCGCCGATCGCGGCCCGCTCGAGCGCGGCGCCGTCCCGGTCGTCGAGCCTCGGGCCCGGGACGCGCGCGAGCTCCAGCGCCAGCGGGCGTGGCGGGACCAGGCGTCCCGTGCGCTGACGGCGCTGAAGGCCGAGGAGGGGACCGGCCCGGTCAACGGCGACGACGCCGATGCCGACGACGAGGCGGCTGCCGACCAGGCCGTCGCGGCCGCCATCGCACAGGACGGCGAGACGCTGCGGATCGAGACGGGCACGTCGCTCCCGACGCTCCGCGTGGTACCGCAGGGGATCAGTCGCAAGCGCCTGGAGCAGGCGGTCCGCGAGCTGCAGCTGCCGGTCATCATCGCTCGCGACGTCGACGAGGCTGACGTCGTCATGACGCTGAAGAACGAGTACAAGCAGAAGACACCGATGCTGCGCGAGGCCGAGGAGCGCGGCCTCCCGATCTACGTCCTCAAGAGCAACACGATGATTCAGATGCAGGCCAGCCTGACGTCGATCTTCTCGCTCGAGGTCGACCCGCGCGAGGCCGCCCTGGCCGAGACGGAGGAGGCGATCGGCGTCGTGCTCCAGCGCTCGGAGCCGGTCGAGCTGTCGCCGCAGAACGCCTACATCCGCCGTCTCCAACACCAGATGGCAGAACGGGCGAACGTCGTGTCGCGGTCGCGCGGACGCGAGCCGTACCGCCGCGTGCGGCTCTACCCGGACGTCGCCCGGACCTGGCGCTAGCCGCGGGGTAGGGGGAGCCGGCGGATGGACTCAGCGATGGCGCGACGAACCAGATGACGCGCGATGGGCGGGGGGCCGACCGGCGCCACGCGCCATCCACCGCCATCGCCGAGCCATCGCTTCGCGATCTTGCCATCGCGACGGGGACTGACAAGGAAGGCGGGCATTCCTACACGGCCGCCTACGAGCGTCATCTCGGACGGTTGCGTGGCCAACCCATCACCTTGCTGGAGATTGGCGTCGGCGGCTATGCCGACTCCGCCGTCGGAGGCGCGTCGCTGCGGATGTGGAAGTCCTACTTCGCGCGCGGCAAGGTGATCGGGCTCGATATCGAGGACAAGGCGCACTTCTCGGAGGACCGGATCGTCATCGTTCGAGGAGACCAGGGCGATCCCGCCGTGCTCGAGGATCTTGCGTCGCGGTTCGGTCCGTTCGACGTCGTCATCGACGACGGCAGCCACCGCAGCGACCACGTCATCACGAGTTTCCAGGTGCTGTTTCCGCACGTCAGCGACGGCGGCGTCTACGTGATCGAAGACCTCCAGGCGGCCTACTGGGAACGATACGGGGGATCGAGCACGCCCAACACGAGCGGCACGTCGATGACGCTGTTGCAGCGCCTGGCGGACGGGCTCAACTATGCCGAGTTCGACATCGCAGGCTACGAGCCGACCTATACCGATCTGTGGATCACGTCGATCGCCTTCTATCACAACATCGCCTTCATCGAGAAGGGACCGAACCTGGAGCGGTCGAACATGCTCCCGCCGCATCCCCGAGCGTCTCGGAGGTATGCGCGCCCACCGGCCAGGCGGCCCGTTCATCCGTTCCGCCGCTTCGCCCGGCGTGTGGTTCCTCAGCCGGTCCGTCGGATTCTTCGGCGCCTTGCCGCCACCGCGACTCGGGCGGCGCGCGGCCTGCGCGTTCGCCCGCCGGCGTAGTCGGCAGACCCCTCAGGCGGTCGCTTCGGTCGGCTCGGCGGTGGGATCGACGCGCCGTCTGCCCTCGACGTTTCGCGCGGCGGCGCGCATGCCGGCCTCGATCCGGCGGATGATCGCGATGAGGAAGGCGATCCCGACCAGGGTGAGTCCCAGCGCCAGCTGCCCAACCATCAGGGCGACCGTAAGTCTGGAGTCGCTCGAAATCGGGGTCAGCAGCAGCAGGCGGTTCGTCACCGCGGGCAGGAACACCCCGCCGACGAGGCCAAGCCAGGCGGCGGCGATCATCGCGTTGCCGCGGCCCCCGTCGGGCTCCAGGCGGGTGATGACGTCTCGCAGGATGGCCGGCACGCGGAACAGGTTGAGGCCCGGCAGGAGGTTCTCGATGAAGGCCTGGGTCGGCGAAAGGTTGGGCCAGCCGAGGCCCACCTTCGGCACGTTGTCGATGACCCGGCTCAGCCAGGCGGCCCAGCACACGAGGGTCACGGCGGCGGATCCGTAGAGCGCAAAACCCAGCAGGGCGAGGACGCCGAGATCCTCACGAACGGTTTCCGTCTCGCCGCCCAGGACGCGACCGATCAGGTCCGCGCCGGCAATGCTGCTGATGACGGCGAGGACGCCGGTCGCGGCGAGGAGGCACTGGGCGAGGCCGGCGCCCGCATCCGAACTGCGGTATCCGCCCAACGCGGCCGCCTGCGCGGTCGACGTGACTGCCCGGGTCGATTCGGTCACCCCGGCACCGGCGACGATCAGCTGGGACACGTCCGCCTCGGCCAGCGCGCGCGGCGTGCGGCATTTATAGCAACGCGAGCTGCGCTCCTCGTTGACCGATCGGCACGCTCCGCAGATCCACGGCTCCGGGCCGGCCCTCGTCATCCGCCTCTCCCGCTCGGGTAGCCCGGGTGTTGCCCGGGCGCACCCCGCATACAGCGCCTCGGGCGGCTGATCCGGAATAGCCCGATCGTCAGGGTGCGGGGGCGGCGATCAGTGCTCCGTCGCGCCGGTGAACGTGAACGCCTCGATCCGCAGCGCGGGCACGACCGACCCGCCCAGGAATCCGCGCAGCGTCTTGCGCTCCCGCCCGACGGCGACGACGCCCGCCAGCGCCTGGAGATAGCTCTGCGTGAAGCGCAGATTCCTGACCGGCCCCACGATCCGGCCGCCCTCGACGAGGAACGTCCCGTCGCGGGTCATGCCGGTGACGATCGCCAGCTTGGGATGGACGGGATTCGTGTAGTGGAAGCGCGTGACGAGCAGCCCTCGATCGAGCCCGGCGATGAGCTCGTCGCGGCTGGTGCGGCCGGCGGCCATCAGCATGTTGATGGGGAACGGGCCATAGGTGTTGGGAGCCGGCAACCCGTGGCCGGTCGACGAACGGTGATCCCGGGCCGCGGTCTGGGCGTCATACACGACGCCGCGGCAGACACCCCGCTCGATGAGCTCGACCCGTTGCTTGGCGACGCCCTCGAAGTCGAAGGCCATCGGCAGTCCGGCCGGGTCGGCGCCGTCGTCCCGGATCGAGACGTGCTTGCTTCCGACCGTGCGGCCGATCTCGACGAACGATCGGCCCTCCTGGACGGCGAGGGCCGAGAAGCCGAGGTAGCCGAGCATGTCGAGGAGATCGACGACGGCGTATTCCTCGAGGACGACCGGGTAGTCGCCCGGGTCGACGGACACGGCGCCGGTCGTCGCCTTCGCCTTGGCGGCGGCCTCGCGGCCCAGGGCCCGGGCATCGATGGTGGTCGCGTCGACGGCGGCCTGTTCGGCGTAGCCTGAGCCGCCGTCGGGCGCCATGTGGACGGTGATGAGCTGCGACGTCGTTCGCTCCTGGGCGGCGCGGATGCCCTTCGAGTTGGCGACGGCGATCGTCTCGGCGGCCGTGGCGAACGAGCCGTAGGCGACGACCCCCGCGTCGTCCGCAGCCCCGATCACGGACCGGACGGCCTCGGCGCGGAATTCGGGCGTCGCGCCGGCGGTAGCGTCGGCGAACGACGCCGGCAGGTCCGTGATGGGCCCAGGTTCGGGCAGCCCACCCCAGTCCTCGAGCTCCGCCACGTTGCGAGCGATCGCCGCGGCGTTGGCGGCCAGACGACGCAGGCCATCGTCGTCGATCCGACCCGTCGAGGCGACCCCGATCCGACGTCCGGAGACGAACCTGAGGTTGACGCTGACGCTCGTCTCGGCCACGTTCTGGTGGATCTCGCTGTTGGCGAACCGCGTCAGCGCCGAGTCGTCGGCGACGACGAGGACCTCCGCCTCGGTCGCGCCGTCACGCGCGGCATGGGCAAGGACCTGTTCGGCCAGCGGCAGCCAGCGTCCGTCCGTCCGCGCCGCGGCGGCCGAGGCCCTCACCACTTGCCGACGCCAACCTGGACATCGCGGAACCTCGCCCCCGGGACCGCGTGGCCGACGTGCCCCACCTGTCCGGGCTCGCCCTTGCCGCAGTTCGGCGTCCCCAGCATGACGTAGCTCCGTTCGTCGCCGACCGCGTCGCAGGAGCGCCAGAACTCGTAGGTGATCCCTGTGTAGGTCGGGTTCTTCAGCAGTCGGCCCTTCCTGCCGCCCTTGATCTCGTAGGCGACCTCGGTCGCGAACTGGAAGTTGAGGCGGCGATCGTCGATCGACCAGCTGCGGTTGGAGGCGAGGTACAGGCCGTCGTCGGTGTCGGCGACGATCTCGTCGAGGCTCATCCCGGGCTTCGGCAGCAGGTTGACGTTGGTCATCCGGATCAGCGGGATGCGGTTCCAGCCATCCGCCCGCATCGCCCCGCCGGAGCGCCGACCGATCCGCGGCGCCGTCTCCCGGGACGACAGGTAGCCGACGAAGATTCCTTCCCTGACGAGCGGCACCGCCTGGGCGTTGACGCCCTCGTCATCCCAGCCGAACGTGCCCATCCCGCCGGGCACCGTCGCGTCGGCGACGATGTCGACCAGGTCGCTGCCATAGCGGAAGCCCGACTCGAGCTTGTCGACGGTCAGGAAGCTGGTGCCGGCGTAGCTCGCCTCGGTGCCGAAGACGCGATCGAGCTCGGTCGGATGACCGCAGCTCTCGTGCACCTGGAGGTAGAGCTGCGACGGGTCGAGCACGACGGTTCGACGGCCGGGCGGGCACTGCGGCGCCGACAGCAGGGCGACGGCCTCTTCAGCGTACGGCTCCGCGTGGCCAGGGAGATCGAGCCCGCGCACGTACTCGTAGCCCGCGGCCCGCCAACCGCCACCGGCATCCGGGTAGCTCCGCCGCTGGTGCTCGTCGCCCGCGACGGCGTTGATCTCCATGCCGCTGCCGACGTGCGTCACGACCTGCTCGGTGAAGCTGCCGTCGGTGGCCGCGAACGTCTTCGACTCGCGTTGGGCGGCGTACATCGACTCGGTGAACGTCACGCCCTCGACCGCGTTCGCCGCGTTGTCCGCGGCGAGCAGGTCGCCGATCTTCGACTCGAGTGGCACGCCGAACGGGTCGACCTCGACAGGCGTCTCGTAGCGGCCCGCCGCGGGGGGGCGGTCGTCGAGCCGGACGGGCCTCCGCAGAGCCGTCGCCGATGCCCGGGCGATCCGCACCGCCTCGCCGGCGATGCGGTCGGCCTCCTTCGGTTCGACCCGGTGGGAGCTCGCGAAGCCCCACGCCCCATCGACGAGGACCCGGATCCCGAAGCCCTCGCTCTCGCCGGAGGCGACGCCCTCGACGCGGCCCGACCTGATCGCGATCGACTCCTCTCGCCGGCTGACGACGCGAACGTCGGCGTAGGTCGCGCCGAGCGAAGCCGCCGTGTCGAGTGAGCGGGCGGTGAAGTCACGCAAGGCCGGATGAGGGTAGCAGGCGCCTCAGCGGGCCGGTCGTGCCGCCTCCGCCTGTGCCGTCGGCCTTTCGTTTCGCCGCAGCCGCCGGTCCGGATCACCCCGCCCGCTCCGTTACACTCCCGCGGTGACGCCGAACGACGCGCGGCAGCGCGGCTGGTTCGTGACGCTGGAGGGCCCGGACGGGGCCG
>JBGPDX010000111.1:0-8187 GCA_041482475.1 Candidatus Limnocylindria bacterium | reverse complement strand
TGGGGCAGGAACGACTCGCCGGTCATGTTGTCGGCGAGGTCGATCTGGTCCGCGAGCGGGCCCTTCGAGACCACCACGCGGTGATCGGTCCCCGCCAGCACGTCGACCAGGCGCCGCATCAGCTCCACGTCGGCCGAGCCCAGGCTGCCGAGGGAGAGGTAGATCAGCGCTCCGCGGCGGTCGCGGAGATGGTCCGGCAGGTGCCACGCTGAATCCGTCGCGCGGACCGACGAATCGAGGCGCTGCCAGGTCGCCGCGAGCGGCCGCGCGCGTGTGTAGTCCGCTTCGGCCGGGTAGAGGTACAGGTTGAGGAACGGCGATTCGTGGATGAAGTCTGGGCCCAGGTCGGACCAGGCCAGCCCGGGAGCGCCGCGGTCCCGCATGAACGCGTCGAAGTCGGACCACATGTCGCGATGGGTCCGCTCGACCTCCTCGAGGAACGCCGGCCAGGCGGACCGGTCGCCGACGGGATAGCCGCTCGAGAACGGCGGGATGGCGGGGTCCTTCAGCTCGGCCGGGTTGCAGCTGACGATCCGGACCCACGGCCGCCCGGCCATCACGACCGCCGGGAACCCCACGACGTTGTCCTCGACGATGACGTCCGGCGCCAGCTCGTCGAAGATCTCGCCGAGCCGCGGTTCGACGAACTTCGCGCCGTCGATCAGCGCCTGCCAGGTGGGGGCGATGAAGTCGCCGAGCTGCTCGATCGTCGGCTTGCGGAAGACCGGGGCCGTGTCGCGGATGAAGTCGATCCAGAACTGGCCCGGCGCCTCCTCGACATCCGGCTTCGGGCCGAGTCGCATGAGCCGCTCCTCGAAGCCCTTCGCCTCGAGCGTGCCGGCGAACGATTCCTCGACGATGAACACGACCCGGTGGCCGCGGCGGCGAAGGACGTCGCCGATCCCGACGCAGTTGTTCGTCGGTCCGTAGGCTCCCTCGGGAAAGAAGACGATCGTCTTGCGTTCGCTCACCGCGGTCGGATTATCGGGCAGCACGCGACGCCGGATACCAGGGGATCACCAGGCGCTCGAGGACGACGACGAGCCCGAACAGGGCCACGCTGAGGATGGCGGCCAGGAGGATCGCGGCGAAGACGAGGTCCGTCCGGAAGGCGTTCTGCGACAGCTGCATCCAGATGCCGAGCCCCTCGTAAGCCCCGACGTACTCGCCGAAGACGGCGCCGATCACGCCGTAGGTGGCCGCGATCCGCAGTCCCGTGAAGAACGACGGCAGCGCGGCCGGCCAGCGCAGGTCGCGGAAGATCTGGCCGCGACTCGCCCCGAACGAGTGGAGGAGGTCGGTCGCCTCGCCGCTCGCGGCGCCGAGCCCGTCGAGCAGCGCGATCGTCACCGGGAAGAACGTGACGAGGACGACGATGAGGACCTTCGGCGCGAGCCCGAACCCGAACCACAGGACCAGCAGCGGCGCGATCGCCACGACCGGCACCGTCTGGGACGCGACGAGAAGGGGCTGGAGCGCGCGCCGAACCGTCGCGAAGCGGTCCATCAGGACGGCCGCCGTCACGGACACGGCGACGGACACGGCAAGCCCCACCGCGGTCTCGGCCAGCGTCGGGAGGGTGTGGCGCAGGGCGTCGCCGCGAAACGCCCAGAGCTGTTCGACGATCCGCGACGGCGCGGGCAGGACGATTGGGCTGACGGCCGCCAGGCGGCAGTACGTCTCCCACGCGGCGAGGACGGCGCCGATGAGGAGAAGCGGCGGGCCCCATCGCCGGGCGATCACGGCAGGAAATCGTTGCTGAACAACGCGGCGTAGTCGGGCGGCGCCGTCAGCGGCTTGCCGTCCGCGTCGACCAGCAGCTTCTGGTCGTACAGGAAGCCGGAGTAGCCGCGCCAGCGGTCGAGCGTCTGCGTGCCGACCCGGCCGGCGGCATCGACGTAGAAGCCGCCGCGGGCGAGGAACTCCGCGCTCGCCTTCGGCAGGCCCGGATTTGCGTCGAAGACGCCGGGGTTCTGGTCGATCAGCATCGCCGCGGCCGCGTCCGGGTCGCTGGCCGCGAGCTGAAAGCCCCGGACCGTCGCTGCGACGAAGCGCCTGGCAGCGTCCGGCTCATGCGCCAGCCAGTCGCTGTCGCAGGCCAGGACGACCTGGTAGAAATCAGGGAAGCCGTAATCGGTGAACGCGAAGTAGCGCAGCTTGATCCCGCGCTGCTCGGCATCGACCCCCTCCCAGGCCCGGAAGGGGATGGTGAAGTCGACCCGCTTCGCGTACAGCGCCTCGTAGGCCGCGCTGTCGATGACGACGTTCTTGAAGGTGCCCTTGCCGCCGTCATGCTGGATGACGAAGCGGACCGTCGGCACCTCATTGGGATAGCCAAAGCCGCCGTAGACACGCCCGTCCAGGTCGCGCGGCCGCCGGATCGGCGAGCTGTCGAGGACGGCGATCTCCGACCCGGTGTGCTGCAGGATCGCCATCACCGAGGTGATCCTCACCCCCGCCGCGACGGCAAAGGTCATCGAGTCCTGGAAACTGATCCCGCATTCGGCCTGGTGGGCGCCGAGCAACGTCTCCGGGGTGGTGCCGCTGTAGGGCAGGACCCGGAGCGTGATCCCGGCGTCGCCGTACCAACCCTCGTGGAGCGCCACGTAGAACCCCGTGTGGTCGGTATTCGGGGTCCAGTCGAGGGCCAGCCGAACCGTCGCGGGCGTCCCCGTCGGCGATGGCGAGGCCGTCGCGAGCGGCGCCGAGGCCGAAGCGGACGGGGCCGGCGTCGGGCCGCCGCCGCAGGCGCCGGCGACAGCGACGATCGCGGCGAGGACGACGAACCTTTTCACTGACTCGGAGCTCCTTCGACGATGAACGCCGCCCCCGGGACGGGGACGGCGTCGAGTCAGCTGGGCCTGCTTCCTTCGCTGGTACGAGCCAGATCAGGTTCGGCGGGTCTGTGGTCGGGCCACACTCTCAGCGCGCGATGCGCTCCCCGGAGGCGATATTCGGTTGTGCCTCGATCTTACTACGCCGGGCTCGCGGCACCCTCGGGGCGGCCGCCGGCAGGTGCTGCCGAAGCCAGGCGACGACGTCGTCGAGCACGACCTCCCACTCGGGCTCGTTGTGGATCTCGTGGCGGAGCCCGTCGTAGGCGATCCGGGTGACGCCCGGGACAGCCGCCAGCGGCTCGCTGGCAGTCGGCGGGACCAGCGCGTCCTGGGCGCCGTGAAGGACGAGAGTCGGCACCGTCAGCCCGGCCAGCGAGGCCCGCACCCGGGCCTGCTCCCGAAAGGCCTCGCCCCCCAGTCGCGTCGTCGTCCGATGCTGGTTCAACGGATCTGCGAGGTAGGCGGCTCCGACGGCCGGGTCACGGGACAGGACGGCTCCGTCGAAGCCGTTCGGGATCGTCAGGCGCGGGGCGATCCCGGAGAGGAGCCTGGCGAGCGACCGCTGCCACCCGGGAATCCGCGAATCGAGGGCCGGCGCGGACAGGACCAGGAGATCCGGCTTGGGGCGGTCCGTCAGGACGTAGCCGAGGGCCACGAGACCGCCCATCGAGTGACCGTACAGGATGACCGGGCGGCCACCCGCCAGGCCGCGGACGTGGGCCAGTCGCGCCTCGACGTCGTCATGGAAGCGGGACCAGCGATCGACATGGCCACGCCGGCCGGCCGATGCGCCGAAGCCGCGAAGGTCGAAGCCATGGACGTCGATGCCCTTCGCGGCGAGGCGCCGCGCGACGTGGTCGTAGCGACCGCTGTGCTCACCGAGACCATGGACGATCAGGAGGCTCGCCAGCTTTCGACGGCCGCCGGCCGGCCAGTGGCGGGTGGCGACCAGGTTGCCGTCGGGCCCGCTGACGTGCTCGAGCGTCCACGACACGGTCACCGCGCGATCCCCTCCCCCGCCGCGACCCTGACGAGCCATCGGCCACGCGCCCGTCCCTCGACGATACCGTCGAGTGCGGGCTCCAGGGTCTCCAGCGTCACTTCGGTCACGTCCTTTCCCAGCCCCCGCGGCCGGTAGTCGGTGGCGAGACGTTCCCACAGTGCGCGTCGCTCGTCGATGGGGAGAACGACCGAGTCCATGCCCAGCAGCGCCACCCCGCGGAGGATGAACGGCAGGACGGTGGTCGAGAACGCCGGACCGCCGGCGTTACCACAGGCAGCGACCGCGCCACCCGGCAGCAACGTCCGCAGGATGTAGGGCAGCGTCGGGCCACCGACCGCGTCGACGGCGCCCGCCCAGCGACCCGATTCGAGCGGCCGCGCGCTGTCCGCCGTCACCTCGCTTCGGTCGATGACGCCGGCCGCGCCGAGCGCCCGAAGCCGTGCCTCCTCGTCGCGCTTGCCCGTTGCGGCCCATGCCTCGTAACCGCGCGCGGCGAGAATCCCCAGCGCGTTCCCGCCGAGCCCGCCTGACGCGCCCGTCACCAGCACCGGGCCCGACGATGGCCGGAGCCCGCGGGACTCGAGTGCGGCGACGGCCATCGCGGCCGTGAAACCCGCGGTCCCGATCGCCATCGCGTCGCGCGCGGTCAGGCCTCGAGGGAGCGGCACGATCCAGCCGGCCGGCACGCGCGCGTACTCCGCGTAGCCGCCGTGGCGCGAGACGCCGATGTCGTAGCCGTGAGCGAGGACCTTCGTCCCGACCCGGACCGACCGGGCGTCGCTGGCTACGACCTCGCCGGCAAGGTCGATGCCGGGGACGAGCCTGTCGGCTCGGGCGACCTTGCCGTCCGCGCGCGACGAAAGCCCGTCCTTGTAGTTGACGTCAGACCACGCGACACGTACCAGGACCTCGCCCGGCGGCAGCTCGTCAAGCGTGAGCTCCGAGACGCCCCGTCGGAACCCGTCGGTCGTGCGTTCGGCGAGAAACGCGCGGAACCTGGTTGGCACGTCGGGCAACGGGCGATCTCCACGGCAACAGCGGAGCGCCAGCGTATCGCGCTCCCGTCCGGAGAGCAGGCGCGCGGCTCAGCCCTGGCCGCAGGCCTCACGAGCGCCGCGCGCCGCCTGCCACAGCGAGCGCCGCGCATTGTCGATGCGATCGAGCGGCGAGAAGGACTCGTCGGCCACCGCGCGCTCGACGGCGACGCGCAGATCGCTCGCCAGCGCGCGAGCCCACTGGCCGCCCAGCCAGCCGGCGTGAACCGCCAGGGCGCGGGCGACGAGGAATGAGGCGATGATTCCCACGACGAGCAGAACGAACGGGATGGGCACCCGTCCCGCGACTGGCAGCGCGACGAGGTCGACCGGCGGCCGGACCAGGACGAGCAGCACGAGCCACGCCGCGGCGACGACGGTGAGCCCGGACGTGATCGTCTGGGCGATGCCAAGAGCCGGCCACAGCCGGCTCGTCGGCGCCTCGAGCTCGCCGCGCGCGGCGATCGCCGCGTCGACCGCGCCGCGCAGCCGAACCGCCAGGCGGCGGCTGTCGGTCGAGGCGGCGACGGCCGGCCGGATAGCCGGCGGCGCCTCGCGGAGCGGTCGGTCCACGACACTGCGGAGGGCCTCGAGCGCCGGCGCCAGCGAGCCGCGGTCGGTCCACGCCCGCAGGAAGTTGGTGGGGTCGGCAAGGCGAGCGTCGCGACCGCTCGAGCGGTAGAACCACGCCAGGATCCGGCCGACCGGCCCCGCGCCCTTCGGCCGCGCCACGGCACGCGTGGCGGCGATCGCCTGCGCCTCCGCGGACGGGAGATCGACCAGCCGCAGGACCTCGGCGCTCGCGGCGTCGATGGCCTCCGTCCGATCGCCGCTGTCGAGGATCGGCTTCGACGGGCGGTCCGGATTCGCGCCGGCCTTGAGGGCCAGCTCCTCGAGCGACGCCACGACGGAGCTGGCGATGCGGCCCAGGATCACCCGCTTCGCATCGGCCTGCTCCTCGAGCCAGCTCCGGACCGCCTTCACGTCGCCTTGCCCGGCGGCGATGGCGATGACGTTCGGCGTCTGCCCGGGTCGCGCCGGCATGTCGGCGATGAGCGAGCGCTCGAGGTCGCGACGAACGGGCTCGACGTCGGACGCGCCCAGTCGGTCGGCCTTGTTGAGGACGACGAGCTGGCGGTCCAGCCTCGGCACCCAGGTCCGGAGGAAGTCGTCGTGGAGGACGGCGTCGCGGTACTTCTCGGGATCGCTCAGCCAGATGACCGCGTCGACCCGCGGCAGCAGGTCCTCGACCTGCTCGCGGTGACCCCGGGCGATCGAATCGAGATCGGGCAGGTCGAGGAGCGCGACGCTCGGCAGCCACGTGTCGCCGTGCTCGCGGACGTCGTCCACGCCCAGCCAGTCGAGGAGCGGCTTCAGCTCGCCGCGTGCCGGAGTGGGGATCCAGGCGACGGGCTTGCCCGTCGTCGGGCGGCGCGCCGAGGCGAGGCTGACCTCCGTCCCGGCCAGGGCGTTGAGCAGCGTCGACTTGCCGACGCCGGTTCCGCCGATGAGGGCCACGACGCAGACGTCGGTGGCGAGGCCCAGGCGTTCCGCGACCTCGCGGCGCGTCGCCTGCGCCTGCTCCGCGTCGAGTCCCAGGACGCGCGCGGCGGCGATGCCCTCGTCGAGTCGGGCGATGCAGGCGCTGAGCCGGGGCGGAACGCCGCGCGGGATCGGCGGGACGGGGAGGCGAGGCGCGTCGTCGTCACCCGTCGCCGGCCGGGCAGTCGGGTCGGCCCACGGGCGCGCGATGCTTACCATCGCGGTCGGCGGGACGTCACCGCAGGCTGGCCTCGCTGGTGCCCCAGCCGCTTCGGTCGGTGGCACCGACAAGCCGTGGCACGCCCGGCAGCATGATCGGTCGGGCGGAGATGGTGATCGTCGGCGGCAGCGACCGCAGGTCGTCGGAGACCTCGCGCAATTCGGACGCCAGCGAGCGAACCTCTTCCGGCGACGGGATCAGGCGGTCGAAGCGCGCCAGCTCGTCGCGGAATGTGTCGCCGAGGGCTTCGATCAGCCGAACCCGCGCGCGCGAGATCATCTCGACGAGGGCGGCCTCGCCGAACAGGGCGCCCAACAGCTTCTGGTTGAGGAAGCCGGTCGCGGCGGCGATGCCGACCTCGGCGCCCGTCAGCCCGCCGGTCTGCGAGAACGTCGCCAGCATGACCGCGATGCCCGCGGCGTTGACGCCGACTGACGCGCCCATGGCCAGCAGTCGCTTGGTTCCACCGGTCGTCCGGACGTCCTCGGCGATCGACGCCACCCAGGTGTCCAGCCGTTCGGTCAACCGCTCGTCGAGGCCCGCCGACGGCGACCAGATCGACGGGTCGCGCTCGATGACGGACTTCGCGGCCGGTTCCTCCGACCAGGCCATCGCGGCACGCCTCGCGGCCTCGCCGACGCGCACCCGTGCGAGCGCGCGGAGGTCGGCCAGCGTCTGCTCGCGGACCTCGGCGACCGGCGCCTCCGGCGCGCCGTGGACGAGCGTCGACAGCGTGGCGCGGATGCGGCCGATGCCGGTCGAGAAGAAGCGGGTGATCTCGTCGGCGCCGACGAAGGCGTGCCACTGTCGCAACGCCTCGGCCCGCAGGAACAACCCGCGGGCCAGCTCGTCGCGCAGCGTTCCCAGCTCCCGCTCGTAGGCATCCGTGGCGAGCCGCCGCAGCCGGTCCGCGTCGATCGCCGCATGCTCGAGGTCCTCGCCGATCGCCCGCAGCTGCGGCTCGAGGCCGGCCAGCGAGCCGGCCAGGGCGCGGGCCGCCAGCTCGACCCGCGAGTCCTTGCTCGAGGCGAGGCGGGCCATCCGCTCGAGGAGTGGCTGGATCGATGCCCGGTCGAGGCCGTCGGTGGCGAGATCGAGTGAGCCCTCGGGGACGCCGATCAGGTCGAGCTCGATGCGACGCCGCGCGTCGACGATGCCGGCATCCGAGAGCAGCCGTCGAAGGTCGTCGAGGACGACGTCCCGGTCGGCCGGATCGGGCGGCATCCGGTTGACGACGACGACCAGCGGCAGGCCGCGATCGCGGACGCGGCCAAGGACCTCCCACGGGACGCGGTCGGCGTAACGGATGGCGGTCGTGACGAAAACGGCGAGGTCGGCGGCTTCCACGAGGCGGTCGGTCAGGGTGCGATTGGCGTGCTCCACGGAGTCGACGTCGGGCGCATCGATGAAGACGATGCCCTCCGGCGCGGCCTCGTCGAGGACCAATCGGAGACGATCCTGCTCGATCCCCCACAGCGGACCGCCGTCGCGCACGAGCGCGTCGCGCTCTTCCGGCTTGGCCAGGGCGATGAGCTCGCGGGTCGTCGGCCG
>JBGPDX010000110.1:0-8253 GCA_041482475.1 Candidatus Limnocylindria bacterium | reverse complement strand
GGTCGAGTCCCTCGTCGAGATAGCCGCGCATCTGCCAGAACCGCCAGAGGGCCGTTCCCAGGCGGAGGGCGGTCTCGACGTGGCGGGCGTTCGTCACCCACGTCAGGGCGGCCCGCAGGTTGTCATCCTCCAGCTCGAGGCCGTCGAGCGCGGCTCGCTTGTCGGCGCCCATGAGCGCGCCGGCTGCGCCTTCGGCGAGGGCCAGGAACCAGGCGGCATGGCGGTCACGGACGGCGTCCGCGCGGCCCGCTTCGGCGAGCTGCTCCGTGGCGTATTCGCGGATCGTCTCGAGCATCGTGAAGCGCGGCTCCCCATCGGCGCCCTCGCCCCGGCGCAGCAGGCTCTTGTCGACGAGCGACCCGAGCCCGTCGAGGACGTCGCCGGCCTGATCGGGACCGCAGACGGCTTCGATCGCGTCGAGGCTCGCGCCGCCGACGAAGACGGCGAGCCCGGCGAACAGGGTCCGGTCCGCGTCGTCGAGGAGGTCGTAGCTCCAGGCGATCGCCCCGCGCAGGGTCTGCTGGCGGGCCGGCAGGTCCTGGGCCCCTCCCGACAGCAACGCCAGGCGGTGCTCGAGGCGGGCGAGGATGGCCTGCGGCGACAGCAGCTTGACGCGGGCCGCGGCGAGCTCGATCGCGAGCGGCAACCCATCGAGCCGGTAACAGATGTCGGCGACCGCCCGGGCGTCCTTCGAGGTCAGCCGAAACGACGGCCGAACCGCCGCCGCCCGCTCGACGAACAGGGCCACCGACTCGTAGCGGGCGAGCGCCTGGGGGTCGGAAGGGTCACGAGGATTGGGCACGCCGAGTGGCGGAACCGGGTACTCGAGCTCGCCGTAGACATGGAGCGCCGCCCGGCTCGTCGCCAGGACGGTCAACTGGGGCGCGCCCGCGAGGAGCTCGCCGATCACGGGTGCGGCGCTCCTGACCTGCTCCAGGTTGTCGAGGGTGAGGAGCACCCGCCGCCCGGCGAGGTGGTCGACGAGCCGCTCGACGGGCGATCGACCGCCGCGGTCCGGCAGGCCCAGCGCCTGGGCGATCGTCGCCGGCACGAGGGCGGCCTCCGAGATGGGCTCGAGGGGGACGAAGAAGGCGCCGTCCGGGAAACGGTCGGCGGTCCGCGCCGCGAGCTCCAGGCTGAGCCGGGTCTTGCCGGTGCCGCCGGGCCCCGTCAGGGTCAGCAGTCGCGCGCCCATCAGCAGCTCGCCCGCCTCGTGGAGCTCCTTTTCTCGGCCGACGAAGGTCGTCAACTGGGTGGGAAGGTTGTTCGGGCGCGCGTCGAGCGAGCGGATCGGCGGGAAGTCCTGCGGCAGGCCGTCGATCACGAGCTGGCACAGCCGCTCCGGGCGGAGGTCCTTCAAGCGGTGCTCGCCCAGGCTCCGGAGGGCGGTTCCCGGGGGCAGTCCGTCGGCCACCAGCGCCGACGCCGTCTCCGACAGGAGGATCTGTCCGCCGTGCGCGGCGGCGGCGATCCTCGATGCCCGGTTGACGTCGTTGCCCACGTACGTGCCGTCCGCCAGGACGCCCTCCCCCGAGTGAATGCCCATCCGCACGCGGACGGGCGCATCCGGCGCCCAGGGCTCGCCGGCGAGGCGTCGCTGCGCGTCCGCCGCCGCGCGCGCCGCCGCGGCCGGGCGTTCGAACACGACGAAGAACGAGTCTCCCTCCGTCCCGACCTCGACACCTCCAGCCGCACGGAAGGCCTCGCGAAGCAGCTCGCGGTGCCGCTCCAGGAGCTCGCCGTAGCGGGTCGCGCCGATGGCCTGCCCCAGCCGCGTCGAGCCCTCGATGTCGGTGAACACGAAGGTGACGGTGCCCACCGGCAGGTTGGTCGAGCGCACCTCGTGATTCTCGCTGCGGACGTCAGTGATGGTGCTGCTGCTCCGTCACCGCGCGGAGCCGGCCGGCGAGCTCACGAAGGATCGCCAGCGCCAGCGCCGGATGCTCGAGGAGGACCCGCTCGAAGTCCCACGAGGCCACGGCGAGACAGCGCGTTGGCGAGGTGGCCACTACCTGGGCGACGCGCGGCAGGCGGTCGAGCACGGACAGCTCGCCGAAGAACTCGCCGGGACCCAGCGTCGCGAGCGTCTTTGCGTCGCGGACGACCCGGACGTGGCCCTCGACGATGATGAAGAAGCCCGTGCCGATCTCGCCCTGGCGGGCGATGACGCGCCCGGCGGGAACGTCGATCTCCGTGGCGGTTTCGGCCACCGCCGTCAGCTGGTCGGGATCGAGGCCGCGGAAGAGCGGACAACCCCCCAGCAATTCGGCTCGCCGGTCGCGGGTCAGGGTCATGCCGTCGCGCCTCCGCGTGGGATGTCCGCATGCTGCCCCGCCGCCGCCCGCCCGTCAACGTCGGGCCAGCCGCCGCGGCGAGCCCGCGGAGGTCAGAATGGTGGCCACTCGAGTGGCCCGGAGGCAACACGATGACGACAACGGACGAGCTCGTCGACGCGATCGCCGGGATGGCGCTGTTCGCCGACCTCACGACGCCCCAGCTCCAGGCGGTCGCCCACAGCTTCGAGGAGCGGCTCTTCCCGGAGGGCGAGCGGATCCTCCGCCAGGGGCTGTCCGGGTCCGGCTTCTTCGTCATCCTCGACGGCGCCGCGTCGATCGTCGTCGACGGCACGGCCCGGGCGACCCTGAGCCGGGGCGACTTCTTCGGCGAGGTGTCCATCCTGCTTGGCGAGCCGCCCGTCGCCGACGTCGTTGCCCTGCGATCGCTTCGCTGCCTGGTCCTGGCCGGCCGCGATGTCGAGGCCTTCCTGGTCGACCATCCGCGGGTGATGTTCCGAATGCTCCAGGCACAGGCGCGCCGGCTGCGCAACGCCAACCGGTGGCGAAGCTGACGTCGCGACGCCGGTCGCCCGCCGATCGGCCCTTCCCACCCGGGGCCTATCCGATCGTCGTCGTCGGGAGCGGCCCAGGTGGCCTGCAGCTGTCGTACGACCTCGACCGGCTGGGCGTCCGTCACGCGCTGATCTCCGCCGACGAGGCTCCCGGCGGGATGTTCCGGCGCTGGCCGCTCTTCCAGCGGCTGTTGTCATGGACGAAGCCGTACGCACCCGCCGAGCGCGGGACGCGACGTTATGAGCGCTACGACTGGAACAGCCTGGTGGCGGACAAGCCGGAGCATCGCGCCCTGGCCCCGCGCTTCATGGACGGCACGTCGTACTTCCCATCGCGCGCCGAGATGGAGCAGAACCTCGTCGAGTTCGCGACCCGCACGGGTATCCGGGTCCGCTCCGGCTGCCGCTGGACGGGGACGCGGGCGGTCGACGACGCCGATGGCAACCGCTTCGTGATAGAGACGACCGACGGCGAGTACCGCTGCCGGGTAGCCGTGTTCGCCGTCGGCATTGCCGAGCCCTTCGTGCCGTCGACGCCCGGCTTCGAGCTGGTCACCCACTACGGCGACACACGGGCGGCCGAAACCTATGCCGGGCGGCGCGTCTTCATCGTCGGCAAGCAGGTGTCGGCATTCGAGCTCGCATCCGGCCTGCTGCCGTGG
The DNA here is from genome assembly GCA_041482475.1 of Candidatus Limnocylindria bacterium. Taxonomy (GTDB): domain Bacteria; phylum Chloroflexota; class Limnocylindria; order Limnocylindrales; family CSP1-4; genus JACDAV01. The sequence continues at coordinate 4,743 of JBGPDX010000110.1, read as the reverse complement.
GCCCGCCAGATCGTCCTCGCCTCGCCGTCCCCGGTGAAGCTGTCCGTCAACACGCGCTCGCTGGTCGGCGTTCGCGCCCGCTACGTCCAGCCGTACGAGGACTACGTCCTTGGCGGTGGCGTGTCCCTCCTCGACGCGGCGATCGAGGCGATCGAGCGACGGCCATCGGGATCGCTTGTCGTCAGGACCAACCGAACCGACGGCGGCGGCGACGTCGCGGTCGAGGTCGACGACGTCATCAGCGCGACCGGGTTCGTGGCCCCGCTGCTCGACCTGCGGGCACTCGGCGTCGCGACGTTCGGCCACAGCGCGGTGCCGGCCCAGACCCCGTTCTGGGAGAGCGTCGCGGTGCCAGCCGTCCACTTCGCCGGAACGCTCAGCCAGGGCTCGGCGGGCCTCAAGAAGCATGGCCTGCCCGCCAATTCCGGGGCGGTCCACGGCGCCCGCTACAACGCCGGGGTCCTGGCCCGGCATCTCGCGGACAGGTTCGGCGTGGCCGCCGCGCCAAGGCCGCGACTGAGCGCCGCGATGCTGCTCGACCGGCTCGTCGCGGAGCTCCAGGACAGCCCTGAGCTATGGCACCAGAAGGCCTATCTCGCCTGGGTTGCGACCGTCGATCCGGATGGCGGGTTCCGCGACGATGGGATCCAGCCGCTCGCCCACGTCCTCGACGCCGGCGGGCCCAACGGGGTCGTGCTGACGCTCGAGGCCGACGGCAGCGGGGCGATCTATCCCGTCGTCTACATCCGACAGGGGGGCCGGATCGAGGAGCGAACCCTCCAGTCCGACCTGTTTCTCGATTTCGGCGGGCCGGACCACCGCCTCGAGCTGGCCAGCGCGATCGCGACGATCGCGCCGGGAGTCGTGGTGTGAGCGGCAGGCAAGTAGTCGCTTCCGGCTATCTCTATGACAGTTAGCCGTTGACGACTAATCAGGTCCGGGTTAGCCTCCCCGCGATGAAGGATCGACGCGGTCTCGTGCTGTTCGGCGACGTCGCCGATTCCCGCGTCGACGCCGCGCGCGCGACGGCCTGGCTGCGAACGCTGAGCCGCGAGCTCGATCGCCACTACGGCGGCGATCGCCTGGCGCCGTTCGGCTTCACCCAGGGCGACGAGATCCAGGGCCTCCTGGCCGCGGACGCCGACCCGACGGCGGCGGTCCTTCGGGCCGCGCTCCACCCGCACACCATGACCATGCGCTGGGTCATCGTTGCGGGCCGGGTCGAGGTGGGGCGCGGACCCGCCACCCAGCGAACCGGCCGCGCGTTCATCCAGGCCCGTGAGCTCGCAGCGGTCGCGCGGAAGCGGCGCCAGGAGTTGCTCGTCCGATCTGGCGACGCGACGACCGACGCCCTCCTCGACGGCGTCGCGCCGGCCCTCGCGGCACTGCTCGCCGGGCTCACGGCGCGCCAGCGAGCCATCGCCCGGCTCGTCCTCGTCGACGGGCTTCGTCAGTCCGATGCGGCGCAGCAGCTTCGCGTCAGCCGGCCGACGGTATCCGTCGCGGTCGAGCGGGCGCGGATTCGCGAGATCGAGGGGCTGGTCCGCGTCGTCCGGACGCTCCTCGCGCAGGGCGCGGCGGCAGGCGCCGCGGCCGTCAACGGCAGCGCGAGGGACGGCAGCTGATGGCCGATTCGACCCTGGTGCTGGCCTGGCTCGTCCTGGCGCATCTCACCGCCGACTACCTGCTCCAGACGGAGACGATGGTCGCCGACAAGTTCACCGGCGGGCGGCGCGGGTGGCGCGGGCTGTCTGCCCACGGCGCCGCGGTTGGCGCCTGTCTCCTTCCGTTTGTCTCCGCATTCGGGCTGCCCGGCCTCGCACTGGTCGTCGTGGTCACGGCTAGCCACGTCCTCATCGATCGGTGGAAGGTCCGTGCGACGCGTCGCGCGGAGGGTCGCGCGCTCGCGGCGGCGCACCGACGTCACGAGGCCGCGACCGCGACCGGCCTCGGTCCGGCGTGGACGCCGATCCCCGGCGCGCTCTTCATCGTCGACCAGCTCCTGCACCTCGGCGTGTCGGCGGTCGCGTGGCTCGTGCTGATCGCCGCCACGCCGGTCACGACGGCATTCGCCGGTTACGTGAACGCACTGCTCGGCAACGTCGACCCGGCGTCGCTGCACCGCGCGGTCCTCGTCGGCGTTGTGCTGGTGTCGCTGGCGATCGCCAACGTGCGCGCAGGGGCGCTGTTCGTCGCCACGCTCGTCCGCCCTCGCGAAGCCGTGAGCGGGCAGCGCATCCCGGAGGAGCCGGCAACCCAGCCCGCGCCGCCCCGGTCGTGGCGATTCCGCCTGGGGACGGTCGTCGCGACCGCGGAATCCGTCGCTGCGGCGCCGGCTACGGCGCCGGCTGCGCAGTCACCGAGCGCGTCGCCGGCGCAGATCGGCGCGACGATCGGGATCCTCGAGCGGCTGCTCATCGTCACGTTCGTCCTGACCGGTTCGAGCGCCGCGATCGGGTTCGTCGTCGCCGCGAAGACGCTGGCCCGCTTCAAGCAGCTCGACGATCGGGATTTCGCCGAGTACTACCTGCTGGGTACGCTCGCCAGCGTCGCGGTTGCCGTCGGCAGCGGACTGCTGGGTCTGGCGGCGCTGGGAACGCTGTCCTGACCGGCCCGCGAATCAGGCCGGCGCAGGCGCGAGCCTGAGCAGTCGCTCGGCCGCGGCGGCGAGGGTCTCGGCCCGCTTCGGGAACGCGAAACGGACCTTCGTTCGACCCAGCTCCGGGCGCGAGTAGAACGACGAGCCCGGCACGGTCGCGACGCCGGGATCGAGGATCATCCGCCGGGCGAATGTGACATCGTCGTCGGGCGTCAGCGGCGAGATGTCGGTCATGACGTAGTACGCACCGTCGGGTCGGAACACGCGGAAGCCGGCCGCCTCGAGCGACGGCAGCAACGCGTCGCGCCGCAGCGTGTAGTCCGCGGCGAGCTGCGCGTAGTAGGCGGCCGGGAACCCCAGCGCGACCACGGCCGCCTGCTGGAGCGGCGCGGCGGCGCCGACGGTCAGGAAGTCGTGCGTCTTGCGGATCCCAACCGACAGCTGAGGCGAGGCGATCACCCAGCCGACGCGCCAGCCGGTCACCGAATACGTCTTCGACATCGAGTTCACGGCGACCGTCCGTTCGGCCATCCCGGGCAGGGTCGCCAGCGGGACGTGCTCGCCGGCGTAGACGATGTGCTCGTAGATCTCGTCGGTGAAGGCGACGAGGTCGTGCTCCCGGCAAAGGTCGGCGATCAGCTCCAGCTCGTCGCGTCGGAAGACCTTGCCGGTGGGGTTGTGGGGGGAGTTGACGACGATCGCCCGTGTCCGCCTGGTGACCGCGCGACGCAGCTCGTCCGGATCGAACGACCAGTCCGGCTCGTGGAGCGTCACGTAGCGCGGCGTCGAGCCGGTGAGGATCGAATCCGGCCCGTAGTTCTCGTAGAACGGCTCGAACACGATGACCTCGTCACCCGGGTCGAGGATCGCCAGCATTGCCGCGATCATCCCCTCGGTCGCGCCGCAGGTGACGGTGATCTGAGTCTCGGGGTCGACCCTCCAGCCCGGATAGTGGCGCGCCGTCTTGGCGGCGATCGCCTCGCGCAGCGGCCTGGCGCCCCAGGTGATGGCGTACTGGTTGATGTCGGCGTGGATCGCGGCGGCCGCCGCATCCTTGAGCTCGGCTGGACACGGGAAGTCCGGGAATCCCTGGGCCAGGCTGACCGCGCCCGCGGCGACGGCGAGCCGGTTCATCTCGCGGATGACCGACTCCGTGAACTGCTCCGCCTTGCGCGAGATCTTCGGCATGGCGGGGAGTCTAGATCGGCGTCAGACGAGGTGGCGCGGAATTCGTTCGTGCCACGTCCGGCCGAAGAACGGCGCGTCGTCAACGGTGACGCGGAGGTCGAGGTCGACGTCGAAGGCATTTGCGTCGCTGGTGATCGTCCCCAGGGCGACGATCTCCGTCGCGAACTCGCGCTCCCGCCAGCGGTAGACGACCCGCGTATCGAGCGAAGCGCGAGCCGGATCGGCGTCGGATGCCGTCATCGTCAGCTCCTCGCCGGCGAACAGCGAGCGCCCGTCCGGCAGCTCGGTCGTGCCCGCGTCGCGGACCACGACGGCCACGGTCCCGGCGATCACGTCGTCGACGATCCGCCAGACCGGCGGGTCCCCCGAACCTCCACCGGGCTCCTCGACGTCGGGCGGCTGCGTCCTGAACGCCGGCACCGGCAGGTCGCCCGTGCCACCGGCGGGTGGGACGATCGGGAGGATAAGCCTGGACGGGCTGGACCCGCCGTGGTGGAGGCGCAGCTCGCAGGCCAGTGGCGACGGCCACAGGACCGGCCAGTAGCTCGACGCCACCGACAGCCGGATGCGGTGCCCGGGCCGGAAGCGGTAGCCGGCGCCGCGCAGCGGGACGCGGACCTCATAGACCTGCCCGGGCTCCAGCGGGGCGGGCTCCGTACTCGACTCGCGGTGGGTGAGGTTGAGGACGCCCGCGCTGACCTGGCCCGACGTGCCATCCGGGGCGACGTCGGCGAGTCGAACGACGACCGTGGCGATGGGCGCCGACACATCGACGTGCAGGACGGCGACCGGAAAGCCGAGGACGTCGACCGCCTGGTCGAGTGGCTCGGTCGTGTACGTCGGGCCGAGCGCTTCGTCGGGTCGCAGGTCGCGGGCAAGCCCATTCGGCGCCGAGCCGGCGCCCCACGACAGCGCGGATCGCGTCCCGACGGTGGCGCGGTGGGGAAATGCGTCGG
>JBGPDX010000109.1:0-8325 GCA_041482475.1 Candidatus Limnocylindria bacterium | reverse complement strand
GTCCGGATGCGGCAGGGCGCGGACCGCCTCGCACGTCAGCGGATCGATCAGGTAGATCGTGTCGGTGTCGGAGTTGGTGGCCTCCCACAACAGCTGGAACGAGCCGTTGAAGGCGAGGCCGGAGATGTTCGGGTCGGGCGGATTGCACTGGCTGAGGGTGGCGCCGGGCGTCGGCCACGACGGACCGGCGACGCGGTAGACGATGCCCTCGTTCCAGCCACCGATGTAGAACACGTCGTTGCCCGCGTCGTAGGCCAGGCCACGCTGGCTGGTGCTCGACCACGGCGAGCCGGTGAGGTGGGTCACCACGGATCCATCGGCCGGGCTGATCCCGTAGATGCCGTTGTCGCCGCCGACGTTCACCTGCCAGATGAGGTGGCGAGCGCGGTCGAAGGCCATATCGGCCGGCCACTGGCCTGCCCACGGCGTGGCGAACTGGCTGAGCCGGGCGCCGCTGGTGGCGAAGTCGACGTCGATCACGTCGATCGGGTCACTGAGCCAGACCGTCGAGTCGTAGCCGACGCCCCACGGCAGGGTCATCCCGGCGTTGAAGCTCGACAGCACGTCGCCGTCCCCGCGGATCGACGGCGGCACGCTGAGCGTGCTGGCGCCGAACAGGCCGCGGGTCGTTCGGGCGCCGGGGTTCTTGCCGGCCGGCAGGTGGCGCGCGACGGACGCCGCGGCCACGCTGCCGCTGCCGCCGTCGAGGTCGACCTCGCCGATCTTGAAGGTCAGGTCCTGGTGGCCACCGGGGTTCGACAGCGTCACCGTCGCGTGGCCGGTTCGGTTGGGGGTGAGGATGAAGGTGAACGGGCCGCCGTTTACGGCAGCGTGCGGCTGGATCCGGTGGAGCGCCGCGTCGACGCCGCCGGTGCTCACGCCGCGAACGATCGTCACGCCATGGCTGACGGGGACGTAGCCGGGCAGCGTGAAGTCCGTCGACCAGGTGCCCTCCGGGCCGGTCAGGCTCCATGTCCCGTCGGAGCCTGTCGTCGCCGACAGGTCGAGCGGGCTGCCATGCCAGGTGCTGTGGATGACCACCGACACGTCGCCTAGCGGCGTGCCGAGGTGGGCATCGGTGACGGTGCCGCCGACCCTGCCGAACTCGGGCGGCAGGGTGACGTTCAACGTGACGTCGATCGGCACCTGCTGCTGCTTGGGCGCGTTGGTGACGAAGACCACCAGCGCGTGATAGCTGCCCGGGGTCAACCCGCTGCCGTTGAGGTGGACGGCGACGACCTGATTGGCGCCGACGGCGACGTCGCCCGCGTCCGGGGTCTCGCTGAGCCACGGCACGTCGCTGAACGGCTGGATCGTGCCGTGACCGATGTCGGGCGCCCAGTCGGACGGCCCGAGCTGCCCGACGACCATGGCCGTGTTGATGAACCCGTCGTCGCCGCCGATGGCCGGCAACGGGATGTCGAACAGGATCGTGTGACCGGTGACCGTCGCCGGGACGATCGCCACGAGGTCGAACGTCTGGGCGTTCCAGATCGGGACGAACGGGTCGGGTCCGTTCGCCTCGAACAGGTCGGCGAAGTACTCCATCCCGATGTCCTGCGTCGGCAGGCCGAACAGCGCCTCGGCCGGCAGGCCGGTCGATGGGTTCTGGTCGGTGTCGAAGAAGACGTAGCCGCCGATCTGGTTCATCGGCGTCGACGGGCTGAAGTCGATCGCCATCTCGGCGATCGTCGTGCCGTCCGAGGCGGCCCGGACGGTGGTGATGTCGTTCGAGTCGAGCGAGTCACCGGCGGGGTCGGTAATGATCGTCGTCAGGGTGAGACCGCTGTCGGCGACCCTGGTCCGCGGGAAGGTGCTGGGGATCGCGGCCTTCTTCCAGTTCGCCTTGCGGATGATCCGCGCAGTCGGTGTCGGGAGCGGCGGGAGGGTGACCCCGATGGGCCGCTCCTTGGCCGTCCACGACAACACCCCGCTGCCGGTGTTGCCCAGGGTGACGTTGCGGCTGACGGAGCCACCGAAGGCCACGGTCTCCGAGATCGTCAGCGGGCTGGCCGTCGCCCTTGAGGCGTTGAGGGCGAAGTCCTGGGTCGCGTCGCTGCCGTCGGCGACGATCGCCGGCGCGGTGCGACTGACGTAGTAGAGCTGCGACGCGGTGAGGGTGTACGTCCCGGGCTTGAGCCGCAGGGCGTAGCTGCCGTCGGCGGCCGTCGTGGCCGTCCGCCCGCCGGGCGTGGCCCGGACCTGCGCGCCCTCGATGGGAACGCCGTCGTTGGCGTCGGTCACGATGCCATGGACGATGCCGGTCGGGACGTGCTCGATGCGATAGGCCTTGTTGCGGCCGACCAGGCCGTCGAGGAACGAGAACTGGAGGGCGTCGGTGCCCGTCGCGTTCTCGATCCCGATGCCGGCGTTGCGGCCGTCACCCGGGTTGGCCGGGTTGTCGCCGTAGAGGAGGTCGATCGCCCCGTCGGCGCCCTCCCACAGCTTGATCTCGAAGCTGAGCCGGCCCGACGCGCCATTGGCCTTGACGCCGTGGTATTCGATGACGAAGGCGCGATGCGGCGCGGTGCCGATCGTTGTGTAGTTGATCGAGCTCTGGTCGTCGAGGAAGAGGTCCTGCCAGAAGGCATAGATCGCGGCGTTTGGGACGCTCTTCGACGGGATGGCGACGGGGAAGCCGTTGAACTGGTCGGCGGCCAGGAAGTTGAGGTAGCCGTTGTCCGACAGGAACACGGCGTTGTAGCCCGTGCCGTAGAAGTTGAACGTGAAGGGCAGCGTCAGCCGGCCGGCGAACTCGTCGCCGAACAGGGCCGACTGGGTCGGCGCCGCGGTCCAGTCCAGGGCGATGGGCCGGCAACCATGACCGAAGTCGTCGAGCTTGCGGAACAGGCTGAAGTCGTGGGTCACCGGGGCGTCGACGACGGAGATGTCCGCCTCCCCGACCTCGGTGCAGCCACCGGCCGATGCTCGCAGCGTGTAGTCGCCGATCGGCAGGACCAGGCTGTAGGCGCCGGACGCGTCGGAGATGGCCTCGTCGACCGGCGTGCCGAGGGCCTTGATCGAGGCGCCCTCGATGGGCGCGCCGTCCTCGGAGCCACGGACGTGGCCGGAGACGACGAACGTCGGCAGGGCGTCGAGGCCGAAGTCGTCGGTGGTCGTCGAGTCGGTATGGATGACCACGCCCGGATGGATCGACGAGGCGTAGCCGAAGGCGCCGGCGGTGACTGCATAGGTCCCGGCAGCGAGGAAGAGCGAGTAGTTGCCACTGGCGTCGGTCGTCGCCGCGAAGTCGCGATCGCCGTTGTTGGCGACGACGCGGGCGCCGGCGATGGCGAGGTGAGATGCGGCGTTGGTGACGGTGCCGGACAGAGTCCCGCCAGTGCGAACGAGGTCGACCGCGGCCTTCGCGTCGATGCGGCCCTCGCCATAGACGTAGTTCGGGTCGTTGTCGGACGGATCCGGTGTGCCGCAGGTGGCATCCGGCTTGTCGACCGCGGTCGCGTTGAGCGCGTTGAGGACGCCGTCGTAGTCGCCGATCAGGAGGTTCTTCGCCGACAGCATCAGGGCGATCGTGCCGGCCGCGTGCGGCGTCGCCATCGACGTGCCGGAGAACGACTCGTAGCCGTTGCCGGGCACGCTCGAGATGACGTCCTGCCCGGGCGCCGACAGGTTGGGGCTCACCTTGCCCGTGGGTGACGGGCCGCGGCTGGAGAAGTCGGCGATGATGTCGGCCTTGGTCGTCGCACCGAGGCTGATGACCTCGTTGAAGTCGCCGGGCGTGCCGGCCGAGCCGCAGCTGGGACCGGCGTTGCCGGCGGCGAAGACGGGGATGATCCCCGCCGCGCGCCAGGCCTGGACCGTCTCGAGATAGAACGTGTCGTTCGGGTCGTCGCTGCCCCACGAGTTGCTGACGATGTCCGGGGCGAGCTCGGGCCGGGGGTTGTTGCCGGCGAGGTCGGTCGGGGCCAGGACGAACTGGCCGGACGACAGGAGCGACTCGCTGCTGCAGCCGAAGTCCTCGCAGCCCTTGGCCGTGATCCAGATGGCCCCGGGGGCGACCCCGATGTCCGGCTTGAACGGGCCGGGCCCGTCGCCGCCCAGGATCGTGCCCATGGTGTGCGTCCCGTGGCCGACGTTGTCGCACGGCGCGCCGCCGCACACGCCGGTCGGGTCCCACCAGTTGTAGTCGTGGGTGAAGGTGCCGTCGCCGTTGTTGCCGCGGTAGTGGTTGACGAGGGCGTCGTGGGTGTACTCGACGCCCGTGTCGATCGTCGCCACGGTGATGCCGGAGCCCAGGATCCCCTCGGCCCAGACCTGGTCGGCGCCGATCTTCGCGACGCCCCACTCCGCATCGCCGACCGCGGCGAGGACGGCCGCCTTGGCCTCGACGGGCTTCACCAGCGGGTAGATCTTCTGGGCATGGACCGACGTGACCGTCGGCAGCGCGGCGAGCTTGTCGGCGAGCTTCGAATCGCCGGTCACGATGAGGCTGTTCGTCAGCCAGTAGCTCTTTGGATTGGCGCCCTTGACGCCCTTGAGGAGCTGGAGGGCACTGGCCTGCGACGTCCGGGCGGTCGCCGTCAGGGCATTGAAGACGGCCTTCGCCCTGCGGGCGTGGGTCTTCTCCCTGGCCGCTGGCTTGAGGTCTGCCCTCGAGGCGAACTCCACGATGAAGCGAGCCGTCGCGGTGCCGGCGAGCTGCTTCGCCAGCCCCTTGTCGATCTTGGCCGCGATCGCCTGCGCGGGCGTCGCCGCCGGGGCGACGCCGGCGCCGAACGCGCCGCCGACCTGGGACAGGAGCAGGATGGCGGCAAAGGCGACCGCCACGGAACGACGAGGCATGGCCGGGACCTCCCCTCGCCCGGATCCCTCCAGGACCGGGCACGATCCGCCGGCGACTTCCCCTGCGGCGTGCGCTGCGGCGGTCGGCGCCAGGCTGCCTGGCGCCGTGTGATCCGATGTGCGCGTGTGACAGTTGGGCGCTGACCGATCCGCCCGTGCCTTCCTACCAGCCGGCCGTCTTGCCCCCATCTCCGGTTGCGGCAGGCGGGCCACGGGGTCGAGGGCGGGATGGTAGTCCCGCGGTCCGGCGGCGCGGTACGGCGTTCCGCGTTCGCGTTGCTGGTTGGCAACGGATGAGCCGCGGCCGGGCGGCGACCTGGAAGCGACGAACAGAAGCGACCATCGTGCGCAGCTGCGCTACAGGCTCGAAGCCGGAGAGGGTAGCAACGAGTCGACCGGGCCGGGATCAGACGGCCCGTTGCCGCTCCAGTCGTGCCGGCGGCATGATCTGGGCTCGCCGGCGGCGCGTCTCGATGTCCGCGGCGAGCCTGGCCAACCCCGCGCCAAGATCGCGGATGCGACCCGCCTGCCACTCCTCCACGAACGTCGCAAACACGTCCTGGAAGTCGGCGCCCGACGCGCTGATGGGGGTCGTGCCCGATCGCGGGTGGGCAAAGATCTCGAGGAAGGTTGCGAAGCGCTCGTCCGGGACGAGATCGGGCGAGTGGAGCGCCGCCACCGTCGAGGGCACGTTCCGCAACCCGTTCGACAGGGTCGCCAGCGCCCGCTCGTCGGTCGCCAGGTAGCAGACGAGCGACCAGGCCTCCGGCTTGTGCTCGGCGTTGGCCGGGATGCCGAGGATCGTGCCGTTGATATAGCCCGAGCCATAGCGGTCCGGAGCGTCCGGATCGACGGGCAGCGGCGCCGTCCGGTACGGCAGCTCCGGCGCATCGGCGGCCAGGAACGCCACCCGCCACTCGCCGTCGAGCATCATCGCCAGCCGCCCCGCCCCGAAGGCGTTCGACGGCGAGAACTCACCGCCGGCGCTCTCGCCGAACCGGACCAGCTCCTCGTAGCCGTACCAGTCGACCAGCTCGCGGAGCCAGCGCAGCATCCGCGCCCAGCGCGGGTCCGAGGCGACGGCCGGACGACCCGCGCGGTCGAGCCAGTCGGCCCCGAACAGGTGCCCGAACGGCCCGAGATCGTTCTCGTAGAAGCCCAGCAGCGGGTTGAATCCCACGACCGCCAGCGAGCCGTCCGGGTTCCAGGTGGTCAGGCGTTTGGCGTAGTCGGCGAGCTCCTGCGGCGTCCGCGGCGGGCCTGGCAGCTGGGCCTTCGCGAACATCGCCTCGTTGTAGTACAGCCCGTAGGCGTCGGCCAGCATCGGTAGCGCGAAGCGCCTGCCCTGGTAGCGGGTGTAGGCCTCGGTGGCCGGGGTCAGGATCGATTCGTCGATGCCGCTGCCGCGGAGCCACGGCGCGAGGTCGACGAGGAGGCCGTCGGCGGCGCACTCCCCGAATTTGTCCGACTCGAACAGGGTTGCCACGTCCGGCGGCTGGCCGCTCCGCATCGCGGCGATTGTCCGGTCGTCGTGGACGCCGCCCAGGACGTCGACGAGGAGCGTCGGGTTCGAGCGCTCGAACTCGGCAACGACGGCGCGGATGACGTCGAGCTCCTTGCCGGCGTGACCGACCCACAGGCTGATCGTCGTCCGGCCCAGGACGTGCGCCGTGGCCTGCTGGATCTCGAGCGGCCGCGCCAGGTGGAATCCCTGGGCCAGGTCGCAGCCCATCGCCGTCAGCTTGCGGACCTGCGACTCGGACTCGACGCCCTCGGCGACGGTCGTCATCTTCATGCTCTTCGCCAGGCGGAGGATCGCCCGGGCGAGCGCGGCGTCGCGGCCGCCGGCCTCGATCCCGTCGATGAACGTCTTGTCGATCTTGACCGTGTCGATCGGGAACCGGCGCAGGTAGCTGAGCGACGAGTAGCCGGTCCCGAAGTCGTCGATGGCCAGGTGGACGCCCAGGCCCTTCAGCTGGCGAAGCCGGCGCAGCGTCGCGTCGGTCTCGCGGGCCATGACACTCTCGGTGATCTCCAGGGTCAGCAGATCCGGCGACAGGTCGGCGTCCTCGAGGGCGAGGCTGACCGTCGCGACGAGGCCCGAATGCTGGAGCTGGACGCCGGACAGGTTGACGCTGATCCCGAGCGGCGGCTGGTCCCGCCGCGCCACGACCCACGTCTTCGCCTGGCGGCAGGCCTCGCGCAGGACCCACTCGCCGAGCGGGATGATCAAGCCCGACGATTCGGCCAGCGGAATGAAGGCTTTGGGGGCGATCAGCCCGCGCTCCGGATGCTGCCAGCGGACAAGCGCCTCCATGCCGACGGTCGCCCCCGTCGACAGCGACACGACCGGCTGGTAGTGCAGGACGAACTCGCCACGCTCGACGGCGCCGCGCAGGTCGATCCCCAGCCGGAGACGGTCCGCCGCCACCTGCTGCATCGACGGCTCGAAGACGCGGTACTGGCCCTTGCCGGCGTCCTTCGCGTGATACATCGCGATGTCCGCCGCGCGGAGGATGTCGGTCGCGGTCGGCAGGGCCGACGAGCTGAGGGCGATGCCGATGCTGGCCGCCACCCGCAGCGGCCGGTCGGCCAGCTCGAACGGCGGCTCGAACGCCGCCAGCACCCGGCTCGCGACGCCCACGGCCTCGTCCTCGTCGACCTCGTCGATGAGCAGGGCGAACTCGTCGCCGCCCAGGCGGGCGGCCGTGTCCTCCGGTCGGATCGTCCTGGACAGGCGTTCGGCTACCAGCTGGATCAGGGCGTCGCCTTCCACATGGCCCAGGGAGTCGTTGACCGTCTTGAAGTCGTCGAGGTCGAGGAACATGACCGCGACGGCCTTGGCGGGGTGCCGCCGGCGGCCGAGGGCATGGTCGAGGCGGTCGATGTAGAGCGCCCGGTTCGGCAGGCCCGTGAGCGCGTCGTGGAAGGCCTGCCGGGTCAGCTGCTCCTCGAGCGCCTTCCACTTCGTGACGTCATGGATGACCAGGACGGCCGCCAACTGCCCGCCGACGGCGACGATCGACGTCACCACGGTCTCGAACGTCAGCCAGCGCCCGTCGCGATGCCGGAGACGGGCCTCGATCCGCCGGGCGTCAGGACGGTCCGGGGTCTGGGCAAGGAGATCGGCCACGGCCGGGACGTCGTCACGGGCGAGCAGTGCCTCGAGCCGGGTGCCGGCCAGCTGGTGCGACTCGTAGCCCAGCACCGCCTCGGCCAGCGGACTGAGCGAGACGATCGTGCCGGAGCCGTCGACGACCAGGGTCGCCATCGCCGCGGTGCCGCCGATCGCCTCGACCGCGGCGACTGACGCTTGCCTGGCCGCCCAGCGCCGGGCGTGGACCGAGCGTCGCAGGAACGCCGCCGCGGCGAGCACGACCACCGCCAGGCCGACGGCGGCGAGGACGCTGAGGAGCGACTCGTGGATCTCCGTCCCCAGGACGGCCGCCACGAACGGCACGGACAGCGCGGCGAACACCGCCGCCGTGCCCCCGACGAACGCGGGGAAGACGATCGGCCGGC
>JBGPDX010000108.1:0-8347 GCA_041482475.1 Candidatus Limnocylindria bacterium | reverse complement strand
ATCCCCTCCTGGAGATCACCGTCGGAGCAGATGCCGTAGGTCCAGTGATCGACGACCCGATGGCCGTCGCGGTTGAACTCGGCGCCCAGGCGGCGTTCGGCGATCGCCATCCCGACGGCGTTGGCGAAGCCCTGGCCCAGCGGACCGGTCGTCGCGTCGACGCCCGGGGTGAGCGCCCATTCCGGATGGCCCGGCGTGATCGAGCCCCACTGGCGGAACGCCTTGAGGTCGTCGAGCGACACGTCGTAGCCCGTCAGGTAGAGCAGCGAGTACAGCAGCATGTCGGCGTGGCCGGCCGACAGGACGAACCGATCGCGATCCGGCCAGCCCGGGTCCGCCGGCGCGTGGCGGAGGAAGCGAGTCCACAGCGCGTACGCCATCGGCGCGGCGCCCATCGGGGCACCGGGATGACCCGAGTTCGCCTTCTGGACCGCGTCGATCGAGAGCGTCCGGATCGTGTCGATGGCGAGCCGGTCGAGGCCCTTCGCGGCGATGGTCATGGCGCTGCGACTCCGTGCGGCGGGCTCGGGGGAGCGACGGCATTGTACGGCCGGGCGCCGGCGATTCCCCCGACTGCCGCCGCCCGCCGCGTTACAGATCGGTATCCTCGACGACGTGCCCCGCCTGCCGCGTCGACGGTCCTCCGCCACCGGCCCCCGCGTCGTCGTCCTTGGCGACCTGCTGGTCGACGTCGTCGTGTCTCCGGAGCGCCCGCTCGAGACGGGGACCGACGTCCCCGGGCGGATCTCACTGCGCCAGGGCGGGTCGGCCGCGAACACGGCGCGCTGGCTGGCCAGGCTGGGTGCCAACACCACGCTCATCACCGCGGTCGGTCGCGACGCCGCGGGACGCGCGCTCGTGGCCGCGGTGCAGTCGGACGGCGTGCTGATCCGGGTCACCCGGGTGACGGGCGCCCGAACCGGCCGGATCGGCGTCATCGTCGGGGCGGGGGAGCGGTCGTTCGTCGCCGACCGGGCCGCGGCCGACCAGCTGCGTGCGGCGGATCTGGAGCCCGCCTGGTTCGAAGGGACGACCGTGCTGCACCTGCCGGCCTATTCGCTCGTCGCCGCCCTGGGTCCAGCGGCCAGACGCGCGGTCGAGCTGGCCCGCGCCGCCGGCGCCATCGTCAGCGTCGACCTCGCCTCCGTCGGGCCGCTGCTCGAGGGTGGCCGCCGCGCGGCCGTCGCGATGGTTGCCGAGACCGCGCCCGATCTCCTGCTGGCCACGTTCAGCGAGGCCGAGGCGCTCCTGGGCCGGCACGCCCCGGACGGACTGCTCGAGCTCGCCCCGGTGGCGGTCGTCAAGCGAGGCCCCAGGGGAGCCACGGTGCTGGCCCGCGAGGGCGCCGAGTCGGTGCGTTTCGAGGTCGCCACCGAACGGCTGCTGGCCGCCGACACGACCGGGGCGGGCGATGCCTTCGACGCCGGCTTCATCGTCGATTGGCTGGCATCGAGGGCGGCGGGTCAGTCGATCGCCGCCGGGCTGCGGCGGGCCGCCGTGGCCGGCCACCGAGCGGCGGCGCGGCACCTGGTGGCGGATCGGCCGGAGCTCCCGATCGTCTGAAGGCGCGTGCCGCGGCCGTGCGGCGGTAGCGCCCGGCGCCGGGTCCGACGATATCGTCGGACGATTTCGTCGCATCGTCGGCAGGCGGGAGCGCCTCGGCGTGGCGTGCAGCGGTCAGCCGCCGAGGAGGTGCGCGTCGAACCAGTCGAGCATTCGGGTCATCCGGTCGATCCGGCGATCCGGCCGGCCAGTGATGGCGAAGACATGGAACTCGTCCGGGTAGAGAACGTATTCGACCTCACGGCCCAGGACGCGCAGCGCGATGAACAGCTGCTCGTTGTCTGCAGCCGGGCAGCGACGATCCGCCTCGCCCTGGAGCATCAGCAGCGGCGTCCGGATCCGGGCGACATTGGCCATCGGCGACTGGCGCCACAGCCGCAGCATGCCCTCCTGGGTCAGCGGGTCGCCGAGGCGCGACGTCCGGTTGTACTCGACCCCGCTATCCGAATTGGCCCACGCGGCGACCTGGTTGGCCACACCGTTCTCGGAGACCGCGGCCGCGAACCGGTCGCTGGTCCCGATCAGCCAGTGGACCATGAATCCGCCGTACGACAGGCCGAGCACGCCGAGCCGGTCGGGGTCCGCCAGGCCAAGGCCAATGACGTGGTCGACGGCGGCGTGGACGTCGGTGGCGTCGACCCCGCCCCAGTCGCCAAGCTGCGGCGTGATCCAGTCGCGGCCGTAGGTCGCCGATCCGCGGATGTTTGGCAGCACGACGCGGTAGCCACGGGCGGTGAGGAGGTGGACCTCGATCGCCGGCGCCGGCGCCCAGGCACCCAGCGGACCGCCGTGGACGTCGACGATCGTCGGCAGCGGCCTATCGCCGGCGCCCGGCGGCGAGGCGATCCACGTTTCGATGGAGCCGCCCGGACCGGGCGCCGCGACCAGGCGCATGTCCGGGACGACAACCCTCCGCTGCCATCTCGAGCCGAGCGTCGTGCTGGTACGCGGGGCCCCCTCCGCCGGATCCGGGACGGTCATCAGCTCCATCGCCCGGCTGCCGCTGGTCCCCACGAACGTGACGGCCAGGCGGCCGTTGGGGGCGGCGACGGCCAGCGAGCGGCACGTCACGTCGCCGGCGGCGAGTCGCCTGGGGGTCCCGGACGAGTGCCCCGCGCCGTCGATGGGGAACGCCCACGGGGCGGAGCGACCCCGATCAGACACGGCCGCCACGATCCTGTCCCGCAGCGGCCAGAACGGCCCCGCGCGGGCCGCCGTCATCCAGCCCTCGAGGTCCGTGTCGACCCAGTCGCCGATCGGCCGGTCCAGCTCCGGGGCCAGCGCGACGGGCGAGGACGAGCCATCCACCGGCGCGACGAACAGGCCCGGGCTGACGTCGTCGGTCGGGTCGGCGGCGTCGACGCCGATCGCCACCACGCGACGGCCGTCCGGCGACCAGGCCGGCGAGTTGGCCCAGCCGCCCAGGGCCAGGATCTCGCGCGGCTTCGGGCGGCGGGTGACGCCTCGCCGCGGCACGTCGACCGTCCAGATGCTCGCCCGGGGCCGGAGGTCCGCGTCGGGTCGCGGGTCGGCGGCGAAGGCGATCGCGCGTCCGTCCGGGCGCCAGGCGATGCCGTCGACGCGGTGATCGCCCTCGGTCAGCTGGACGGGCCGGCCGGCGGCCCGCGCGTCGACGACGAACAGATGCTCCCAGCGGTCGACGTGACCGGCCTCGTCGAAGCGCCAGTCGATCCGGCCGATGCGGCGGGCGAGCGGGGCTTCCTTCCGCCTGGGCTTCGGCCCGACGATGAATCGCGGCGGCTCGACCTCGGCGGTGAAGGCGATCCGATCGCCGGCCGGCGACCAGGCGTGGTCGGCGACCGTCATGTCGCGGCGGAGGACCGCGACCGGACGGCCGCGCCCGGCGATCCGCAGGACCATCAGCCGTCCCGGCCGCTCCCGTCCGTCGAGCTCTCGACGCAGGAACGCCACGCGGCGCCCATCGGGGGAGATCCGCGGTCGGCTGTCCCGGACGCGGCCACGGGTCAGGCGACGGGGCCGCCCTGCCGGCTCGAGCGGCACCAGCCACAGCTCCGACGCATAGCCGTTGCCGCGAACGAATCGGCGGACGACAATCGCGAACGAGGCGTCCGGGGCAAGGTCGTGCTCCTCGAGGACGACCTGGCGACGGATGTCCGCGGGCTCCATCGGTCGGGCGGGCATGCCGCCAGCCTAGCGATCGCCGCGCGGTCCTCGCCGGGCCATCGCGCGTCGTAGGCTTCGGCCATGCCCGCTCCCGGCACTCGCGCCGCCGCGCGCGCCTCCACCAGGTTGGGCTCGGTCGCCGAACGGCTGGCGATGGCGCCGGACGTCGCCTCGGCCTTGCGCGACCGCCGACCCGTCGTGGCCCTCGAATCGACCCTGATCAGCCACGGCCTGCCGTGGCCGCGCAACCTGGAGGTCGCACTCGCCGCGGAGACTGCCGTGCGCTCGCGCGGCGCCGTTCCGGCCACCATTGCCATCCGCGACGGCCGGCTGCTCGTCGGCCTCGATCGCGACGGGCTCGAGGCGCTGGCGAGCGCGCCGCCGGGATCCGTGGCCAAAGCCGCCCGCCCGTCCCTCGCCGCGGCGCTGGCCTCGTCGGCGTGGGCGGCGACGACCGTCTCGGCGACGATGATCGTGGCCCGCACGGCGGGGATCGACGTGTTCGCCACCGGCGGGATCGGCGGCGTCCACCGGGGCGCCCTCCGCTCGGAGCCAGCCAGCCAGAACGCCACCAACGCCACCCTGGATATCTCCTCGGACCTCGACGAGCTGGCCCGAACGCCGATGGTCGTCGTCTGTGCCGGGCCCAAGGCCATCCTCGACGTCCCCGCCACGATCGAGTACCTCGAGACGCGCGGCGTCCCGGTCGTGGCGGTGGGCCAGGAGGACGTGCCCGGCTTCTACACGCGGTCGAGCGGCGTCCGCGCGGGGACCTCGGTCGCCGATGCCGAGGAGGCCGCCGCCCTGGCCGCCGTCCACCTGGGGCTGGGCCTGGGCACGTCGATCCTCGTCTGCGTCCCCGTCCCGGAGCGCGACGCCCTGTCAAGCGCCGACACGCGGGCGGCGGTCGAGCAAGCGATCGCCGAGGCCGCGGCGCAGGGCATCGCCGGGGCCGCGCTGACGCCCTGGCTGTTGGCCCGGATGGCGGAGCTGACCGACGGCGCGTCGGTTCGGGCGAACGTGTCGCTGATCGTCAACAACGCCGCCACGGCGGCCAGGATCGCCGTCGCCCTCGCCACCCGCTGAGTGCCCCTGGTGTCTTGCTGGCCTTCGGGGCGGTCGTTACACTCCGGCGGCCAACACCAACCAGGGAGCGCCATGCGGATCTACGAGGGCAGTCCACGACAGGACTTCGAGGAAGTCTTTCGCTCGATCGGGGCGTTCCTCGATCAGCGCGGGATGAAGGAAGTCCTCCTCGCGGAGGCCCCCGACGGGTTCATCGTCCAGGGCCTGGTCTCGACCGCGCCGCCGCAGAGCAGCCTCTCGGAGTCGTTCGGCCAGGTGACCAAGGAGACCCTGACGTTCCTCGACGACGACATCGCCCGGTTCATGGAGGAGGCGCTGACGCGGCGCGGCCAGGGCGAGGCGCCGCCCGACGCCGGCCAGGCCGGATACTACGAGACGGCGTTCCGGGTCCTTGGCCGCTACATGGACGAGCAGAAGCCGCGCGACGTCTTCTTCTTCGAGCAGGATGGCGCGTTCGTCCTGCGGCTGCTCCAGCTGGGGCAGGCAACGCGGCACATCCTGGCCGAGTTCACCCGCGAAGACATCGCCGACATGATCGCCCGCGCTCCCGCCCTCCGCTACCCGCCGGCCCGAACCGGCGCCAAGACCGCCGCCGGCAGGTGACCGGGCGGTGAACGAAGCACAGAAGGAGACCGAATGAAGGCGCTCAAGACCGTCGCCGTCGCCCTTGGCATCACGCTGGGTGCGCTGATCGTCATCCCGCTCGTGGTCCTCGCCGGGTTGTTCGTCTGGCTGAAGGTCACGGAGGAGTCGGACGAGGAGGCCCTCGAGCTCGAGCCAGAGACCGTCTGACCCACGGTCGGGGCCCGTCCCAGGCCCGCGATCGACCATCGACGCCCGCCGGAGACGGCGGGCGTTTCGGTGTCCGGCGTATGCTCGCGGCGATGACGACGTCAGCCTCGAAGCCGGCCGCCGCCGACGCGGTTCTGCGCGCGCTCCGGCACACCCGCCAGGTTCGCGACTTCCGCCCCGACCCCGTCCCGGACGCGCTGCTCGAGCAACTGCTGGAGGTTGCGCGCTGGTCCGGCAGCTCGACGAACTGGCAGCCCTGGACCTTCATCGTCATCCGCGACCGTGAGCGCCTCGATCGCCTCGCCGACCTCGCGCCCACAGCCCAGCACCTGCGGCGCGCGCAACTGGCGATCGCCATCGCGATGCCCGGCGAGAAGCCCGAATGGGAGGCGTACGACGAGGGCCGGGTGGCCGAGCGGATTCTCGTCGCCGCAGGCGCGCTCGGTCTTGGGGCCGGGATTGGCTGGGCGGTGCCGTCGAAGCGGGACGCCGTCGCCGAATACCTGGGCCTCGAGCCGCCGGCGTACGCGCGGACGCTCATCTCCATCGGCTACCCGTCCGAAGCCGCCACGGCGCCGAAGACCGCGCCCGGCCAGGCGCGGAAGCCGCTGGCGGACATCGTCCGCTACGAGCGCTTCGGCTGATCGCGACCGCCCCGCCACCCCCGCTCGCGCCGGGCGCCCCACCCATCGCGATCCTCGTCGACTACGACGGCACGATCGCCCAGACCGATGTCTCCGATGCCCTCATGGCGGACTTCGTGACCGCCGAATGGGAAGCCCGGGCGGCCGAATACGACGCCGGCCTCATCGGCTCGCGACGGTTGATGGCGTGGGAGGTGGGGCTCATCGACTCTCACCCGGACCGCCTGCGTGCCTTCGCCGCGGCGCAGCCGCACGACCCCGGCTTCGCTCCGCTCGTCCGACGGGCTCGCGCGGCGGGCGTTCCGATCGAGGTCGTCAGCGACGGCTTCGGCTTCTTCATCGCGGCGGCCCTGGCCGCGCTGGGCGTGCCCGATGTTCCGGTGATCAGCGCCGAAACGACCTTCGACGAACGCGGCCGGGCGTCGATCGCGTTTCCCAACGGCCACCCCGAGTGCTTCGTCTGCGGGACCTGCAAGCGCAACCGCGTCCTGGCCCACCAGGCCGCCGGTCGGGCCGTCGTCTTCGTCGGCGACGGCGAGAGCGATCGGTATGCCGCGGGCTACAGCGACCTCGTCTTCGCCAAGCGCGCCCTGGTCAAACTGTGCCTCGAGAACGGCTGGCCGTTCCGTCGCTGGACGGAGTTCACGGAGATCGACGCGTGGCTCGCGGAGACGCTCGATGCCTGGACGCGAGACGCCGCCACGATAGCCGCGCCGGCGCGCAAGCCCTTGTTCTGCGGTCCGGAGGTCTGGGGCCCGGGGTTGTGGGATCCGCCCGCTCCCGCCGGGCGACCAGCCGATGCCTGACGCGGGAGCCGCGCTTCTGGCGTGCTGAGCGCAACGCAACCCCGGTATTCTGAGGCGGATCTGTAAGGGTCGGCCGCGTGCGCGGAAGGCGTGTTGACACCCTCGTCGCGGTCCCATGGCACGACCGCGTCCGAGATCGACCCGCGTCGCCGGAGGGTGCCCCGCCCCTGATTCACAGGGCTCGAGGGCGCCGCGAGCGAGGAAGGGGGAACGGCTCGGTCCTCTCGAGCGCCGTGCCCGCGCTTCTCGCGTCTCGCTTCGGTTCGGTGTTGGTCCCATTCAGGCCTGCCGGGCCATCCGGGGGGAGACGTGCCCATGGCGGACCCCCGCGTCCGCCCTCCCGAAGGAAGGATGCGATGCATCGATTTCGTCCCGTCGTGTTCCTCGCAGCCCTCGCGGCGATTGCCCTGATCGCCGGACCCATGACCGTGCTGGCGAACGGCGACGAAGGAAGGAACCGGCTCAGCGCAGAGCCATGGGTCTTCGTCGGCAAAGCCGGCGACTGTGGAACGGGCTATCCCGCCGGCAGCCGGATCGTCACCTCTGCCTGGCTCGGCGGGATGGGCCTGCCGGACAACGGTGGCACGAATGGGGATCCGGCCACCCGCAATGATCCCCACTCTGGCCTGCTGCTGAACAAGAATGGCCTGACGTCCGACTGCTCGTCGTCCGGCGCGACGATCAAGGGCGTCAAGGGCCTGGTCGTCGACGCGAACACTGAGCTTGGCTTCGACTTCCGCAACGGCGGTCACTGCGGCGCGGGCGCACCGCGCTTCAACGTCGACACGGACGCGGGATCCTTCTTCGTCGGCTGCGCCAATGCCCCCCAGACTCCGGCTCCCCAGGACTCCGCCGAATGGACCCGGACGCGATCCACCCTGGCCTCCTGTGGCGTCGAGTGCTTCCCCGGCCCGATCCCGGCCGGCACCACGATCAAGAGCATCGACATCGTGTTCGATGAAGGCACCGACACGGCCAACAACGACACCCAGGGCGTTGGTCTCGCCGTCATCGACAACATCGACATCAACGGCAAGCTGATCACGCGCGGCTCCGGCACCGAGCCCGGTGGCGGAGGTCGCGAGGACGACAACCACGGCGGCCACGGCGACGGCCAGCAGGGTGGCGGTCGCGGCGACTAGTCAGGAACCATCGCCCGCGGCGGACGCCGTTCGCCGCTCAAGCGGCCGGGGCTCGACGGGCCCCGGCCTCTTCCTGTCGCCGAGGGCTGCCAGGTTGCCCGCCGGGGCACTTTCCGATAGCATTGGAAAAACCCCCGGAGGTCCCGACCATGGCGAAGTATGTCTTTGT
>JBGPDX010000107.1:0-8522 GCA_041482475.1 Candidatus Limnocylindria bacterium | reverse complement strand
GCCGCACCGACATCGTCCTCCAGGCATCCGACGTCCTCGACGTCCACGCCCTGGCGATGGCGCTTGCGGTCGGGGCGACCGCCGTCCAGCCGTGGCTCGCGGTAGAGCTGGCCGCGGAGTTGGCAGGGACCCGTGGCGCCGAGGAGCTGACGCCCGCGGCGACGGTCCGGAACCTCCTGTCGTCGTTCGAGGCCGGGCTTCGCAAAACGCTGGCCCGGATGGGGATCAGCACGGCAGCCTCGTACATCGGTGCGGCGCTGTTCGAGACCCTCGAGCTCGACGAGGACGTCGTGACGCGCTGCTTCCCCGGCGCCGCGGTGTGGCCCGGCCGCGTGGGCCTCGCGGATCTGGCCGCGCGCCAGCTGCGTCGCCTCCAGGCCGCGGCGTCGCTTCCGGATCCCGTTCCCGGACGCGAGCCGCGCCTGCCCGACCCCGGCCTCGCCCGATTCCGCGCCGACGGCGAGGCCCACCTCTACGCGCCCAGGATCGTCGGCGCGGTCCAGTCGCTGGCGGCTTTGCCGGACGCCGGCGACGAGGCGCTCGCCGCGTATCGCGCGGCGCTGACGCGGGACGCGGCCGTCGTCCGCGATGAGCTCCGTGTTCGTCCGGCGGTTCCCGTCCCGCTCGCCCAGGTGGAATCCGCCAGGTCGATCGTCCGGCGCTTCGTCGTCTCGGCGATGAGTGTCGGCGCGCTGAGCCCGGAGGCGCACCAGGCGCTGACGATCGGCATCCAGCGCGCCGGCGGCGCGGCCAACACCGGCGAGGGAGGCGAGGACCCGGCGTGGTACGAGCCGGCGGCCGACGGCAGCCGCCGCGACGCGCGGATCAAGCAGGTCGCGTCCGCCCGCTTCGGCGTCACCGCCGCGTACCTCGCTCGCGCCGACCAGCTGGAGATCAAGATCGCCCAGGGCTCGAAGCCCGGCGAGGGCGGACAGCTGCCCGGTCGCAAGGCGACGGCTTTCATCGCCGCCCTGCGCCGCGCCCAGCCCGGCCAGTCGCTCATCAGCCCACCGCCGCACCACGACATCTACTCGATCGAGGATCTCGCTCAGCTGATCGCCGACCTGCGGGCGATCAACCCGTCGGCGCGGATCGGCGTCAAGCTCGTCGCCAGCCGCGGTGTCGGAACGATCGCCGCGGGCGTCGTCAAGGCCGGTGCGACGTACATCCAGCTGTCGGGCAACGCCGGCGGCACGGGCGCGTCGCCGCTCAGCTCGATCAAGCATGCCGGCGCGCCGTGGGAGCTGGGACTGGCCGAGGTCCACCAGGTTCTCCTCCGGAATGGCCTTCGTGACCGCGTCGCGCTGCGCACCGACGGCGGACTCCAGACGGGGCGCGACCTGCTCGTCGCCGCGCTGCTTGGCGCCGAGGAGTACGCGTTCGGGACCGCGGCGGTCGTCGCCCTCGGCTGCGACATGGCCCGCCAGTGCCACCTCGACACCTGTCCCACCGGCATCGCCACCCAGCGCGAGGACCTGCGGGCGAAGTTCGCCGGGACGCCCGAACAGGTCGAGCGCTTCGCCACCGCCTTGGCCGAAGACCTCCGGCGCGAGCTCGCGGCCATCGGCGCCCGAACTGTCGGCGAGGTCGTCGGCGAGGCGCGACATCTGGCTCTCGCCGCCGGCCACCGAACCCATGATCTGCGGCCGCTCCTCGCGGCCACCCCATGGACCGCTGGGCCGGACCGGCGGCAATCGCCGTCTGCCGCCGGTTCCGCGGTTCGCCATGTTCCCGCCTCGGCCCTGGAGGAGCGTCTCGTCGCGGCGCTCGGTGGCCAGGGAGCCGTGGCCGCCGCCGGCCTTCGGCTGTCGACGGCCGATCGGTCGTTCGGGGCAGCCCTGTCGGGCGCCCTCGAGCGGGGCAGCCTGCGCGGTCCGATTCGGCTGGAGATGCGCGGTTCGGCCGGCCAGTCGTTCGGTGCCTTTGCGACGAAGGGCGTCGACCTGCGGCTCGTCGGCCAGGCGAACGACTACGTCGGGAAGGGGCTGTCCGGCGGGCGGATCGTCGTCGTCCCCGAGCCGGAGCTCGCGGCCCGGAGCCCATCGGTTGCCGGGAACACCTGCCTCTACGGCGCGACCGGCGGGCGACTCCATCTCGTCGGTCGCGCCGGGATGCGGTTCGCCGTTCGCAACAGCGGCGCCGAGGCCGTCGTCGAGGGCATCGGCCCGCACGGCTGCGAGTACATGACCGGCGGCGTCGTGGTGGTGCTCGGTCCGGTCGGCGCGAACTTCGGCGCGGGGATGACCGGCGGCCGCGCCTATCTGCTCGACCCGCCCGGACGGCACGCGGCGGCGCTGCACGGCGCGAGCGTCCGGGCGGTCCGGCTGGCGGAAGTGGCGGCGTCACGCGAGGACGGGCGCGAGCGGGTCGAGGAGTTCCGGCGCCTCGTCGACCTGCAGCGCGAGGCAGGCTCCGAATTGGCGGCCGCGCTTCTCGCTCGGCGGGGCCTCGAGGACGACGTCTGGCTCGTCGAGCCGATCCCCGCCGAAGCGCCGGTGCCGGCGGGGGCGGCGGTCGCAACTGTCCGGACAGCTGTGGCGGAGCAGGCGGTCACGCTGCGGTAATCCGCACCGGAACTGTCCGCTCAGACGCGCTCGGGCATCGTGAGGCGGTACAGCTGGCGCGGCCCATGGAGGCCCTTCAGCTCATGGATCCCGGCGTCCTCGAACGCCACATCGGAACCGTCGAGGAGATCCATGACCGTCGCCGACACAAGGATCTCGCCGGACCCTGCGACGGCCATGATCCTGGCCGCCGTGTGGACCGCGATGCCGCGGATGTCGTCCCCGGTGAGCTGGATCTCCCCGGTGTGGACGCCGGCGCGGATCTCGAGGCCAAGGCTCCGGGCCGCCTCGCGGATCGCAGCCGCCCCGCGAACCGCCCGTTCGGCCCCGTCGAACTCGGCGAGCACGCCATCGCCGGTGGTCTTGACGAGGCGTCCCCGGTGGCGGTCGATCGCCATCGAGGCCTTGCGGTTGTGCTCTCCGATGAGGTCACGCCACCGCGCGGCGCCAAGCTCGGCGGCGCGGCGCGTCGAGTCGACGATGTCCGTGAGCACGATCGACGCCAGAACCCGCTCGTCCTGGGCGTTCCGCTGCTTCCCGTAGGTCCGCATCGCCTCGAAGTCGACCGAGACCCACGGCTCGTCCCCGACCACCCAGGCATCATGGCCAGGAGGGATCTCGAACACATCGCCCGGGCCCAACTCGAGCTCCGTGCCGTCGGGCATCTCGACGCGCAGTCGCCCTGAAAGCGTGACCCCGACGTGATGGTATTGACAGGCGTCGGAGCCGGCGATCGGCTGCACGTCCACCGACCAGCGCCAGCCCGGCTCGTAGCTCATCCGGCCGACGACCCGGTCGTCGAGCTCGACCACGTCTACCCGGCCACGGGGGAACGTCCTGACGTCACTAGGTTCACTGAATCGCCGCCGCTGGAGACGCATCCGGCCCTCCCCGCCGCGATTGGCCATCGGGGAAATGATCATGGCACACGCCCCTGCCGATACAAGCGCGGAGCAAGCCGCGACACTCGGCCTGTCACCGGCCCGGCTCCGCGCCGTTGCCCGCGATCCCGTCGTCGGACTGGATCTAGCCGCGGTTGGCGTCGACCTCGATGCGGTAGCCGACGCCGCGGACGGCGAGGATCGACGGCCCGCCGGCGGCTTCGACCTTGGATCGCATCCGGGCGAGATGGGGCTTGAGCCAGAGCAGGTCCGGGTCGGTTTCGGCGGGCCAGCCGGCACGGGCCAGCTGGAGATGCGGGACGAGGTCGCCACCGGCACGGACGAGAGCCTCGAGCAGGCGGAACTCCGTGGGCGTCAGCTGGAGCGGCGTGCCGCGAACGCGGGCGTCGTGGCGTCCGGGATCGAGCGTCAGCTCGCCCGCGGCGACCGGACCCGGACCCGCCCCGGCCAGCGACCGGTCCACCCGGCGCATCACCGCGGCGATCCGGGCCAGCAGCTCGGCCTTGCCGAACGGCTTGACGAGGTAGTCGTCCGCGCCGATGCCGAGCGCCTTGACCTTGGCCGCTTCCGCGCTCTCCCCGGACACGACGAGGATCGGGGCCGAGCCCGCCGCGCGGATCTGGCCGGCGACGGTGAAGCCGTCCGGGCCGGGCATGGCAAGGTCGAGCAGCACGAGGTCGGGCGACTCCTCGCGGAAGCGCTTGACGGCGGTCAGCCCGTCGTAGGCGGTGATGACCTGGTGCCCCTCGGTCCCGACCAGCGCCGTGATCGCGCCGACCATCGCGGGGTCGTCGTCGACGACGAGGATCCGGAGCGGGCGCGTGCTCATCGCCATGTAGCTGCCACTCTAGACGGCCACGACGGCGGCCAGCGCGACGACGAAGCGGGCGCCGGTGGGTTCGGCCGGCTCGCACCACAGCCTGGCGCCCATCGACTCGCCCAGGCGCTTCGCGGCGTACAGCCCGATCCCCGAGCCGCGGGCCGTGTGCGTGTCGCGCCTCGCGTACGGCTCGAAGATCCGCTCGCGCCACTCCGCGGGGATGCCCGGCCCTTCGTCGCTGACGCCGAGTCGCACGACGCCCTCGACCAGCCGCCAGTCGATGGTGATGGTCGACCCCGGCGGGGCGTACTTGACCGCGTTCTCGACGAGGTGCTCGAGGATCTGGCGCAGCCGCGGGCCGTCCGCCAGGACCTGCAGCCGAACGCCGGGCCGGACGTCGATCCGGTGGCGCTGGAGGATGGGGGTGAGGTCGCGGACCACGTCCGCCACGAGCCCGCCGACGTCCACCGCTTCGAGGGTTGCCGGGCGGTCCGGCACGATCCGCACCGAGGCGAGGATCGAGTCGACCAGTCGATCGAGGCGCGCGATCTGTTCCAGCGTCGCGCGATGCCAGGCCACTCGTTCCGCGCGACGGACCGGGTCGCGTGACTCGCGGCCGTCGAGCGGCGGGTCGTCCGCCAGGAGATCCGTGTAGGCGCGAACGACGGCGAGCGGCGTCCGCAGCTCGTGGGTGACGAGAGCGATGACCTCGCTGCGCGCCTGGTCGATCGCCTTGAGCTCGCTCGCCAGCGTCTCCGCCTCGCGCTGCTGGCGGCCCTTCTCGACGATCCCGGCCAGCAGGTCGGCGATGGCGCGGAGCTGGGCGACGTCGACCGGTGTGAAGTCGCGATGCCGCTCGGTCTGGACGTTGAGCACGCCGACGGTCTGGTCGTGCCACGTCAGCGGCACGGACAGCATCGACGCCACGAAACGGCGCTGGTCGATGCCGCGAACCCACAGGAAGCGCTGGTCCTGGCCGACGTCCGGGATGACGAGCGGCTCGCGGGCCGCGGCGACGCGGCCGGTGACGCCCTCGCCGAACGGGACGCGGGCGCGGCCGATCTGGAACCGGTCGAGACCGTTGGTCGCCGCAAGCGTCAGGTACGCTCCGTCGCGATCGAGCAGGTAGAGCGAGGAGACATCCGCGTGGAGGGCGTCGCGCGTCCCGTCGACGACCGTCTCGAGGAGCTCGTCCCACGTGCGCGCCGTCGTCGCGAGGCGGGCGACATGGTGGAGGAATCGGAGCTGCTCGAGCTGCTCGGCGCCCGCCTGTGGAGCGGCCTGGGTCGTCGCCACGGGAGTCACGATACAAGCCTAGGGACCGAAACGGCGTCCGAAGGTTGCGGCGAGGTGGCGCCTCGGAGCCCGAACGGTCGAGCCTCGCCGGGCCGGTCGTGAAGGCGCCCACCCGGGCCGCGAACGCCGCGGTCCGCGCCGAGCCGCCGGGAATCGGCAGCGCCGGCGCCCGGGACCCGCTCGCCCGCGAGGTCAAGCTGCTGGGGGCGCTGCTTGGCCAGGTCATCGTCGAGCAGGCCGGCGAGGAGCTGTTCGAGATCGTCGAGCGGACGCGGCGCGGGGCGATCGCCGTCCGCAAGGGCGACGATCCGGCGGCCGGCCGCCACCTCGAGGAGGCCCTGGCGACGCTCGACCTCGACCGCGCGGAGTCGGTCGTTCGCGCCTTCGGCCTCTACTTCCAGCTGGTCAACCTGGCTGAGGAACGCCATCGCGTCCGAACGCTTCGGCGGCGCAGCCGGGCTCCTCGCGCCGGGTCGGGCGATTCGCTGGCCCGTTCGGTGACCGTGCTGGCGCGGGCCCACGGCCGAACGGAGATCGAGGCGCTCGTCGGGCGACTGTCGATCACGCCGGTCCTGACGGCCCACCCGACCGAAGCCCGCCGCCGGACGTTGCTGCTGGCCCTGCGACGCTGCGCGCGGCTGCTCGAGCGGCTCGACGACCCGCGACTCACGCCGGACGAGGACGCCGACGTGCGGCGACGCCTGCGCGAGGAGATCACCCTGCTGTGGCGGACGGCCGAGCTCCGGTCGACGACCCCCAGCCCGCTCGACGAGGTTCGGACCGCCCTCGTCTTCTTCGACGAGACGCTGTTCACGCTGATCCCCCGGCTCTATCGATCGCTCGACGCCGCGCTCGACGGGTCAGGCGGGCGCCGCGACGGCGCAGGCCCCGCCGGCGACAGCGGCCGAACCGGGACGCGGCCGCCGCGCATCCCCGCGTTCGTGCGCTGGGGCTCGTGGATTGGCGGCGACCGCGACGGCAACCCCAGCGTCACCGCCGACCTGACCGTCCAGGTGTTGCGCATCCACGTCGAGCACGTGCTGCGCGGCTACGAGGCGGTCGCCAACCGCTTGATGCAGACCATCGCGGCGACCATCCCCGACGAACGGGTGGCGCGATCGCTCGCCTCGCGACTGGGCCGCGACGCGGAGACGATGCCCGACCTCGACCGTCAGCTCCGACGGCGCTTCCCGGACGAGTCGTACCGGCGGCGTTTCGGCTTCATCGCCGAGCGGCTACGCCGCACGCGAGCGCACCTGACCGGTGCAACCGCGCCCCTGACCGGGCGCTACGAATCGCCGGCGCAGCTCGACGCCGAGCTGGCCGAGGTCCAGGACGCGCTGACCGCCGACGGGCTGGCCCGCGTCGCCTGGGGCGAGGTGCAGGACCTGCGCTGGCAGCTCGAGACCTTCGGCTTCCACCTCGCGTCGCTCGAGATTCGCCAGCATGCGACGGTTCACCGCGCGTCGCTCGCCGCGGCCCGGCAAGGCGATCCGGAGGACACCGAAGTCGCGCCGGGGGTGACACTCGGCGAGGTCCTCGCGACGTTCCGCGCCGTCGCCGCGGTCCAGGCCCGGCTGGGCGTCGAGGCGATCCACCGCTTCGTCGTCAGCTTCACCGCCTCGCCGGACGACGTGACGGATGTCCTGCGACTCGCCGATCTGGCGGCGGCGGGGCACGGCGAGGGCGGGCCCGTCCTCGACGTCGTCCCGCTGTTCGAATCGGCCGACGCCCTCGAGAGCGCCGGCGGGATCCTCGACGAGCTGCTCGCCAACCCCGGCTACCGCGACCACCTGGCGTCCCGCGGCGGGCACCAGGAAGTGATGCTGGGCTACTCGGATTCGAACAAGGAGTCCGGCTTCCTCGCCGCGAACTGGCTGCTCCACCGCGCCCAGGCGTCGCTCGTCGAGGTCGCCCGTCGCCACGACGTCGAGCTGACGCTGTTCCACGGCCGCGGCGGCGCCATCGGTCGCGGCGGCGGGCCCACCCATCGCGCGATCCGCGGCCAGGCGGCGGGTTCGGTCGACGCGCGGCTCAAGGTCACCGAGCAGGGCGAGGTCGTCGCCGCCCGCTACGCCGACCCGGAGATCGCACGGCGGGAGCTGGAGCTCGTGACCGGCGCAGTCCTGCTCGCCTCGACGCCGGAGCACGACGCGCTGCTCACGGCGGCGGCTCGCGACGGCGCGCCGGTGCTCGACGAGCTGTCCGCGTCCGCTCGCCGCGCCTACCGGGCGCTCGTCTTCGACGATCCCGGGTTCGCCGGCTTCTTCCGCGCCGTCACCCCGATCGCCGAGATCTCCGGGCTGCGCCTCGGGTCGCGCCCGGCGGCCCGCGGCCGCCGTCCGACGGAACCGGACGAGCGGGCGGAGGCGCCACGGATCGACGAGCTGCGGGCGATCCCGTGGGTGTTCGCCTGGTCCCAGGCCCGGATCGAGCTGCCCGGCTGGTTCGGCCTTGGCACTGCCCTCGAGGCGTATCGCCGGCAGCACGGGGAGGCCGAACTCGAGCGAATCACCCGGCTCTACCGCGACTGGCCGTTCGTCGCCTCGCTCCTCGACAACGCCGAGCTGAGCCTGGCCCGCGCCGACATGGGCGTGGCGCGCCGCTACGCCGCCCTGGCGAACGCGCCCGGCGACGCCGCTCGCTGGCGCGCCATCGAGGCGGAGCACGGCCGGACGGTCGAGCTCCTCCTGCGGGTCACCGGTCGCGACCGGCTCCTCGACGGCAGCCCCGTGCTCCAGCGCGCGATCGCCCTGCGCAACCCGTACGTCGATTCACTGTCGGAGGTGCAGGTCCGCCTGCTGGCCGACCTGCGCTCGCGTCCACCCGACGACCCGCAGGCCGACCGGCTGCTTCGGCTCGTCCAGATGACGGTCAACGGGGTCGCCGCGGGCCTCCAGTCGACCGGCTGACGGAGCGTCGCTCAGGCCGCGCGCAATC
>JBGPDX010000106.1:0-8533 GCA_041482475.1 Candidatus Limnocylindria bacterium | reverse complement strand
GCTGGACGAGCCGAACGCCGGGATGAACCCGATCGAGACCCAGGACCTGCTGGGCCTCATCCGGCGGCTGCGGGACGAGCTTGGAATCACCATCGTGCTCGTCGCCCACGACATCCCGCTGGTCATGAACCTGTGCGACCGGATCCAGGTGCTGAACTACGGCCGGCTCATCGCCGAGGGCGATCCCGCGGCCGTTCGCTCGAACGCGGACGTCATCGCCGCCTACCTGGGCCAGGCGCGCAGTGCTTGAGCTGCGCGATGTCCAGGTCCGCTACGGCAGCATCCGCGCGCTGCAGGGCGTGTCGCTGGTGGTGCGCCAGGGCGAGCTCGTCGCGCTGATCGGCTCAAACGGAGCGGGCAAGACGACGACGCTCCGAACGATCTCCGGCCTGCTGCGTGCCTCGGAAGGGTCGATCACCTTCGAGGGCGCCGAGATCGGCCGGGCGCCAACCGACCGCATCGTCGCGCTGGGAATCGGACACTGTCCCGAGGGCCGCCGGATCTTCGGCGGCCTGACGGTCCGCGAGAACCTGATCCTCGGCGCGGTGTCGCAGTCGGATCGAGCCGCCGTCTCCGCCGAGCTGGACAACGTCTTCACCCTCTTTCCGCTGCTGAAGGAGCGCCTGGGGCAGGCGGGCGGCACGCTGTCGGGCGGCGAACAGCAGATGCTGGCGATCGGGCGGGCGCTGATGAGCCGGCCACGCCTGCTGCTGCTGGATGAGCCGTCGCTGGGGCTGGCGCCGCTGCTGGTCGAGCGCATCTTCGAGACGATCGCGCAGCTCAAGGCGCAGGGCCGAACGATCCTCCTCGTCGAGCAGAACGTCCACCACGCCCTGGACATCGCCGACCGCGCCTACGTCATGGAGACCGGCCGGATCACGCTGGAGGGTCCCGCCGACCTGCTGCGGCATGACCCCAAGGTTGAACAGTCGTACCTGGGCGTCGGGGGCGTCAGAGCGTGACGAACTACGCCATCCAGCAGGTCGTCAACGCGCTGAGCGCTGGCAGCCTGTACGCGCTCATGGCCGTGGGACTGGCGATGGTCTTCGGCATCCTCCGCCTGATCAACTTCGCTCACGGCGACCTGATGATGGTCGCCGCCTACGGGGCGGTGTTCTGCCTCGGCGCCGGTCTTCCGCTGCCGGCCGCGGTCCTCGTGATGGTCCTCGGCACGGTCATCATCGGCCTGCTGATGGAGCGGGTCGCCTACCGCCCCCTCCGCGGCGCATCCGACGTCGCCGTGCTGCTCACGTCGTTCGGCGTGGGTCAGATCCTCCAGAACGGCACCCTCCTCATCACCAGGCTCGCCGGCAAACCGACGCTGATTGCGTTTCCCAGCCCCGAAGCGCTGAGCGGGGTCGTGTCGCGCCAGGACTTCCAGTTCCTCGGCTCGATCACGGTGCCGCGAGTCAACGTCGTCAGCTTCGTCGCGGGGATCGTCCTGCTGGGACTGCTCACCCTGTTCGTGACGCGGACGACGCTCGGGTTGTCGATGCGCGCCGCAGCCGAGGACCTCAGCGCGGCGCGCCTCGTAGGCATCAAGGTCAACCGCGTCGTCGCGACGGCGTTCGCGATCGGGTCGGGCCTGGCGGCAGTGGCGGGCTTGCTGTATTCGGTCCAGGCCGGGCAGATCAACCCGTACATGGGTTTCACCCCGGTGCTCAAGGCGTTCATCGCCGCCGTCATCGGTGGGTTCGGCAGCATCGCCGGAGCGGTGCTGGGCGGCTACGTGCTGGGCTTCCTCGAGGTGCTCGTGACGGCCCTCGCGGGGATCGGTGACATCCTCCCTCCGGGCTCGGTGTCGCCGGAGGTCCGGTCGCTCCTCCAGCAGTGGCTGCCGGGAGGACTGGCGGCCTATCGCGATGCCATCGTCTTCGGCATTCTCATCCTGGTCCTGCTCGTCCGGCCGCAGGGCATCCTGGGCCGGCGCGATCGCGAGGAAGCGATCTGATGAACGGTCGGCGGGCCGCCGGGCCGTTGCTAGGCATCGGCATTCTGGGGATCGGCCTGGCCCTCCTCGACGCCAGCGGCCAAGCCTTCTGGCAGGGCCTGGCGATCAACCTCGCCCTGTTCATCATCCTCACCGTAGCCCTGAATCTGACGAGCGGTTTCACGGGCGTCTTCTCGCTCGG
Organism: Candidatus Limnocylindria bacterium; assembly: GCA_041482475.1. Classification (GTDB taxonomy): domain Bacteria; phylum Chloroflexota; class Limnocylindria; order Limnocylindrales; family CSP1-4; genus JACDAV01. The sequence goes on along the minus strand of JBGPDX010000106.1, from coordinate 6,401 downwards.
GCAGATCGGCTTCATGGCCCTGGGCGCGTACACCTCGGCGATCCTGACCTTGCCACTGACGGACAAGGCGGCGTACCTGCCGAATCTGCCCTCATGGCTGGCCGGCGTCCACCTCGACCAGCGGATCGGGTCCGTGCCCGTCGGCTTCCTCATCGCCACGTTGATCGCGGCCGTCCTCGTCAGTGCGATCGCCTGGCCTGTCGGGCGCGTCCTCATGCGGCTGTCCGGCCACTTCGTCGCGGTCGCCACCCTCGGGTTCCTCGTCATCGTCCGCGTCCTCCTGGTCAACGCCGACGCGTTCACCCGCGGTTCACGGACGTTCTCGAGCGTCACGCCCTACACCAACCTGTGGTGGGCCTGGGCGTGGGTCCTGGTCGTCGTCTTCGTCGTGTGGCGGATCAAGCGGTCCACCTACGGCCGCGACATGTTCGCCCAGCGCGAGGATCGGGTTGCGGCGCAGGTCGTAGGCATCCGGGTGATGGAGCCGCGGCTGCTGGCGTTCGTCGTGGGCGCGTTCTTCTCGGCCGTCGCGGGTTCGCTCTATGGCCACTTCATCACCTCGTTCTCGCCGGCCGTCTTCTATTTCGACCTGACCTTCAAGGTGATCACGATGCTCGTCATCGGCGGGATGGGCTCGGTCAGCGGCTCGATCCTGGGGGCGGTCCTCATCGTGGGCCTGGGCGAGGGGCTGCGACGGGTCGAGGATGCGACGCTTCTCTACGGCCTGAGCGGCATCGTCCTGGCGGTGATCTTCATCGTCGTCATCACCGTCCGCCGGGAGGGACTGCTGGGCCAGCGCGAGGTGCCGCTCGATCGGCTGTTCGCAGGTCGACGCCCGCGGTAACCCGGGCGGGACCCGATTCGGTCAGGCTCGTCGCGAGGGGGCGCCATGGAGCCCGGCCTCGTAGGAACGGTGGTCGACGAGGCTCAGGGAGCGCGCGGTGCCGGGCGGAACCAGCTTCGAGTGCCCGATCCGCTCGAGATGCTCGACGATCGGCCACAGGTCGTCCTCGGCGGTCATCCACCCGATCCGGTCGAACTGCGCCAGTGAGATCGGGCGGGAGAACGCGCGCAGGGTGCGCTCGCCATCCCAGTTGTAGTAGTGGTCGAAATAGGACATGGCGAGCTCGCGGATCGTGCGATAGGCCGGCGACCGGAAGCGGAGACCGGCGAACTTCGAGATCCCGATGGAGCCCCACAGGCCTCGGTCGCGGAACACGGCGACCACGTGATCGTCGTCGCGGACTGCGACGAGGTCGACGATGACCGGCGGCCTGCCGTTGACCCGCAACGCGGCGGCAGCGAGGAAGGCGCCCTCGGCGCAGTGCGCGGTGTTATCTCGCAGCACGCGGCGCGGCGAGCGGAGCGTGTGTCCGTCGGTCTCGAGGTTGTAGGCAAGGCCGTCGAGGTACGCCTGGATACGTTCCGGCGTCGAGAGGCCACGCAGCGTCGCGAGCTCGGACGAGGTCAGGCCGTACACGATGGGATCTTCCTCGGCTGGTGGCGATGGACCCTCGGCGCATCCTAGAGAGTGCGTTGCCTCAGGGCACTGCCAGGACGACAGGGCCTCCGGCGCGACTTCCGGCGCGCGCCTCTCGTCAGAGGCGGTAGACGCGCTCGGCGTTGCGCCACAGGATCATCTCGGCCATCCCGATTGCCGTCGGCTCGTCGATGAAGCCGTCGGCGACGTGCTCGTCGAGGATCTGGCCCAGCGCGCGCCGGCCCAGGACGGCGCCCAGCCAGTAGAGCTCCGGGATGAGCGACGCGTCCGTGCTGAACAGGATCTTGTTCGCCGGCGCGAGGCCAAGCAGCTCGCGGACGATCCCGCGGATGTCGCCGGGGACGAACAGGTTGACCTCGCCCAGGTCGGCGTAGACGTTCGGGTACATCGCGGCCAGATAGGACATCGAGCGGACGTACGGGTAGCCGCTGTGGAGGAGGACGATTGGTGCGCCGCGGTAGGCATCCGAAAAAATCAGCCGAAGGGCGGCCGGGTCGACCCTCGTCAGGTCGAGGTCGGGGTCGCCGAGGCCGGTGTGGAACTGGATCGGGACCTCCTGGCGGGCGGCCTGCTCGACGGCCAGGACGATGAGGTAGTCGAGCAGCGGTTTCGAGTCGATCCTGAGGCGCCCGTCGCGACGGGCCGCGTCGTGCACCGAACGGAAGGCGCCCGCCGCCTGGGGCCGCGTCACGGCTTCGATCTGCAGGCCGCTGCGATAGGCGATGACCGACTTCATCCCCACATAGCCGGAGCCGCGCAGGTCCGTCAGGGCCGCTGCATACGCCGCCAGGAATCCGTCGAAGTCGTCCGCGTCGAGAATCAGCCGTTCGATGAGCGGCTCGAGCCGAACGATCTCGCGGATCTGGCACGGCACCATCGCGCGGAGCTCGTCCAGCGAGAAGGTCGTCCCCGTGCCGTAGCCCGTGTCGATGAGCCACGTCTTGAAGTTGCCGCGCTCGACGATCTCGCGTGCGAGACGCTCGACTCCCCATTGCGCGCGGGCAGCATGCACTGCATCTGGCGTCGTCTCGCAATCCAGGAACGCCGCCAGCTCGCGGATCGCCCAGTGCCAGCCCAGCGAATGGGGCACGTCGTCGCGGGCGATCGCGGGGATGTACGACTCGCTGAGGTGGCCGCGGAACGCGAGGTCGTCGCGAGGCTGCTCGCGCAGCAGCGAGTGGCAGTGGTTGTCGACGATGGGGATCGCCGACAGGTCCAGCGGCATCGCGCGCGGCGCCCGATCAGTACTTGAAGAAGTGCTGCTGGAGCTCGAAGGCTTCGTCGTTGGCGGCGAAGGCGTTCGCTTCGGCCCGGCGGACCTTGAGGTATTCGGTCGCCAGCGGCCGGCCCAGCGCCGCGACGAGCACCTCGTCCTTCTCCAGCTCCTCGAGCGCCTCGCTCGCTGTCTCCGGAAAACGCCGCGCGCCGCGACGCTTGCGCTCGGCGTCGCTCAGGTTGCCCGGATCCTCGTTGATGGGGTCGCCGGGATCGAGTTTTCGTTCGATGCCGTCGAGCGCCGCGGCCATCACGCCACCCAGGGAGATGTACGGGTTGGCGCTGGCGTCGCTCGCCTTGAGCTCGAGATTGGTGGAGCCGTGTTCGTCGTCCCAATAGCGACTCGGCACACGCACCGCAGCCTCGCGGTTCTCGATCCCCCACGCCGTGTAGGCGGAGCTCCAGTAGTGCGGCTGGAGCCGGCGGAACGAGTTGACGCTGGGTGTCGTGAGCGCAAGCAGCGCCGGCAGGTGGGCGAGCACGCCGGCGATCGCGTTGCGGGCGAGCGGGCTGAGCCCGTCGGGCCCCTTCGGATCCGCCAGCCGGTTGGTTCGGTGCGCCTTGTCCCAGATGCTCCAGTGGAGATGCGCCCCGCTGCCCGCCTGGTCGGCGAACGGCTTGGGCGCCAGCGACGCGACCAGGCCGTGTCGCGCGGCGACGGCGCGGACCGTCTGGCGGTAGGTGATCTGGTTGTCGGCGGCCTGGACGGCCGGGGCGTGGCGGATCGACAGCTCCTGCTGGCCGTGGCCCAGCTCGGGATGCGACAGCTCGACCGTCAGCCCCTGGTCGGTCAGCGCCGCGATGGTGTCCTGGATGACGTCCTCGGTCGACTCCATCCCGATCGCGCTGAAGCACAGGCTGCGGTCGACGGGGACGAACCCCGAGTCCGTCCGCCAGGCGAGGTAGAACTCGTTCTCGAAGGCGGCTTCGAAGGCGAGGCCCGCGTCGGCGGCGCGCGCCACCATCCGCTGCAGGAACGCGCGTGGGTCGAGGGCCCACGGCGAGTGGTCCAGCTCGACCATGTTGACGACCATCTGGCCGCTGCGCGGCGCGTACGGCAGGACGACGAACGTGTCCGGATCCGGCACCAGGCGGATCTCCCCGACCGGACCGTAGGTCGCGTCGGGCGCCAGCGAATCAAGGCTGGTGAACGACTGCATCCCCTTGACGAGGCCGATCCCGCTCGTCATCCGGCGGGCCAGCTGGCCGACGTGAGTGCTCTTGCCGCGTATCACGCCGCCGTTGTCGCAGTACAGGAAGCGGACCAGCTGGAGGCCACGTTCCTGGGCCTGGGCGACGATCTGATCGGGTGTCATCGGCATGCCTCGGTCGTTCGAACAAGACAGGTTTCGACCGCCGGTCCCGGTGCCTTTCACGGCGGGGACCGGCGGTGCTGTACGCGGACGAGTTACGGAGCGGGGACCTTTTCCGGGACGACCTCGCCACCAAGGGTCAGCTTGCCGCCCTCGATGTCGATGACCGTGACGCCCTTCTGCGGGACGTGGACGCCGGGGCTGAAGGTGATCGAGCCGGTGATCCCCTTGAAGTCCTTGGTCGCCTCGAGGGCCGTCTTGATGGCGGCGGAATCGGTGCCGCCCGCCCGCTTGATGGCGTCGGCCATCAGGTAGACCGTGTCGTAGCCGAGCGCCGCAAAGGCGTTCTCAGGGTCGTTCCCATACTCGGCCTTGTAGGCGGCGATGAACTTCTTGATTCCGTCGGTCCCGATGGACGCGTCCATCAGGGCGTGGGTCGTGAAGAAGACATTGCTCGTCGTCGCGCCGGCCGTCCTGACCAGGTCCGGCGTGTCGTAGCCGTCGCCGCCGACGATCGGACCGGTGATGCCCGCGTCGCGGAACTGCTTGACGAGGGTACCGATGTTGTCGGGCATCGCGGCGACGTAGTAGAAGTCCGGCTTGGTGCTCAATGCCCTGATCTTCGTGATCTGGGCTGAGAAGTCGGTGGCCTTGTCCTCGTACGAGTCCTCGAGGAGGATCGTGCCGCCGAGCTCGGTGAAGCGCGACTTGAAATACCCGCCCAGGAGGGTCGTGTACTCGACGCCCTTGTCCCACAGGAAGGTGGCGTTCTTGCCGAACTTCTTCGTCGCGAACTCCGCGCCGACGGCAGCCTGGACGTTGTCGCCGAAGCAGGCGAGGAACATCATGTCGCCGACCTGGCTCGGGATCTTCGGCGACGTCGCGCCAACCGTGATGAACGGGATCTTGGCGTCCTGGAAGATGCGGCCCGAAGCCAGGACCGAGTCGGTATCCGTGTAGCCCACGAACAGCGGAACCTTGTCCTGCTCGACGAACTGCTTGGCCGTCTGGGCCGTCACCGTCATGTCGTACTTGCTGTCGTGGACGATGAAGTTGATCGGCTGGCCGAGCACCCCGCCCGCCGCGTTGATCTCCTTGACTGCCAGCTTTGCCCCGTTGGCGGCCGGAAGGTCGAGCGACGCCTCGCCGCCCGTGAGGGCGAACCCGCCGCCGATCTTGATCGGCCCGCTGAGCGTGCCACCGCTTGCCGCCGAGCTGGCGGGCGGTTGGGAGGCCGGGGCGTTTGATGCCGGCGAAGACGAGCAGGCTGCGAAGGCCAGGGCCACGACGGCGGCGAGGGCCAGCGCCTTTCCGAGCACGATGCGTTTCACGAGTCCTCCTCCAACCCCGCCCGTGCGGGGCCTCACCCCGCTGCGCGGGGCCTCTCCGCTGAACGGATCGGCTGAGCGTAGCGCAGGCGGCAGGCGGACGACCAGTCCCCTTTCCGGAGCCCAATCCTGCCAGCCCCTTGCCGGCCGTTCGCTACGATCGCCCTTGTGGGCCACGCCCTTGTCGTCGAGCCGCTGACCGCCGACCGCTTCGAAGCGCTCGCCGCCCTGTTCAAGGAGGGCGGCGATCCCCGCTGGTGCTGGTGCATGTTCTGGCGGCTGCGGTCGAGGGACTTCGCGCAGGAGAAGGTTCAACAGCTCCGTCAGCGCCTCCGAGCGCTCGCCGGCGGTCCCCTCGCCCCTGGTCTCGTCGCGTTTCGCGGCGACCAGGCGGTGGGCTGGTGCTCGCTTGGGCCGCGGGATGGCTTCGAGCGGCTGGAGCGCTCGCGGATCATTCCGCGGGTCGACGACACGCCGGTCTGGTCGATCGTCTGTTTCGCCGTGTCCCCGTCCGCGAGGGGAGAGGGCGTCGCGGCGGCGTTGCTGGACGCCGCCGTCGCGTGGGCCGGGAAGCAGGGCGCGGCAGTCCTCGAGGCCTATCCGGTCGAGACGGCGCCCGACACCGCGATCAGCAGCGAGTCGGCCTACACCGGCACGCTGCCGATGTTCGAGCGAGCCGGCTTCCGGGTCGTCTCCCCCACCGGCTCGACCGCCGGCGGCCGGCCGCGGGTCGTCGTGAGGCGAGTCCTCACGCGGGCCTGACTCCGGTCCTCGTCAGATTCCCGCGGGGCGGGAGTGAGACACGGCGTTGTCAGCTCGCTTGCCCGAAATCGTGCGTGGCCGATCCTGCCGCGGACGGTCCGAGCCGTCAGATTCCCATGGGGCGGGAATTTGACCGGCCGAACCTGCCGCGCTCCCGTGGGGCGGGAATTCGACCGGCCGAACCTGCCGCGCTCCCGTGGGGCGGGAATCTGCCGGTTCCAG
>JBGPDX010000105.1:0-8615 GCA_041482475.1 Candidatus Limnocylindria bacterium | reverse complement strand
CGTTCCGCAACCCGGGCCTGACGGCCAAGCTGGCGACGACCCTCGACCATGTCAGCGGCGGCCGGGCGGTGCTCGGCATCGGCGGCGCCTGGTTCGAGCGCGAGCACGACGCCTTCGGGATCGACTTCGGGTCGGGCGTGGGCGAGCGGCTCGACCGGCTCGACGAGGCGGTCATGCTCATCCGCCGCCTGCTGGCCGGCGAGCGCGTCAGCCATGACGGCCGCTACTACCGGCTGCACGACGCGCTGTGCGAGCCGCGTCCCATCCAGCCGCGCCTGCCGATCCTCGTCGGCGGCTCGGGGCCTCGCAAGACCCTCCGCACCACCGCCCGCTACGCCGACATGTGGAACACGTCAGGGACGGTCGACGAGGTCCGCGCGAAGGTGGCGACCCTCGACGCGCACTGCGCCGACGCCGGCCGCGACCCCGGGGAGATCGAGCGCACGATCAGCTTCCCGATCGTGATCCGCGACGATGCGAAGCAGGCGCAGCGGGCGTTCGACGGCCTGCTCGCCCACAACCGGGCCGCGGACATCGGCGGCGTGCCGCTCCTGCTGGGCTCCCCGGACAGGATCGCCGCCGAGCTGCAGCCGTACGTCGCGCTTGGCTTCACGACGCTCATCGCCCGCCTGCCGGGGCCATTTGACCGTGAGACCCTGGCACGGATCGGCGAAGTGAACGAGGCCCTGGGCCGTGCCTGAGCCGCGGGGCGTCATCGCCCTGGCCGGCGGCGTCGGCGGCGGCAAGTTCGCCCGCGGCCTGCAGGCCCAGCTGGGCGATCGGCTGACCGTCGTCGTCAACACCGGCGACGATCTCGAGCGCCACGGCCTGCCGATCTGGCCAGACCACGACAGCGTCCTCTACCACCTCGCCGGGGTGGACGATCGCGCGCGCGGCTGGGGCCTGCGCGACGAGTCGTGGGCCGTCACGGAGCAGCTCGAAGCGCTGGGGCAGGACACCTGGTTCCGCCTGGGCGACCGCGACATCGCCACGCACCTCATCCGGGCCGAGCTGCTGCGGGCCGGCGCGAGGCCAACCGAGGTCGCCCGCCGGCTCCAGGTCGCCTTCGGGGTTCGCGCCCGGATCCTGCCGATGGCCGACGAGCCGATCCGGACGGAGGTCCGAACCGACGACGGCTGGCTCGACTTCCAGGAGTACTTCGTCCACCGACGCCAGGTTCCGGACGTCCGCGAGGTCCGCTTCGCCGGGGCCGAGGCGGCGACGGCGACGTGGGAGGTCGTGACGGCGATCGGATCGGCCGCGGCGGTCCTCGTCGGGCCGTCGAACCCGATCGTGTCGATCGGTCCGATCCTGGCCGTGCCGGGCATCGCCGACGCCATCGCCGTCGCGCGAGGTCGGGGGGCACCGGTCGTGGCGGTGTCCGGGATCGTCGGCGGGAAAGCCCTTCGCGGGCCGGCGGACCGGATGCTCGCCTCGCTCGGCCACGAGCCGACGGCCCTCGGCGTCGCCCGGCTGTACGCCGCCTGGATCGACGCCTTCGTCATCGACAACGCCGACGCCCAGCTCGCCCCCGCCATCCAGGCCCTGGGGCTCCGCACCCACGTGACCGACACGATCATGTCCGGCGATACCTTCGGCGCCCGCCTGGCCGGCGAGGTCCTCGCGCTCGCCGGCGTGACCTGATCGCCGCCCGGGGACCGACCGCCGGTGGACCCGACCTTCCTGCTCCGCGGCGTCGGCCTGGGCTTCGCGATTGCGGCCGCGGTCGGGCCGATCAGCCTGCTGACGATCCGCCGGACGCTGGCCCACGGCCGCGTCTACGGCCTGGCCTCGGGCGTCGGTGTGGCGCTGGCCGACGGGACGTACGGCGGCATCGCGGCGTTCGGGCTGACCGCCATCACCAGCGTCCTCGTCGGCGGCCGTGCCGTGCTGGGTCTCGCGGGCGGGGCGCTGCTGGTCGTGCTCGCCGTCAGGACGACGACGAGCGTGCCCGGGCCGGTCGCCGACACGACCGACCGGCCGGGGCTGATGGCGGCGTTCGGCTCGATCTTCGGGCTGACGATGACCAACCCGATGACGATCCTGTCGTTCGCCGGGATCTTCGCCGCCGCCGGCCTGGCGGGACACGGCGGCGCGGAGGCCGGCCTGCTGACGGTCGGCGTCTTCCTGGGATCGCTCGCCTGGTGGGTCGTCCTGACGACGGTCGTGGCCGGCCTCAGATCGCGGGTCACGCTGGGCGCCCTGACGTGGATCAACCGGATCTCGGGCCTGGTCCTGCTCGTGTTCGGCCTCGTCGCCGTCGCGACCTCGCTCGCGTCCCTCGTCGCCGCCTAGCCTCCCTGGTGGGCCGCTGCGCGTCGCTCGCGTACGATCCCGGCATGGAGACCCAGCCCGCCGGGCGTCGCGTCGTCGCCGTCGTGCCGGTCGGCACGCTCGAGGGGGCGAAATCGCGCCTGGGCGGGAGGCTCGACGCCGAGGAGCGGCGGGACCTCGCGACCCGCCTCCTGTCGCGGACGCTCGACGCCGCTCTGGCGACCCGCGGGATCGACGAGGTCCTCGTCGTGACGCCGGACGACGAAGTCCGCCAGATCGCGGCCCGGGCGGGCGCCCGGGCGATCCGCCAGCGGAGCCAGGGCCTGAACGCGGGGCTGCGCCAGGCCCGGGACGAGGTCGTCGCGGGATCTGGCGACGCCCTGCTCGTCGTCCCGATCGACCTGCCGCTCGTGTCGCCCCAGGCCCTGGAGGCGGTCCTCGCGCCGCTCGACGACCCGGCACGGCCGCTCGTCGTCCTCGTGCCGGATCGCCACGGTCGCGGGACGAACGCCCTGCTGGTCGCCCCGCCGGATGCGATCGAGTTCGGCTTCGGCGGCGACAGTCGCCGGGCCCACGCGGCGTGCGCCGCGGACGCCGGCGCCCGTTACGTCGAGCTGGACGGGCCGCTGACGGTCGACGTCGATACGCCCGACGATCTTCTTCTCGTCGAGGAGCACGTGCCGGAAGCCGTCGATGCCAGCTGACGCAGCCGTCGCTGCCGCGCCCAGGGTCGAAATCGTCGCCGTCGTCGGGATCCCCGAAGTCCGACCGGGCGACGATCTCGGGGCCCTTCTCTGCGAGGCGATCGCGGCGACGCCCGGGCTCACGCCACTCCGCGAGGACGACGTCCTGGTCGTCACCCAGAAGGTCGTCTCGAAGGCCGAGGGCGCGATCGTCGACCTCACGACGGTCACACCCCGGCCGGAGGCGGTCGACTTCGGCACACGCTGGGACCACGATCCGCGACAGGTCGAGGTCGTCCTGCGCGAGGCGCGCCGGGTCGTGCGGATGGAGCACGGCGTGCTGATCACGGAGACGCCGCACGGCTTCGTCTGCGCCAATGGCGGCGTCGACGCCTCGAACGTCGGGCCCCAGTCGGGTTCGATCGTGACCCTGCTACCCAGGGATCCCGACGCGTCGGCGGCCGCCATCCGCGCCGCGGTTCGGGCGCGCTTCCGGGTCGACGTCCCGGTGATCGTCTCCGACAGCTTCGGCCGGCCATGGCGCTGGGGGATCGTCGACGTCGCGATCGGCGTGGCGGGCCTGGGGCCGCTCCATGACCTGCGAGGATCGCCCGACGCGGACGGCCGGATCATGCGCTCGACCGTCCGGGCGGTGGCCGATGAGCTCGCCTCGGCCGCCGAGCTCGTCCTGGGCAAGACCGCCGGCCGTCCGGCGGCCGTGGTTCGAGGGGCCAACCCGCCCCGCCGGGAAGCGAGCATCCGGGAGCTGGTCATGCCGGAAGAGAACGACCTGTTCCGTTGATCGCTGACACCAGGGGGTTGAATGCAACGATCATGCTTCGCGGCGTGATCTGCACGATCCGGCGGCCCGGGTACACCATGCACGCCACGCGGGCGTGGCCCGTCGTGCCCAGCGGGGATTGAGGTCGAGCATGCCATCGGTCCGGCGCGGACTCAGCGATCGGGTTCACCTCAAGGCGCTGGAGATCGCCAACCAGCGGGCCGCGCTGGGCCTGCCCGTCCCGGTGGCCGAACTGGAGGCGGCGGCCGACCTGAACGCGGCGGCCGAACTGGAGGCGGCGGCCGACCTGAACGCGGCGGCGGACGCCCGGGACGGCTCGCGAGCGCCGACGGCGTCGCCCCCCGACGTCGGGACCGACGCCGAGCCGGACCGTCAGCCACCTCGCGCCGCCTTCGACCCGCTCGAGAAGGCCCGCTGGGCGGCGCTCGTGGCTGCCAAGGCGGCGACGATCGCCTTCGGCGTCGACGCGTTGCTGAACGCCGATTCGCCCCGCTTCGCCGGGAAGGCGATGCGCGTGCGGGCGATTGGGTACATCGGCACCCTGTTCATCGTCCCCCTCGCCTGGCGCCTTCTTCCCGACCGCGGCCGCTATCCGCGCGGCCTCGACACGGCGGTCACCATTCCGCTGCTCCTCGACGCCGCCGGCAATGGCCTCGGGATCTACGAGGACGCCCACGTCGACGACGTCGTGCACATCGCCAACGCCGCGATCGTCAGCGGCGTGGCCGGGGCGCTCCTGGCGCCGCGCGTGGACGAGCGCTGGCACGCCGCGCTGGTGGCGACGAGCCTCGCGATCACCGCCGAGGCGGTCTGGGAGATCATGGAGTACACGGCCTGGCGGATGGGCGCCACCGGGATGGGACTGACCTACGCCGACACGATGGACGACATCATCGACTCCACGCTCGGCGCGATCGTCGGCGGCCTGTTCACCCTGGCCCGACTCCCCCACTCCCGACAGGATCGAAAGCGGGTGGGATGGCGGTCACCGCTCGGCGCCTGACGAAGAGCGTCGAGGTCCGGCTCGTCTATATCGGGCACGCGACCGTCCTCATCGAGTTCCCCTGGCTGCGGGTCCTGACCGACCCGTTCTTCGGGCTTCGCCTGGGGCCCTTGCGGCGCCACGGTCCGGAACCCGACCTCGAGGCGATCGGCGCGGTCGACATCGTCCTCATCTCACACGGCCACCCGGACCACTTCGACCGGCCGTCGCTCCGACGGCTGCAGGGGACGCCGATCGTCGTCGTGCCGGCCGGCCTCGCCCACGCGGCCAAGCCGAGCGGGCATCGCATCCGTGAGCTGCGGTCCGGCGAGGAGCTCGAGATCGCCGGCGGCCGGCTGACCGCGGTTCCGGCCCGCCACTGGCGCTCGCCGCTCGATCAGCGCGCCGACGCGATCGGCTACCTCGTCGACGCCGGCGCGCGCCTCTATTTCGCCGGCGACACGGCGCCGATTCCGGACATCGCCCGCAAGACCGGCAAGGTCGACGTCGCGCTGCTGCCGGTCGGAACCTGGGGACCCCATCGCGGCGGGCCGGGGCACCTCGACCCGGAGAGTGCCGCACGACTCGCGCAGGAGCTCCAGCCCGCGGTCGCGGTCCCGATCCACTGGGGCACCCTCTATCCCGCGGGCCTCCACCGGCTGGTGTCGCGGCCGCTCCACGAGCCGGGAGAGGAATTCCGCGAGGCGGCCGCGCGACTCGCCCCGGACGTCGACGTCCGGGTCCTGCGCCCCGGCGAAAGCGCCACCATCTCGATCGCCCGCGAGGCGCCGCCGAAGAAACGGTGACGTCGCGCCTCCGTGTAGGCTGCGCCGGATGAAGCTCGGCCTCCAGATCTCGTCGTTCACCTGGCCCGGCGGCGCGGCCCAGATCGGCCCAACGCTCGCGCGAGTGGTCCGCAGCGCCGACGACGCCGGCTTCGACTCGATCTGGGTGATGGACCACTTCTTCCAGATCCGCGGCGTCGGCCAACCGACGGAGCCGATGCTCGAGGGCTACACGACCCTCGGCTTCATGGCCGCCAACTCGTCGCGGGCGAGGCTGGGACTGATGGTCGGCGGCGTCCACTACCGGCTGCCGGGCATGTGGGCCAAGGCGACGACGACGCTCGACGTCCTGTCGGGCGGGCGAGCGTGGCTGGGCATCGGGGCGGCCTGGAACGAGGAGGAGTCGAACGGGCTCGGCTTCCCGTTCCCGCCACTCGGCGAACGTTTCGAGCTCCTCGAGGACGCCCTGCAGTTCGTCCACGCGATGTGGCAGGGAGAGCGCGGCACCGACAAGCCGTTCGAGGGTCGCCACGTCCGGGCGACGCGGCTGCTCAACAGCCCCCAGGCGCTGACGCGGCCCCATCCCCCGATCCTCGTCGGCGGCGGCGGGGAGCGGAAGACGCTACGCCTCGTGGCCCAGTACGCAGACGCCTGCAACGTCTTCGGCGCCCCGCCGATGCTCCAGCGCAAGTTCGAGATTCTCCGCGAGCACTGTGCGGCGGTCGGTCGTGACCCCGAGGCGATCGAGCGGACGACCCTCCAGAACGTCAACCTGGCGACCGAATCGCCGGCCCGCGTCGTCGACCGATTCGGCGAGCTGGCCGATGCGGGGGCCCAGCACGTGATCATCGCCGTGCGCGACGTCCATGACGTGTCGCACCTCGAGCGGATCGGCCGCGAGGTCATCCCGGAGCTTCGATCACTGTGACGGTCGACACCTCCGATATACCCCCGGGGGGTATGCGTCGCCATGGTAGGATGAGACCGTGAGCGACGCGAACAAGACCCGAACGAGCGACAGCACGAACGGGTCGTCCGGGGGCTTCGACGGCCTGACCATCGACTTCTCCGGGGACACCGGGACGGCGGCCGTCGACAGCCTGCCGATCAGCTTCGCGCGGACTCCGACGACGGCTCCGGGCGGGCCCGACACGAGCGGCGCCGACGACGGCCGGACGTCGTCGAAGCTGCTGATCCTGGGCTCCGGCCCGGCCGGCCTGACCGCCGCGATCTACGCCGCCAGGGCCAACCTCGAGCCGATCGTCCTGGCCGGGTCCGCGCCGGGCGGCCAGCTGATGATCACCAGCGACGTCGAGAACTACCCGGGCTTCCCGGAAGGCATTCAGGGCCCCGAGCTCATGGCGAAGTTCCGCGAGCAGGCCGAGCGGTTCGGGTCGCGGGTTGTCGACGTCGACGTCGACACCGTCGACTTCTCCGGCCGACCGTTCCGCGTCTGGGCTCGCGGTGTCGAGTACAGCGGCGACGCCGTCGTCGTCGCGACCGGCGCCTCCGCCCTGTGGCTCGGGCTCGACAGCGAGACCCGGCTGCGGGGACGTGGCGTGTCCGCCTGCGCGACCTGTGACGGGTTCTTCTTCCGCGACCGCGAGATCGCCGTGGTCGGCGGCGGCGACACCGCGTTCGAGGAGGCGACCTTCCTGACCCGCTTCGCCTCGAAGGTCCACATGCTCCACCGGCGCGGCACGTTCCGGGCCAGCAAGATCATGGTCGACCGGGCGAAGGCGAACCCCAGGATCGAAATCCACCCGAACACCGCCGTCGAGGAGGTGCTCGGCGAGGCCCGCGTCGAAGGGCTGCGCCTGCGCGACACCGAATCCGGCGCCGTGCGGGACGTGCCGATGGAGGGCCTGTTCATCGCCATCGGCTACCGGCCCAACACCGAACCGTTCCGCGACTGGCTCGACATCGACCCGCTGGGCTACCTCGTCGTCAAGGACGAGACCCGCTCACGGGTCGACGGCGTGTTCATCGCCGGCGACGTCCACGACCACCGTTACCGCCAGGCCGTGACCGCCGCCGCCGACGGCTGCAAGGCGGCCATCGACGCCGAGCGCTGGCTCGAATCCCAGGGCATCACCGAAGTCGCGACGTCCACCGCCTGGTAGACGGAGTTGGCCGGCTCAGACGGGCAGTGCGGCCTCGCCGTGCGGGGGAGCAATCGGCGCGTCGAGAGCAGACAGCGATCGCCGCCAGGCCGCCATCCGCTCCCAGAACCCGGGTGTCGGGTCGACCGGCGCGAACAGCCAGTTCATGTGGGCGTAGGTCGGATCGCCCTCGATGGTCTCGCGTCGGCGGAGCGGCAGATCGTCGTCAATCCGGTAGTAGCCGTAATGGAGCGGCCGGAGAATCTCCATCAACTCCGCTTCGGTGCGACCGGCCAGGACTTCGCACACGATCCACGGCCGTCCCTCGGCAAGGAGCCGAGTCGCGCCGCGCAACACGTCGGGCTCGGTCGACTCGGTGTCGATCTTGAGGACCTGGGGGCGGCGCCCCGTCCGCGCGGCATAGCGGTCGATCGTCTCCACCCTGACCTTGACCGAGCGATGCGAGCGCCGGAAGCCGGCTCGAAGCGAGTTCGAGCTGTCGGTCTTGTCGGACAGATAGAGCCTGGCGCTGCCGGGCCGGGCGCCAAGCGCCAGTCGCTCGACGACGACGGAGAGGCCGTTGGTCGCGCAGATCGACCACAACTGCAAGGCGAGACCCGGCGTCGGTTCGAACGCGACGACCTCGGCCCTCTCGAAGGCCGCCGCCAGCCAGGAGAAGACGCCGATGTTCGCGCCGACGTCGTAGACGCAGGACGCGTCGAGCTCCTCGACCGCGGCGAGGAAGCAGGCCAGCGTCTCTGGCTCGTACCCCGCCAGGCCGGCTTCTTCGAGGCGACCGGAGACGTACGTTCGTTGCGGGGTTCGGAGCCTGAGAAGCCGCTCGCCCGTGGGTGCCCTCTGGTCGACCCGGGAGGTCGGCGGCGCGGGCAGTCGGAGATCGATCACCCGCTCGGGTTCGACGGGGCCACGGCCCAGGAGCCGCAGCGCCGCGACGCGTAGCGGCCTGGGCAGGCGCCGCCGGGCACG
>JBGPDX010000104.1:0-8631 GCA_041482475.1 Candidatus Limnocylindria bacterium | reverse complement strand
GGAGGCCGTGACGGACTCGAACCCGGCGGATGCTGCACGGCTGCTGGCCCCCGTCGCGGCGGCCCGGCAGGCGGTCATCTATCGCAAGTTCCTCGACAACATCGAGCCGTCGGAGCACCCGTATCACGAACGAGATCCTGCCGACTGGCTCGTACGGACCGCGAGCATCGTCCAGCGAGAGGCCGGGGGTCCCGGCCAATGAACGGGCGTGCTCGCGTACCCTGCATCGGATGATTCCCGTCGAGCGGCTGCGGCGAATCGAGGGGCCGGCGTGACGGACTTCCCGACGACGGACGTCGAGCTCACCCACATCCTCGTCGTCTCGGACATCGCCACATCGCGAGCCTGGTACACGGATGTCCTGGGCGCGGAGCTCTACCGCGAGTACGGCGGCACGTCCGTGGTCCTGCGCTTCGCCGCCGCCTGGCTGCTCCTCGTGACGGGCGGCGGGCCCACCCGCGACAAGCCGGACGTCACCTTCGCCCCGCCGCGCGATCCCACCACCGTCGACCACGCCTTCACGATCCGGGTTGGCGACTGCCAGGCCGTCTACGAGCGCCTCCGAACCTGCGGCGCGACGTTCCTGACCCCACCGGTCTCGAGCGACTGGGAGGTGCGCGCCTTCTTCCGCGATCCCGACGGCCACCTCTACGAGATCAGCCAGGCCCGCTGATCGAGAGAATGCGGTGCCTCCCGGCAACATCTTGTATAGCCCCGGAATCGCGTCTAGAGTCCGCGGACCGCCGGGGGTCCGGGAGGAGGACCGATGCACGGGCCAGGCAGGGGGTCGCGACCGCCGCGAGCGCGTCTCGCGGGTATCGCCCTGCTCGCCATCGCCCTCGTAGCCGCGCTGGCGGGCCCGACGACCGCCGCGCGGACTCGCCTCGCCCCGACCCCGATCGTCCTCTTCCCGGCCTTCCACTTCACCCGGCTGCTGGTCACCGTCCACGACCAGACGGTCGACCCGGCCTGCCCGCGTTCCGGCTCGTTCGAGGACTGGTTCCTCATCGACAGTCCCAGCACGACCTTCTCCCAGGTCTGCCGGGACGAGCTCATGACGCTCCGCTACGACGCCAGTTCACACGCGCCGATGCCGCTCCGCTTCCGCGAGCAGCGCGGCGTCAGGGTCCGGATCATCGACTACGGCAAGACCAGCAGCGCGCCGTTCTACGGCCCGATGTACGACGCCCTCGAGCAAGCGGGTTACGGCTATGTCCGCGACGTGAACATCGTCGTCGCGGGGTACGACGCGCGGCTCACCCCGGACATGGCCGGGTTCCTCGACCGAACGAAGGCGCTCATCGAGGAGACCTACCATCGCAACGGGGACAGGCCGGTTCACCTCGTGGGGCATTCGAACGGTCCGCTCTATGCGCAGTACCTGCTGACGCACACGAGCCGCGCCTGGAAGCACACCTACATCCACGGTTTCTCGCCCATCGCCGGCAACTTCCCGGGTCAGGGCGCGCTCTACCCGCTGCTCTTCACCGGCCTCAACATCGGTGACTTCACGTTCCCGACGACGACGGAGAACGCCGTCAGCAGCGCGCGGATGTACCTGACGGCGCCGACGAGCTACATGAGCGCGGCCGACCCGCGGATCTTCGGTGACCGCGAGACGGTCGTCGCCGACGCCTCGACCGGCCGAACTTACACGCCGCAGGACTACCGCGCCCTGTTCGACGATGCCGGCCTCCCCTGGGCCAACGCCATCGCCGACTACTACATCGGCTTCGTCCGCTTCGCCGACAAGGCCGACTTCCCCAACGTCGACGTGTATGCCGAGAAGGGCTCGGGCATCGATACGCTCGTCGGGCTCGGGCTGCGCGACCTGACGGTCGGTCAGCTGCTCGACGACCAGACGCAGTTCTTCACCCGCGACGGCGACATCAACCAGGAGGACATCACCAACGAGGCCGTCGGGGCGTGGAGCGCCATGAGCTGCTTCCACTTCAGCCTGACCGACAACCCGGGCGTCGACCACTTCTCGCTGCCCAGCGACGCCGGCGTCCTCCTGAGGCTGATCCGCAACGCGGCGCGACCGCGATCGAACTGCCACTAGCCGGATCGGCGCCATCCCGGCGGGGTAACCTGACGGGCCTCGATGGTCGAGCTCGCCGCCCCGGACTACCAGCTCGCACGGCTCGCGATCGAACGCGGCCTCGGCGCCATCTACCTCATCGCCTTTGTCGCCGCCGCGACCCAGTTCCCGGCGCTGTGCGGCGAGCGTGGCCTCGAGCCGGCGGCACGGATCCTGCGCGCCACGACGTTCCTCCGGACGCCCAGCCTGTTCCACCTCGGCTATTCGGACGCGCGCCTCCGGGTGGTGGCCGTCGCCGGCGCGCTCATCGCGGCAACGATCGTCGCCGGGCTGCCGCAGCAAGCGCCCCTGCCGGTCACGATGATCTGCTGGTTCCTGCTGTGGGCCCTGTACCAGTCGATCGTCAACGTCGGCGGGACGTTCTACGGCTTCGGCTGGGAGACGCTCCTGCTCGAGGCCGGCTTCCTGGCGATCTTCCTTGGCAACGCGTCGGTCGCCCCACCCTGGCCGGTCATCCTGGGCTATCGGTGGCTCGCCTTCCGGGTCGAGTTCGGCGCCGGGCTGATCAAGCTGCGCGGCGACGCGTGCTGGCGAACCCTCACCTGCATGGACTACCACCACGAGACGCAGCCGCTGCCGAACCCGCTCAGCTGGCTCTTCCACCAGCTGCCGCGACGGGTCCATCGCGTCGAGGTCCTGGGCAACTTCGTCGCCCAGCTGGTGCTGCCGTTCGGGCTCTTCCTGCCGCAACCGATCGCCACGATTGCGGCTCTGCTGATGATCGGGACGCAGCTGTACCTCGTCGTCAGCGGCAACTACGCCTGGCTCAACTGGGTGACGATCGTCGTGCTGGCGTCGGGGGTGGCCGATCCAGTGGTCGGATTCGCCGGCGCCGTGTTCGGGCCGACGCCGACGTGGTTCGGTGGCGCCGTCGTGGGCCTGGCGATCCTCGTCACGATGCTCAGCTACTACCCGGTCCGCAACATGGCCAGCCGCTACCAGGCGATGAACGCGTCGTTCGACCCGTTCCACCTCGTCAACACGTACGGCGCCTTCGGCTCGGTGAGCCGAAGGCGCTACGAGGTCATCGTCGAGGGGACGGCCGAATCCGCCTTGACCACCGACACCGAATGGCGCGAGTACGAGTTCAAGGCCAAGCCCGGCGATCCCCGCCGCATGCCGCCGCAGGTCGCCCCATACCATCTTCGGCTCGACTGGTTGATGTGGTTCCTGCCGCTGTCGCCGATCTACGGCGAGGGCTGGTTCGTGCCGTTCCTGTCGTCGCTCCTGCGCGGCGACCGCCAGGTGCTGGCGTTGCTGCGGCGGAACCCGTTCCCGGACGCGCCGCCGGTCTACGTGCGGGCGAGCCTGTACCTGTACCGCTACACGTCCTGGCGCGAGCGGCGGCGCAGCGGGGCGTGGTGGGAACGGACCCCGGCGGGCGATTTCCTGGGTCCGGTTCGGCTGGGGACCCGTGGGTGAGGGCGCGTCGGCGGTCTAGACGATCGGCGCGCTGGTCTGCGCCTCGATCCCCTCGTGCAGGGCCGCGACCGCGCCGCGCGCATAGCCAAGGTCCGCGCCGTGAAGCTCGGGCGCGTCGTCCGGATCCATGCCCGACAGGATCGCGCGGTAGCTGACGACCTGGTAGAGGCAGCCGACGACCATGGCGAGCTCGCCGGCCTCCCGGAGCGTGTGCGCCGGTACCCGGTCGGCCCAGGCATCGAGATAGGCGGCGAGGATCGCGCGGCGGTCGTCGGCGCTCCGGCCGCGCCCGATGTACGCCGCGAGGTCGACGAACGGGTGGCTGACGGACGCGTCGGTCCAGTCGAACACCGTCGGCCGTCCACCCGGCATCGCGACGTTCCACGGGTGCAGGTCGCCGTGGACGAGCGTGGGCGGCGGGCCCAGCTCGTCGAGCCGCAGGCAGGCGCGCTGGAGGTCCGGGATCGCCCGGTCCCACGCGGCCTGGTCGTTTGGCGTCATCGCCTCGCGGCGAGATTCGAGGAGCGTGGGAACGGCGGCCGCGAGCGCCGCAAGCGGGCGGACGGGCAGGCCCAGTCCCCGCAGCTCGTGGACACGACTCGACCACGCCTGCTGGATCGCGGCATGGACGGTGAGGCCGCTCCCCCAGTCCGCCGGCGGCCGGTCGCCAAGCAT
Organism: Candidatus Limnocylindria bacterium; assembly: GCA_041482475.1. Classification (GTDB taxonomy): domain Bacteria; phylum Chloroflexota; class Limnocylindria; order Limnocylindrales; family CSP1-4; genus JACDAV01. The sequence continues at coordinate 4,433 of JBGPDX010000104.1, read as the reverse complement.
CGCCTCGCCCAGGTCCCGCATGAGCAGCCAGCCCTCGTCCGGCTCGATCGCGGCGACGGGCGTCACGAGCTCCGGCGTCACACGCGCCAGGGCCGCCGTTACGGCGGCTTCGGTGCGGAACATCGGTGGGCTGCACTTGAGGAAGAACGAGCCATACGCCGACGGCGCGCGGAGCACCGCCGACAGGGCCCACATGTAGCTGACACGCGGCGGCGCCGTCGGGGGCGCGCCCAGGTCCGTCATCGTGGCGACCATCCACCCCGACGCCCGGGCGAACCAGCCGCTGCGCGACCAGGGCGGGTCGAGTGGCGCCGGGCCGTCGAGCTGCCGGCGGATCCAGCGGCGGACGGGCTTGCGCAGGGTTGGCTCGAGGCCGTCGACGTCGAGGTCGTCGAAGCGCGTCCAGCGGTGGCCCGCAGGCGCCTTCGCGCCGACGGTCTCGAGCTCGAGGATCGCCCGGTCCGGGTGATCGTCGTCCGGCCCACCGTGAGTCGAGAACCGAAGGATCGGGCCCACCGGCCCGATCGTCGATTCGAAGGCCGCTTCCGCCAGCGGGACCGTCGGTTGCCCGTCGACGTCGGCCGTGGGCAGGCCGGCTTCGGCCGCCGTGAGGACAGCCTGCCGCTTCGGGTGGGCGACGAGCAGGACAATCGTCGTGGGTGCCGGGGGGGTCATCGTCGCCGAGACTAGCAGCGACGTTGCGTCGGCTGGCATCGTGGGGGCGACCGTTCGCCGAGCGTCCGCGTCGGGAGGGTGAGGATGGAGACCATCGCCGTCGTGCTCAGCGTCGGGCGCGACCAACAGGAAGCGTTCGAGCGAGGCTTCCGCGAGTACGAGCTGCCGGTCTGGCAGGAGCTGCACGGTCGCGGCGTCCTTGCCAGGGCGACGCTGACCCGGATGGACATCTCGTCACAGGAGGTCGAGGGCGCCGTGCAGTATCTCGTCGTGGCGATTTTCGAGACCGGCGAGGGCCACGGCCAGCACGACGACCACCCGGGGTTCCAGGCCTGGAACAAGCGCGCCGACGCGTACCAGATCGCGCCGGCGTTGGCCTTCGGCGGGGAGACGATCCTCCATCTCCCCGATTGACCAGGCGGCTCGCCGCGGCGCAGAAGGCGCGCATCCGCGACCGGAGAGCGGGCCCTAGGCGACCTTCACCTCGACGTTGGTCGGGATGGCGCGGCGCAGCGCGTCCGCCACGGGACAATGGTCGATCGCCCAGCGGGCGAGCTCGTCAAGCTCCGCGGCCGGTCGCCCGCGGGCGCGGATCGTCACCAGGATCGACGCGCTCAGCGGCCCGGCCGGCACCGACGCGTCGATGCCCAGGATGCCGCGGTCGTCCGATTCGCTGTCGGCCTCGACCTCGACGGCGTCGAGCGTCACGCCGAGAGTCGCCGCGCGGATCGCCACGAGGGATGCGACGCATGACGCCAGGGCGGCGCGGAGCAGCCATCCCGGCGACGGCGCGGACGCCGCACCGCCGATCGCCCGCGGCATGTCGGTCCGGATCTCGAACCCTTCCGGGTCCCCGACCAGGATCGCCAGACCTTCGTCGAGTCGCGCCCGGGCGACCGAGTCGCGATAGAGCGCCTCATCGGGGTGTTCGTTGAGATACGCGGTCGCCGAAGCGACAGCGTCGGCGATCGACATGTGGTGCCTCCAGTGGCCGCGCCGGGCCGAAGCGTGGCCGCCCCGGGCCGAAACTTCCTCGCAGGGTGCGATCCTACCCATCGCCGTCCGGCGCGACCAGCCGGCGGCACCAGGAGGAGCGACCGTGAGCAACCTCGTCGACCTCGCGACGATCCCGCCGTTCGACGTCTGGGGCGAGGCGGTCCGCGCCCGACGCGTCCAGGGCGAGCGGCTGACCCTCGCCATCGTCGAGCTCGCCCCGAACGCGATCGTCCCCGAGCATCGCCACGACAACGAGCAGCTGGGCATCGTGATCGTCGGGCAGGTGCGCTTCACGATCGACGGCGAGATACGGGACCTGGGCCCGGGCGGAACGTGGCGGATCCTGTCGAACCTGCCGCACACCGTGACCGTCGGGCCCGAAGGCGCGACGGTCATCGACGTCTTCGCCCCGGTCCGCGACGACTGGGATCGGTTCCCGCTCCTGGCTCCGCGTCAGCCGAACTGGCCGCGCGGCGGCTGAGAGCCGCGGCCGACCACCACGCGACGCCCTAGGGCGCCGGCGACGGCGGCACCAGCTGGCCGAGCCGTTGGAGTGCCTGCTCGACGAGCTTCATCTCCTGGCCGTACGTGGCGAAGTCATCGTTGCGCAGCGCCTGCTGGGCGGCCTCGAAGTGGGCGTTGGCGAAGGCGATCAGGCCCGGGACGTCGGACGGCAGCGTGACGGTGCCGCTCGGCGCGGGCGTCGGCGGAGCGGCCGATGGCCCGGACGATGGCGCGGGCGTCGGTGACGGCGTCGGGCCCGGCGACGGGCCGCCGCCCTGGACCTGGAGGAGCAGCTGGAGCGATTCGGCCAGCGTCGGTGCCCACACGACCTTGGACGCCGAGGCGACGATGATCCGCTGGAATTCGGGGAACGAGCTGGCCGTCGACTGGAGGTAGACCGGCTGCAGATAGAGCAGCGAGTCGCCGACCGGCACGACGATGAGATTGCCCCGGATGACCCGGCTGCCCGACTGGTTCCAGAGCGTGAACTGGGCGCTGATCTGTGGGTCCTGGTCGATCCGCGCCTCGATCTGGGCGGGCCCGAAGACCGTCGTGTCGACCGGGAAGCGGTAGATCCGGACGCCGCCGTAATTGGGCACGTCGTTGCGTGCGGCGACCCAGGCGATCATGTTCGGCCGGTTCTTCGGGACCATCGGCTGAAGCAGCAGGAACTCCGCGTTCGCCTCGCCGGGCATCCGCATGACCACGTAGTACGCCTCCGACGGCAGCGTCTGGTCGCTCTGCGGCGCACTGCTGGGGACGGTCCACAGGTCGTCGCTCTGGAAGAACGTCAGCGGGTCCGTGACGTGGTAGCGGCCGTACACGCGCGTCTGGACGTCGAAGCCCTCCTCCGGGACGCGGATGTGCGCGGCCAGGTCGGCCGGCATCTGCGACAGGGGCTTGAAGACACCGGGAAAGACGCCCTCCCAGGCGCGGATGAGCGGGTCGTTCGGGTCGGCGACGTAGAAGGTCATTCGGCCGTCGTAGGCGTCGATCGTGACCTTGACGCTGTTGCGGATGTAGTTGAAGGCGTCGCTACCCAGCCCGGTGCCGTTGGGCAGGTCCGCGGGCGAGAAGTCGGTCGAGTGCGGGAAGCGGTCGCTCGTCGTGTACGCATCCCACAGGTAGAACAGCCGGCCGCTGCCGTTGATCACGACGTACGGGTCCTTGTCGAAGCGGAGGAACGGCGCGATGCGGGGGACGCGATCGCTGATCGTGCGGTGGAAGAGCAGCTGGCTCGACGACGTCACCTGGTCGCTGATGAGCAGGTCCAGATCGCCGAAGCGAAGCGCGAACAGCAGGCGGGTCAGGCTCGAGTCGAGCGGAATGCCCGTCGTCCCGTTCCAGCGGGTCTCGACCCCGCCGGTGTCGGTCGCGCCCGGGCTCGCCTCGCCGCGCGGGTAGTCGAACTCGGCCTGCTTGGCCCCGACCACAACGTAGCCGCTGGGACGCTCGCCGAAGTAGATCCGCGGCTCCGTCACCCGGGGCGCGCCGCCGCTCGACGCGGGCGGCAGGTTCTTGATGAACAGCTGAGGCTGGCCCTCGCTCGTCACCTCGTTGACCGGCACCATCGCCAGCCCGATGCCGTGGGTGAAAATGACCCGCTGGTTGACGAACCCGGTGGCGTTCGGATTGCCGGCCAGGTCCAGCTCGCGGGCGGACAGCATCACCTGTCGTTCGGCGCCGTTGACCTGGTAGCGGTCGGTGTCGACGTTGAAGAAGTCGTAGTAGCGGCGAATGGTCTGGAGCTGGTCGAGGGTGTCGCCGAGCGGCCGGTAATCCCATAGCCGGGCGTTGTCGAAGGTCGCCTTCTCGTTGGCAATCGCGGCCTGGGTGAGTGGCGCGGTCCCCTCGTAGCGGCGCGAGTCGTCCCAGGCCATCGATCCGTCGGCGTGGGTGAAGCCGAAGGCGAGGCGGGTCATGGCGATGTTGTTGGCGATGTACGGCGCCTCCTGGGCGTACTGGTTGGGGGCGACGACGAATCGCTGGATGGCCTCCGGGTACAGCCCGCCGATGAGGATCGAGGCGGCGAACCAAACGCCGATCGCCGCTCCCAGCGGCACCAGCCGGCGAAGGTAGACGGCGGCCACGACGACGACCGCCGCCACCCCGGCCAGCACGGTCGACAGGTCGAAGGCGAAGAACTGCGCGTTCGCGTCGGTGTAGCTGACCCCGATCCCAACGCCCCGGCCGCTGTAGGCCAGCTCGAGCTTGTCGAGCTGGTAGCCCCAGGCGATGGCCAGCAGGACGAGACCGGC
>JBGPDX010000103.1:0-8702 GCA_041482475.1 Candidatus Limnocylindria bacterium | reverse complement strand
CTTCCAGTAGAAGCGGCTGTCCTCCGGGATCGCATCGGTCGCCCAGTAGTCGACCTCGTGGACGGTCTGGAGCGAGACCGAGTAGGACGAGAAGCTGACGAGCTTCTCCGGGGTCAATGACCGCCACATCTGGACGTGGGTGGCCCCAATCGCCACGAGGCGGACGGGGATGGGCGTGTCCCACAGGTTGTTGTGGAACATCGGGACCGGCTGGTAGAGGCGGCGATAGCGATCGGGATCGGTGAGGAAGGTGTAGGTCACGTAGCCGAAGTACTGCGGGTGGACGCGGTAGTCGGAATCGAGATCGGTGATTACGACCTGCCGGGGGTCGAAGCCGAGCCCGACCAACTCGCGGTAGAGCCATCGGCCGCCGTAGGCCATCGCCGACGACTTGCCCACGACGATGCCCGGCTCGAGCGGGTCGAGCACGTGGAAGAAATGGAGGAACCGGTCGCCGAACGCCTCGCGCAGGCGGCCGACGTTGTCGCGGCCCTGGAGGTCGGTCTCGCGGGTGATGATCGCGACCATCTTCCGGTCGCGCGGGTAGTCGGCCTCGGCCAGCGCCCGGACGGTCTCGTGGAGCTTTTCGTACGGCTCGGTGTAGGTCGGGATGAGGGCGACGTGCCACAACCGGTTCGGGTCGGCGATGGGCTCACCTCGCCGGGCCAGGAGCCGCTCGACGTCCTTGCGCTCGTCGCGCAGGCGGGCCAGGTATGTCCGGCCGCCACTGGCCGCAGGGCGGTTGCCCGCGCGATCGAGGTCCTCGATTCGCGCCGCGACCGCCGGCATCAGCGCGTCGAGCTCGTCCCGGCGCGCCGGCAGGTCCGCCAACGAGAAGGCGCGCGACCGCCAGTCGACGGCGGCGACGGCGCGGATCCGGAGGAAGGCGACGGTGACGCTGCCGGTCAGCATCACGGCCTTGTAGAACCAGTAGAAGTCGAATGACAGGACGAACCAGGCGACGACCTCGGGGATCCGCAGCGACAGGATGAGCGGCGACAGGATCAGGGCCCAGGTGACGAGGCCCGGAACGATCTCGAGCAGCCGTTTGACCACCCGGGCGCCGTCGACCGCAGCGTGCTCGGTCACCGGATGGGCGGACGACGAATCGGCCGGCCGCTCCTCGGGCGAGGCGGGCGGGAACGCGAGGGTGGCCGTGGTGGCTTCGGTGGTCGCGCCCGTCGCGACCATGTCCCGCGTCGTCAGCGCCTTGCCCCTGCCGTCCCCGTCGCCGTCGATGGCGTGCGATGGGGCGGCGACGACCCGGTCGGTGATGTCGCCCCGCGGTGCGGCCGCGACCGGCTCAGGCACCCTCGGCGATGGGGGTCAGCCAGTGCTCGTACTGCGCCAGGCGGCCCCGGACCGCGTCGAAGTAGCGGTCCTTGATGAGCCGCGCGACCGGCCCGACGCCGCCCGACCCGATCTTGCGGTGGTCGATCTCGACGACCGGCGAAACCTGGACGCCAGTCCCGCACAGGAACATCTCGTCGGCGATGTACAGCTCCGAACGGTCGATCCGGCGGATCTCGACCGGGATCCCGGCATCGGTCGCCAGCTGGATGATCGCCCCGCGGGTCACTCCCTCGAGGATGTCGTCATAAACCGGCGGCGTGAGCAGGACGCCGTCGCGATAGACGAAGAGATTCGCCGCCGACGCCTCGTTGACGTGGCCGTCGGCGGTCAGGACCACCGCCTCGTCAAAGCCGTTGAGCTCCGCCTCCGACTTCTGGAAGGCCATGTTGACGTAGCCACCCACGATCTTGGCGCGGGCCGGCAGGGCCTCGTCCACGTTGCGCCGCCACGACGAGGTCATGACCCGAACGCCGGCCTCCGTATCGATGTAGTTCCCGAACGGAATGGCGATGATGTAGAGCTCGTGCTGGAGATCGTGGAGCCGAACGCCGATCGCGCGGGTGGACTTGTAGAACGACGGACGGATGTAGACGTCCTCGCGGAAGTGGTTCCGCCGGATCGTCTCGAGAATCAGGCCGGTCAGCTCGTCGACCGACGGCACCTTGTCGATAAGGAGGATCCGGCAGGAGTTCCGGATCCGCTCGACGTGCTCCCGCAGGAACAGCCCGTAGAGCGTCTCCCGCTCGGCATTCCAGTAGGCGCGGATGCCCTCGAAGGTGGCCGTCCCGTACATGAAGGCGTGGGTCATGATGCTGACCTTGGCCTCGCGCATCGGGACGAATGCGCCCTCGAAGTAGCAGGTCAGGTCGTCGAGGGTCGCGGCGGCGGGCACCTTGTGGGCGGCCGGCGCCCGTGTTCCGGACGTCTTCTGGGTCAGCATGCGGGTGGCTCCTGGGTGGATCGCGGCCGGTCCGCGTTCAGCCCTCCGAGGGGGTCGGCCGAGTATACCAGCGGCCCCCGGGAGCCCGGCCTCCAACGGCCGGGAGCCGGGCCGCGGGACCGGTCCTGACAGCCGGCTAGCCGAAGGCGGGCCCGAGCCTCCCCGACATGGCGGCGACCACCAGCCCCAGGTAGAGCAGGTAGAAGGCCCCGCCAACCAGCAGGCCTCGGCCCCGGAGGCGCCCGGCCCGGGCACTCGGGATGAAGATCGCCGCCGACGACAGGAACGCGATCCCCGCCGACAGGAAGGCGATCGTCGAGCCGGGCGCGACGTGCCAGGTGGACGAGGCGAAGACGAGGGCGACGACCGTCGGGATGGTCGACTGGAAGACCATCGCCCCGGTGATGTTGCCCATCGCCAGGGTGTCCTTCCCCTGGCGAACCCAGATGATCGAGTTGAACTTCTCGGGCAGCTCCGTGGCGATCGGCGCGACCACCAGGGCGAGGAGGATCTGATCGACGCCCAGCTGGGTCGCCAGGTGCTGCACGGACTCGACGAAGAAGACGGCGCCGGCGACGATCAGGGCGACGGCCGCCATGACCTGGACGTTGACGATCCGCAGCCGCGGCACGCGCGGGTTCGTCGCGTGGGCCCGCCGGTCGAGGCGGTGGAAGCGTAGCGGCGCCAGGTCGGCGGCGTCGACCTGGGTGTCGGCCTCGAAATGTCCCTTGACGTACCAGGCATAGATCCCCAGCAGGACGGCGGCCGCGATCCATTTCAGCCAGGCCGGCTCGAGCGGCAGGAAGGCCGCTCCGACGGCGATCGCGTAGGCGACGGCGAAGTAGGTCATGTCGTGGGCCAGCAGCCCGGCGTCGACGGGCATGACGTCGCCCGCCGGCCGATGGCGCGCCGCGACGAGGACCGCCACGCCGGTCACGAACATCGCCAGCGTGGCCAGCATGAACGGCGCCCCTAGGACCGCGCCGACGCCGACGGCGTGGGACGCCTCCCCGGCCCCGAACAGGATCGCCACGATGGGAATCATGGTCTCCGGGAGGGCCGTCCCGACGGCCGCCAGGACGGAGCCCACCGCGCCTTCGGCCAGCTCGAGCTTCTTGCCGAACCACTCGATGCCGTTGGTGAAGAGCTCGGCGCCCAGGAGGATCACGAGGAACGCGCCGGCGAGGATGAGGAAGTCCACTCAGGCCTGCGTCCCGATCGCGGCGGCGACGCTGAGGGCGATGACGCAGAGGATGAGGATCGCGACCACGGCCATCGGACGATCGCCTCGCCGGAGGTAGCCGCGCAGCGAGGTCGCGACGCGGCCGCTCGGCGTGGCGACGACGAAGAGGAGTCCCAGCCACAGGAAGCCCTCGGGGCGGAGCGCTGCGATGTCCGCGCCGAGACGGGTCGGGTCGAAGCCCGGGCCATGGTCCAGTGGCGATCGACCGGTCGCCACCATTGCCGCCACGCCGACGGCGAGCAGGGCGATCGAGGCGTAGGTGCCGACGGTCAGGAGTCGGGCGACGCTCCGTTCGAGATCGTCCGTCGCCGGGGCCCTCACGTCGCCATGCCGATCGCGCGGCGGATCATCTCGAAGGCCGTCCAGGCGAGGACCGCCACGAACAGGAGCCGCAGCACCCGGAGGTCGATCCGGTGGGCCGTCCGAGAGCCCAGGCTCGCGCCCAGGAACACGCCGATCGCCGTCGGGCCCGCGACGAATGGATCGATGCCGCCGCGGAGGAGATAGATGATCGCACTGGCCGACGCGGTGACGCCGATCATCAGGTTGCTCGTCGCCGTCGCGACCCGCAGCGGCACGCCCATCAACAGGTGCATCACGGGGACCTTGATCAGGCCCCCGCCGATACCGAGCAGGGCCGACACGACACCCGCCCCCAGGCTGCCGACCACCCCGCGCCCCAGGTTGCGGACGCCATAGCCGGGACCGTCGAGCACGAGGCCGAATGGCTGGGCCGTCGGTTCGGCGGCCTCGCTGCCGTCATCGTCCGGTTCGGCGGCGCGACCGCGGGCCATCGAGACCGCGACGTAGACGAGCATGAACGAGAACAGGGCGGCGAGGATCCGCTCCGACAGCAGGAAGGCGACGAGCCCGCCGACCAGCGCGCCGATGGCGGTGAACAGCTCGAGCGTCATCCCCAGGCGCAGGTTCGCGACGCGCCGCTCGAGGTAGACCCCGGCCGCTGCGCCGCTGGTGACGATGACGCAGACGAGCGACACCCCAACGGCTTCGCGCAGCGGCAGCCCGAAGCCGATGGTGAGCAACGGCACGATGAGGATGCCGCCGCCCAGACCGAGCAGCGACCCGAAGAGGCCCGCGGCGACGCCGCCGGCGAGCATCAGGAGGCCGATCCCCACGTCAATCCTCGGGCGGATGGCGTCGCGGAGCTCCGCCTCCGACCTCGGAGAGCGGTTGGCGCCTAGACGTCGAAGTTGCCAGCCAGCGGGTCGCTATGGCCGCAGATGCTGGGGGGCGTACGGCAGGAGGGCGACATGCCTCGCTCGCTTGAGTGCCACGGCCAGCTCGCGCTGGTGCCCGGCACAGGTCCCCGTCTTGCGCCGCGGCTCGATCTTGGCGCGCTCGGACAGGTAGCGGCGGAGGCGGTTGACCTCCTTGTAGTCGATCTGGACGGTCTTGTCGGCGCAGAACGCGCAGACCTTCCGGCGACGTCGGTCGCGATAGTAGTCGTCGCGCTTCTTGGAGCGGGCGGGCGGCATCTGGTTCGGTTCTCCTGTGGTCGGTCGGTCGTCAGAAGGGCAGGTCGTCGAGCTCGGTGTCGTCGGCGCCGCGGGCGCCGCCGGCCGGCGCGGTCGCCGGCGCCGGTCGCTCCGCTCGCTCGCCGCCGTTGGATGCGCCGAACGAGCCCTCACCCTCCTCGCGCGGGCGACGCTCGAGGTTGATGACGTTGTCGGCGGTGACCTCGAGGGCGGTCCTCTTCTGACCGTCCTGGGCCTCCCACTCGCGGGTCCGGAAGCGACCCTCGACGTAGACCCGGCTGCCCTTGCGGAGGTTCTCCGCGGTCCGCTCGGCCTGGTTGCCCCAGACGGTGATGCGGAACCACTCCGTCTCCTCGAGCCATTCGCCGGACTGCGTCTTGGTGTTGCGATTGACGGCCACGCTGAACTGCGTCACCGGGCGGCCGTCCGGCGTGTAGCGCATTTCGGGATCGCGCCCCAGGTTGCCAATGAGGGTCACCTTGCAAAGTGACATCGTCAGTCCCTCTCAGTCGATGGCGGCCGGGGCCGCCTCGGTCTCGGATTCATCGATCCGCTCCGTGACGTCTTCGTCCTCCTCGTCCTGGGGGGAAGGCAGGTCGCCCTCATCGACGGCCTCCTCCACGGCACCGTCACGGCGTGCCGCGCGGACCGGGCGCTCGACCCGGGTGATGAGATGGCGGAGGAGCTCCTCGGTGATGAGCAGGCCGCGCTCCAGCTCGGCAACGGCCTCGCCGGGCGCCTCGAACAGGACGATGTGGTACGACCCCTCGCGGTGGCGGTCGATGGGGTACGCCAGCCGACGGCGGCCCCACGGGGCGACCTTCACGATCTGCCCGCCCGAGGCGATGATCTGGCGGGTGGTGCGGTCGATCACCGCCTGGCTCCGGTCGTCCGGGACGTCCGGACGGAGCACGAGCATGAGTTCGTATCGGCGCATGCGCCTGGGCACTCCTTCCTGTGGGGTTGCCCCGCTGGGCGGCCGACGGCCACGGCGGAGCCGAAAGGAAACGCCCGGAGTCTAGCACGGCCGGGCCTCACTCCTCGATCGGCGACGCCCTCGATGTATCCTCTTTCGGCTCGTCAGCGCGCGCCGATCCCCGCTCGTCCGCCCCTCCGGAGGCCCCGTGCCAGCCCGCACCATCCTGCTCCTCGAGGCCGATGCCGCCGCCGCGGACTCCATCACGAACATCCTCGCCCGGTTGGGCTACAACGTCACGACCGTCGACGACCCCGACCAGGCCGTGGAGCTGGCGGTCGCCAACGAGCTCGTCATCCTCGACGTCGTCGGCGCCAAGAAGACGGCCGTCGACGTCTGCCACGAGATCCGCGCCGCGCCGGCGATGAGCGGGATTCCCATCCTCGCAATCAGCCAGACCGATGCGGTCGAGGAGCGGATCGACTTCCTCGAGGCCGGCGCCGATGACGTCATGCCCAAGCCGTTCGACGCCCGCGAGCTGGAGGCCCGGGTCGATGCCTTGTTCCTCCGCGTCCAGCGCGCTCGCGACCTCGCCCCACCGATGGGAATGGCGGGAACGATGCTGCCCAAGGTCCGCCGGATCGTGTCGGTCTTCTCGCCGAAGGGCGGGGTCGGGACGACGACGATCGCCACCAACATCGCCATGGCCCAGGCGCAGCGCAAGCCGGACAAGGTCGTCCTGATCGACCTCAACCTGGGCTTCGGTTCGGTCGCGACACACCTCAACCTCGAAGTCCGCCAGTCGCTCGCCGACGTCGTCCGGGACGAGGCCGCCCTCCGCGAGCCCGAGCTGCTGCGGACCTACGCCATCCGTCACGACAGCGGGCTCCACGTCCTGGCCGCACCGCCCACACCGGAGCTGGCGAGCCTCATCGAGGCCGACCATATCGAACAGCTGCTCGAGACGATCCTGGGCCAGTACGACGCCGTCGTCATCGACACCGGCTCGATCATCGACGACCGCTCGATGGTCGTCTTCGACAAGGCTGATGCGTTGATCGTGCCGGTCCATCCCGAGATGGCCGCGCTGAAAGCCGTTCGGGCTATGCTTGACTACTTCAACGAGAACGGCTCCGCGGCGTCCAGGACCTCGTTCGTCCTCAACAACATGTTCGCCCGCGAGATCCTCCGGATGCGGGACGTCGAGGGCGCGCTCGGCGCGCGGATCACGGTCGAGCTGCCGTACGACCCGTTCCTCTATCTCAAGGCGGTCAACGAGGGCATCCCGATCGTCAAGGGGGCGCCCCGGTCGATTCCGGCCGATCGGCTCATCCGCCTGGCAGCCTCGGCCTTCAACGAGGACGGCCAGCCATCGGCGGCGTCGGCCGATCCCCACTCGCGCGGCCTGACGGGCCTGCTCCGCCGGTCCTGATCGGGCTGCGTCGCGAACTTGGCAGCGCCCGGCACGATGCCCGGGTCCTGGTGCCGAAGCAGGGGTTCGAACCCTGACGCCCTTGCGGGCAGCGGATTTTAAGTCCGCCGCGTCTGCCGGTTCCGCCACTTCGGCCGCCCACAGGGTAGCGCGACCGCTGCGCGCTCCCGTGCTCCTAGTCGGTGGCCGGCGCCCGAAGCTCGAGCAGGCCGCCTCCCCCCTCGCGCACGAGGACCAGCGCCACGAGCAGGCCACCCGTGGCGTCCGCCCACCACAGGCCCAGCGTGGCGGCCAGCAGCGCGCTGACCAATCCGACAACCGCGAGCAACCCGGCCACGAGGGTCAGGATGCTGTCGCCGCGGAGCGCGCCGCTGCCGAGTCGCTCGGCGACGCGCCGTTTCGCCATGCCAAGCGGCGGCAGAACGATCGCGGAGGCGACAAGGAGCGCGATCGCGGCCGCGGAGGTTTCGTGCTCCCCGTGGCCGACGACCGCACGGATCGACTCAAAGCCGAGGTAGACGCCCAGGACGACGAGGACCGCGCCGACCACCGCGGCCGCCACGCGTTCGACGCGGTCGGCCCGATGCGGCTGGTCACGCTCCGCCGCGAACCGCCAGATGAGGGCGATCGAGGCGACCGAATCCACGGCCGCGTCGAAGCCGAAGCCAAGCAGCGACAGGCTGCCGGTCGACGCGGCGAGGACGACGGCCGAACTCCCCGCGAGGCCGTTCCACACGACGGTGACGATGGACAATGCGATGGCCTGACGAAGGTCGGCGTGGCGCGCGTCCATGTCGAAAGCGTAGCGGGGCGAAACGGCCAGGGAGGGTGAAGTGGAGGCGACGACCGGATTCGAACCGGTGAATAGAGGTTTTGCAGACCTCCGTGTTGAACCACTTCACCACGTCGCCCCGAGCCGGCCGGACGAGCCGACCGAGGCCGCATCGCGCGGCCGGAATTCAGTTTGGCTGCCCCTCGAGGATTCGAACCTCGCTAAACGGATTCAAAGTCCGCTGTCCTACCACTAGACGAAGGGGCAGCGGCCTCGTCCGTCCGGTCGCTCACCGGGCAGGAAAATGGAGCGGAAGACGGGACTCGAACCCGCGACCCTCACCTTGGCAAGGTGATGCTCTACCAACTGAGCCACTTCCGCTCGATGTCCGCGACCACCGAATTGGTGGTGCCGAGAGCCAGAATCGAACTGGCGACACCGCGATTTTCAGTCGCGTGCTCTACCAACTGAGCTATCTCGGCCCGGTTGGCCAACCAGGCTTTGGCCGCCCGTCGGCGCGTCGGAGGATACCACGCGGCTTCGACGCCCT
>JBGPDX010000102.1:0-8813 GCA_041482475.1 Candidatus Limnocylindria bacterium | reverse complement strand
GGGTGGCCGTCAGTGCAGGGCCTCCTGCTAGCGTCATTCGTGCCCGCCAGGCTCCGCCGGCCTCGCCGACCGCCGACCCGTCGAGGGCCTGCACCGCCGGGGCCGGCAACCTTCCTCGCCCGCCGCGCTGATCCCGCCGGACCACGCAGGGTCGGGACCGGCGCAGCCGGCCGACCGAGAAGGAGACCCGGACCGTGAACAAGGTCCTGTTGACCGGGCGTCTGACGCGCGACCCGGAGATGCGCAGCCTCGCCAGTGGCAAGAGCGTCACCCAGTTCGCCGTCGCGACCAACGCGTACGCCAGCGGCAAGGAGAAGGCGGAGTACCACAACGTCGTGACCTGGGACCGCCTCGCGGAGATCTGCGGCCAGTACCTGGGCAAGGGCCAGCAGGTCGCCATCGAAGGCCGGCTCCAGACGCGATCGTGGGACGACGACCGCGGCCAGCGGCACTGGAAGACGGAAGTCGTCGCGGCTCACGTCGAGATGCTGTCCGGCCGGAAGAAGAAGGACTACGACGCCGAAGCCGCGGCCGGGTCTCTCGAGGCCCAGGCTGCTTCGCTCGGCGAGGCGCCCGACGGCACGGTCGCCGCGGCATCGGAGCCGATCGCCGAGGAGACGGCCGCGGCCTGACCCGGATCGCTCCGCGTTTCCGGCGGCGTCGACCTCCCCTCCGACGCCGCCGGAGCTCTAGCTCTCCGGGTCGCCGTAGAGCGCGCGCCTGGGGATTCCCGTCTCGGCGCTGACGCGGCGGGCCGCCTCGCCCCGGGCCATGCCGGCGGCTACGAGCTGCTCGACGTTGGCGCGGGCGCCCGCGAGAGCCCTCGGCGCGTCACCCGCCGGCCGGGTCGCGCCGCGGCCCTCCGCCGAACCGACGACGAGCACGAACTCCCCGCGCGCCGGGATGCCGCCATCCGCGACGGCAGCCGCGAGCTCTTCGAGGGTGCCGCGGACGATCGACTCATGGAGCTTCGTCAGCTCGCGACAGACGGCGCCCGGGCGCCCTCCGCCGCAGGCCGAGGCGAGGTCGCTGAGTGTCGCGGCGACACGCCCCGGCGCCTCGAACAGCAGCGTCCCCCGCTCGTCGGCGGCGATCCGTGCCAGGCGATCGCGTCGCTCCCGGCCGCTCCGCGGGAGAAAGCCCTCGAACGCCCAGCGCGGTCCGGCGACCCCGCTGGCCGCTACGGCGGCCAGGACAGCCGACGGCCCCGGGATCGGGACGACCAGCCCACCCTCGGCCGCCCACGCCGCCACGAGCCCTTCGCCGGGATCGGACACCGACGGCGTGCCGGCGTCGGTGACGAGGGCGAGATCTCCGCCCGATCGCAGGTGCGCCAGCAACTCTGCCTCGCGGGTGGGCCCGCTGCGGGCGTGGTAGCTCACGAGTCGGGTTCGGACGTCGTGGCGCCCGAACAGCCGGCGAGTCAGCCGGGTGTCCTCCGCGGCGACCAGCGGCACGGACCGCAACACCTCGAGCGCCCGCAGCGTGACGTCGCCCAGGTTCCCGATCGGCGTGGCGACGACGAAGAGCGCGCCGCCGCCGGATGGCGACGCCGCCTCGCTCACCGCCGAGCTGAGCCGGGCCGGCGGCGCGGGTAGAGGTAGTCGATGCCGGCCGTCCGCGGCCCGAGCTTGGCGACCGGCGGGACCTGGCGCTTGAACTCGGAGCCCGCCACCATGCGGTCGACGCGCTCGACGAGCTCACGCTCGAAGCCGAGCGCCACGACCTCGTCGACCGATCGCCGCTTGTCGATCCGCCAGTACAGCACGCGGTCGAGCTGCGGGTAGGTGAAGTGCGCCTCGGCCTCGTCGGTCTGGCCGGGCCACAGGTCGGCCGACGGCGCCTTGCGGAGGATCGCCTCGGGCAGGCCCAGCTCCTGGGCGAGCTGCCGGACCTGGCTCTTGTAGAGATCGCCGATCGGGTTGAACGCGCAGGCACTGTCGCCGAACAGGGTCGTGTAGCCGATGAGCGACTCCGTCTTGTTGCCCGTCCCGACGACGAGCCCGCCCCACGTCACCGACCGGTCGTAGAGGACCGCCATCCGCATCCGGGCCATGAAGTTGCCGCGGCGGAGCGACGAGGCCTCCGGATCGCCGGCGAAGTAGCCGTCGACCATCGGCGTGATCTCGACGACCTCGCTGGCGGCGCCCAGCCGCCGCACGACCTCCTCGGCGTCGGCCCGCGATGCCGGCGATGACGTCCGGTACGGCATGAGCACGCACAGCAGGCGATCGGCGCCGATGGCTTCCGCCGTGAGCCAGGCGACGAGGGCCGAATCGATCCCGCCGGACAGGCCCAGCACGGTCCGCTCGAAGCCGGCCTGGGCGAGCTGGCCGCGGATGAACTCGCCGATGACCCGGCGGGCGACGGCGGTGTCGATGGCGAGCTCGGGCGGCAGCTCGAAGGGCGCGTCGCCAGACCCTCGCATGGCGCCCGCAGTAGACCTGGACGAGGCGTTCTTCATCGCCTTGACCGGTAGCCGATCGCGCGCGTGATCTTCGCCGGCGGGGCCAGGTCCAGGCCGGGCTCGGCGCCCGGTTCGGCGGTCGCGTCGCTGGCCAGCCCGGCTCGCTCGGCGACGATCCGCTGGAGCTCGCGGAGCTGAAGCTCGGGCCGCTCGTCCCGCAACAGCGGCAGGCTGATCCGCTCCCGCCGGACGTCGGCCAGCGAGACGTCGACGGTGAACAGCCCCTCGTCGTAGAGCGGACCCTGCCAGATGACCTCGCCGCTGGGAGCGATGACCTCCGACCCGCCCCAGAACGAGATCGACTCGTCGACGCCGACGCGGTTGCAGAAGACGACGAAGGAGGTCGTCAGCTGGGCGTAGGTCCGCATCAGCGTCTGCCACGACAAGGCCGTCCCGAGGCCCACCTCGTTGGTCGAGGCAAGGTCGCGCCCGGGCGAGGACGACACGTTGACCAGCACCTGGGCCCCGTCCAGGGCGAGCACCTGCGGGACCGCGAGGTGCCAGAAATCCTCGCAGACGGCGATCCCGAGGCCCACCCCCAGGCGCGACGGGACCGCCCGCAGGACGTCGCCGGCGGCGAAGAACCGACGCTCGTCGAACAGGCCGTAGGTGGGCAGGAACAGCTTGCGATGGACGTGGACGATCTCGCCGTCCTCGATCAGGGCCGCCGCGATGAACAGGCGGTGGTCGGCCGACTCCTCGACGAACGAGACGATGACCGACAGGTCCGCCGTCGCTCCGGCCAGCCGGGCGAGGCGCGGGTCGTCGAGGCGCAGGGCGACCTCAGAGGCGAGGTCCTGGAGGAGGTAGCCGGTCAGCCCGAGCTCGGGGAAGACGACCAGCCCGGCCCCCTTCTCGCGGGCTTCGTCGATCAGCTCGCGGTGGCGGGCGAGGTTCTCGTCGAGCAGCCCCAGGCGAGGCGCGATCTGGGCGAGGGCGATCCGGAGCGGCTGCACGGGCCGAGCATAGCGGGTCGCCTGCGGGCCCCCTGCGGGCGCAGCCCACCGGGGCCCGCCGCTGGGCCGTTCGGGCTGAACGCCGAAGCTCCCGGAAGCGTAAAGACGGGATGGCGACGCACGCTCGGCGGTGCTAGGCTTCCGCGCACCCGCCGCCACGACTGCGTGTCGCGCTGCGGACGAACTGTCGCTCCGAGGTCTCGGACAGGGGGAGGCCCGCAGTCCGGCTCGGGGCCCTGAGGAGGAGTTGGGAAGCATGTCCCGATCACCTGGGTGGTTGCCGCCGCTTGCGCTGTTCGCGGTCGCGGCGATCGTCTTCACGGCCTGTGCGGGCGCGACCTCGCCGAGCCCGAGCGCCAGCACGCCGGCGGCGAGTGCCAGTGCTCCGGCGTCCGCGTCGCAAAGTGCGTTTGCGGCGCGCGTCTACCCAAGCACCGCTGTCGACTGCGCGAACCCGCCGGCTGGCTATACCGGCACGATCAGCCAGATCAAGGCGCTCGACGCGTTGACGGTCGAATTCGACCTCTGCGCGGCCGACGTCGCGTTCCTGTCGAAGGTGGCCTTCACCTCGAACAACATCCAGGACTCCGACTGGCTGGCGGCCCACGCCAAGGACAAGTCGTACGTCCACGACGCGACGAACGGCACAGGTCCGTATCGGGTCAAGGAATGGGTCTCCGGCGACCACGTCACCCTCGAGGCCAATCCCAACTACTGGGGCACCGCGCCGAAGGTCCCGACGGTCGTCGTCAAGTGGAGCAAGGAAGCCGCCCAGCGGCTCCAGGAGCTCAAGGCCGGGACGGTCGACGGGATCGACAACGTCGGTACCGACGACTTCGCGACCGTCCAGGGCGACTCGACCCTGAAGCTGTTCCCGCGCGAGGCGCTCAACATCCTGTACCTGGGGCTCAACGTCAACCAGGCCCCGTGGAACAACGAGAAGGTCCGCCAGGCCATCGCGATGGGCATCGACCGCAAGCGGATCGCGGACAACTTCTATCCGGCCGGATCCGAAGCCGCGAAGTACTTCACGCCGTGCGCCATCCCGCTCGCCTGCGGCGGAGACGCCTGGTACGACTTCGATGCGGCCCAGGCCAAAGCGCTGCTCAAGGATGCCGGCTTCGACTTCAACAAGACCTACGACTTCCACTACCGGACCAAGGTCCGCAGCTATCTCCCCAGTCCCACCCAGGTCGCGACCGATATCCAGTCGCAGCTGAAGGACAACCTGGGCGTCAAGATCAACCTCGTCGTCGAGAAGGACGACACGTTCCTGACCGACGAATCCAAGGGCAAGTTTCCGATGTTCCTGCTGGGCTGGGGCGCGGACTATCCCGACGTGACCGACTTCCTGGACGTCCACTTCGGTACGGGCGCGAACGACGGCTTCGGCAAGAAGTTCGACGATGTCGACAAGCTGCTCACGGCGGCCGCATCGGAGGCCGACAACACCAAGCGCGGCACCGACTACGCCCAGGCGAACACCCTGATCCGCCAGCACGTTCCGATGGTCCCGCTCGTCCACGGCGGTTCGGCGACCGCCTGGCGGGCCGACGCCGAGGGCGCCCATTCGTCCCCGATCGGGAACGAGGCGCTCTGGACGGTCAAGCCCGGCGACCGCACCCAGCTCGTCTGGATGCAGAACAGCGAGCCGTCAGGCCTGTACTGCGGCGACGAGAGCGACGGCGATGCCCTTCGCATCTGCCAGCAGATCTTCGACTCCCTGTACCAGTACAAGGTCGGCGGTCTGGACACCGAGCCGGCGCTTGCGACGAGCTGCGATCCGAGCGCGGACTTCAAGACCTGGACCTGCAAGCTGCGGTCCGGCGTGAAGTTCGGCGTGCAAGGCGAGCTCGATGCGAATGACGTGGTCGATTCGTACGCCGTGCAGTGGGACGCCAAGCACCCGCTTCACGTCGGCAACGGCGGAACGTTCGACTACTTCCCGGCCCTGTTCGGTGGGTTGCTCAACCCGCCACCTGCCACGCCCTAGCCTCACGTTCAGAGACACCACCCGGGGGCGGCGCCATTTCGGCGTCGCCCCCGGCTCGCATTCGGCTCACCGAGTCGCCCATGACGCGCTACATCATCCGGCGGCTGCTGATCACCATCCCCGTCCTGTTCGGGGTCATCCTTCTCGTCTTTGTCATCGGGCGACTGCTGCCCGGCGATCCATGCCGGATCCTGCTCGGCGAACGAGCCAGCGACGCGATCTGCGCGGACTTCAACCATCGCTTCGGTTTCGACCGTCCGGTCATCGAGCAGTTCACGACCTACCTCGGCAACCTCTCCCACGGCGATCTGGGTAGCTCGTTCCGGACATCCCGCCCCGTGGCCACGCTCCTCATCGAGCGCCTTCCGATGACCCTCGAGCTATCGATCTACGCGTTGCTCTTCGCGACGACGGTCGGGATCCTGCTCGGGATCGTGTCGGCCTACAAACGCAACTCCGCCGTCGACGTCCTGACAATGGCCGGTGCCAACCTCGGGGTGTCCATTCCGGTCTTCGTGCTCGGGCTGTTGCTTGCGTCGCTGTTCGCCCTGGTCCTCAAGGGCACACCGTTCGCCCTGCCGCCCTCCGGGCGGCTGACGCCGGGGCTGTCGATCGTCCCGCTGGCGGTCCGCTGGGGCATGGAGAACGACCACGGCCCGCTTCGAGCGATCGTCGACTTCGTGTCGAACATGTACTCGATCAACGGGCTGCTGTCGGCGCAGTGGAACGTCTTCCTCGACGCCATCCGCCACCTCATCCTGCCGGCGGTTGCCCTGGGCACGATCCCGCTCGCCATCATCGCCCGGATCACCCGCTCGAGCCTCGTCGACGTCCTGGGCCTCGACTACATCCGGACGGCTCGCGCCAAGGGCCTGGGCGACCGGTCGGTCGTTCGCAAGCACGCCCTCCCCAACGCGATGCTTCCGCTGGTCACGATCATCGGCCTCCAGATCGGCGGTCTGCTCTCCGGCGCCGTGCTCACGGAGACGATCTTCGTCCTGCCTGGCGTTGGACTCGCGACCTACGACGCCATCACGTCGCATGACTTCGCGGTGATCCAGGGGTTCACCCTCGTCATCGCCGTCGGATTCCTGTTCATCAACCTGATCGTCGACCTCAGCTACGCCTACCTGGATCCGCGAGTACGACCGGCATGACGGGGCAACGATGACGACGGCTGCGGCCCCCACCCAACTCGGCATCGACGTCGCCGGCGCCAGGCGCCCGGCCAGCCTGTGGCGGGACACCTTCAGCAACGTGTTTCGGCAGCGCAATGCGCGGGTCGGCCTGACGATCCTTGCGGTCCTCGTCCTGGCCGCGGTGTTCGCCGACGTCCTGTCGCCCTACGACCCGGACAAGACGCTTCTCGGGACGGAGAAACGGCTCACTCCGCCCTGTATCCACGTGCTGGGATGTGCCGCGGATAAGCCGGAGCACCCGTTCGGCCTCGACGCCAACGGCCGCGACGAGTTCAGCCGGGTCCTCCACGGCGCCCGGATCTCGCTCCAGGTCGGATTCATCACGGTCGGTTTCGCCATCGTCCTCGGCATGTTGCTGGGGCTCGTGGCGGGGTACGCCGGTGGCTGGACCGAGACCCTGATCATGCGGGTGATGGACGTCCTGCTCGTCTTTCCGGCACTGCTCCTGGCGATCGCCATCGTCGCCGCGCTGGGACCGGGACTGATCAACGCCCAGCTGGCGATCGGGATCGTCGCCATTCCCGTTTACGCCAGGGTGATGCGGGCGTCCGTCCTGTCGGTCCGGGAGAACGATTTCGTGACGGCCTCACGGGCGCTCGGTGAGACCGCCTTCGGGTTGATCTTCCGACGCATCCTGCCCAACGCCCTGACCCCGATCATCGTCGCGGGGACGCTCGGGATCGCCGGCGCGGTGCTCGATATCGCGGCGTTGTCGTTCCTGGGACTGGGGGCCCAGCCGCCGCTCGCGGAGTGGGGCTCGATGATCGGGCAGGATCGGAACTACGTCTTCACTGCGCCGCACCTCATCTGGTTCCCCGGCTTCGCCCTGGCCCTCACCGTCTTCGGATTCAACCTGCTGGGTGACGGCCTGCGCGACGCGCTAGACCCGCGGCTCAACCGATGACCGGGCCAACGACGACCGCGCCCGAGAGCCTTGGCGCGAGTCTCGACGAGACCTTCATCGAGGAGCTCGTTCCGGCCGCCGCCCGCCGCCCGCCGCGCCAGCGCAGCGAAACGCCGCTGCTCGACGTCAAGGGCCTGCGGACCTCGTTCCACACCCGGGACGGCGCAGTCCGGGCGGTCGACGGCATCGACTTCGATGTTCGGCGCGGCGAGGTCATGGGGCTCGTCGGCGAGTCCGGCTGCGGCAAGAGCGTGACGGCGCTGTCGATCATGCGGCTGATCGCCCGACCGGGCCGGATCGAGGCCGGCGAGATCCTGTTCGATGGGCAGGACCTGCTGAAGCTGCGCGACGACGCGATGCGGCGGATTCGCGGCGACCGCATCTCGATGATCTTCCAGCAGCCAACGTCGTCGCTGAACCCGGTCTGGGACGTCGGCAGCCAGATCGCCGAGGTTCTCGAGCTCCACCGCCAGATGAAGGGGAAGGCCGCCCGGGCGCGCGCGCTCGACCTGCTGAAGATGGTCGGCATCCCGGACCCGGAGCGCCGCCTGCGGGCCTACCCGCACGAGATGTCGGGCGGCATGGCGCAGCGGGTGATGATCGCCATGGCCCTCGCCTGCGAGCCGGAGCTGCTCATCGCCGACGAGCCGACGACCGCCCTCGACGTCACGATCCAGGCCCAGATCCTCGACCTCATCCGGAAGCTCCGCGAGGAGATGGGCACGGCCGTCATCCTCATCACCCACGACCTGGGCGTCGTCGCCGAGATGTGCGACCGGGTTGCCGTCATGTACGCCGGCGAGATCGTCGAGCAGACGGACGTGACCTCCCTCTTCCGCGACCCGCTTCACCCCTACACGCGTGGCCTGATCGGTTCGATTCCCATCGTCGGCGAGGCGAAGGACGAGCTGGCGGTCATCCCGGGCAACGTCCCCAACCTCATCGACCTGCCGAAGGGCTGCCGCTTTGCGCCGCGCTGTGCCGCCCGCGTGCTGGAGGACGTCCAGCTGGCCACCGAATTCCATCCCGCCCTGCTGCCCGTCGGCACCGCCCACGACGTCCGGTGCTTCCTCTACCACGATGCGACCGGCGCCCTGATACCTCGGGCGGCGAAGGCGGTCGCGACCGGCCGGTCGGTGGCCGAAGCGACCGGCGCGGCCCAGGCCACCTCCGCGGGGTCGGTCCCGGCGAACCAGCCCGATCGCCTGCCCGGATGACGTCGACCGCCGCCGCCTCGCCGCGGCCGGGCAGTTCGGCGGCGGCCGTCCCCGGGGCGCCGCTGGTCGAGGTCCGC
>JBGPDX010000101.1:0-8961 GCA_041482475.1 Candidatus Limnocylindria bacterium | reverse complement strand
GGATTGGCCGCCCGGCCGAGCGGTGCGACGTCAACCGTTCCCGGGCGGAGGCCGAACCTCCGGGTGAGGCCGTCGCGGACGACGACCGCGATCGCCTCGTCCTCGAACGAGGCGGCGAGGACTCTCATGGCCGGCAGGCCTCTGCAGCTGCGTGCGGGCACTGTGCGACCCGGGGGTCGATGCCCTGATCGCAGACCCGGCTGTTCCGGTTGCAACGGGCTTGCGATGCGCGGGATGCACCGCGATCCGGCGTCGGGGCCGATAGGACCTGGGTACCGGGACCTCCGGCCGACCCTCCCCCTTCCCGGAGGCGAGTACATCATTTTTAATCCTGACGAGCCTGGCGCAGCGGTGGTCAGGCGCAACCACCACGGGAGACAGCCGAATGTGCACGATCGATCGCACCTGAGGGAGCCTCCCAACCGCGGTGCTGACGATCCTCGCGACGCCCCTGGCTTGTGAGCCGGTTCAGCGCCTCGGTAGGCGGTGAGAAGAAGCCCCGCCTCCCACCCCTGGGCGGGGCTTCTTCGCGCCCGGCTCATCGCGGTCGAGTGGGTCCCAGGCGGTCAGATCCGGCACACCACCGCGTGACGCAGCGATCCGTTCGGGCGCCCGCCGGCCGCTCAGGTGCTGTCGTGGTGAGCCGGGAGGGACTTGAACCCTCAACACACGGATTAAGAGTCCGTTGCTCTGCCATTGAGCTACCGGCCCACGAGGCGGGCATGGTACCGGAAAGCGCTCGGCCCGGTCGTGCCAGGCCTCTCGTTGGACCGGGACGTCAGGGCGTGACGACGGTCACGCTGACGGCCTTGAGCCCGCCCGACGCGGCGGGGCTGGGACCCGGGCTCTCGCCGGGGCCGAAGCCACGGCCGGTGATCTGGACGATGACCTGCTTGCCGGTCGTGACATCCGCCGATGAGCCGGCGGTTTCCCGGTGGAAGGTCGTCGATCCGTCCGTCGCGAACGTCACCGACTGGCCGCTGGCCAGCGAGATCGTCAGGGAGTTGGGGGATGAGGCGGTGACGGTTCCCTGGATGCTTGCCGCGCCGCCGAAACCCCGACCGAACCCGCCCGTGCCACCGCTCGGTCGCGGACCGCCGCCGAACTGGCCGCCGTTCGTCGCGCGATTGGCCGCAGCGGTCGACGCGGGGGTCGTCACGCGCCCCACGGCGAAGGCGACGCCGGCCACGGCGACGAGGGCCGCGAGCGCCAGCAGCAGGTTCAGGATCGAGGTCGTGCGACGCGGTCGGACGACCGGGACGACCGGCTCGGTCATGGGTTCGGTGGCTCCTTCCATTGGGTCATTCGTATCGAAGCGCGGCGATGGGATCGAGGACCGCCGCCTGGCGGGCCGGCCAGACGCCGAAGACGACGCCGATCAGGGCGCTGAACCCGACGGCCACGCCGAGCGTCAGCGGGTTGAGGACGATGGCCAGGCCGCCGAGTCGCGACAGCGCGGCGGACGTCGCCAGGCCGACCACGACGCCGACGCAGCCGCCCAGCAGCGATAGCGTCAAGGCCTCGACGAGGAACTGGGCGAGGATGTCCCGCCGCTTCGCGCCGATCGCCTTGCGAATGCCGATCTCTCGCGTTCGCTCGCGGACGGACACCAGCATGATGTTCATGATCCCGATGCCGCCGACGATCAGCGAGATCGAGGCGATGCCGCCCAGGAGCAGGGTCAACGTCGCGCTGATCGACGATGCCGTCTCGAGCAGCTGGGCCTGGTTGGCAATCGAGAAGTCATTCGTCGCGCTCGTGGCCAGGCCGTGGCGCTGCCGCAGCAGCGCCGTGATCTCCGCGGTCGCCACGTCCATCGAGTCCTGGCTCGCGACGCTGACGCCGATCGTTCGGACGTTCTTCGTCCCGACGAAGTACTTCTGCACGACGCTGACCGGGATGACCACCTCGTCGTCCTGGTTCTGGAACGTGCCCGTGCCCTTCGCGGCGAAGATGCCCTTGACCTCGAACGGCAGGCCGGCGATCTGGATGACGCTGCCGATCGAGCCCGAGGTCAAGCCCAGGTCCGAGGCGGTCGTGGCGCCAAGGACGGCCACCCGCAGCTGTCGCTCGACGTCGAGGTCGGACAGGAACGATCCGGCGGCGACGTTGTAGGCGCGGACGGCCGGATAGTCCGCCGTCGTGCCGAGGATGGTGGTCGTCGTGTTGATCGCGCCGACTCTCACGAGCGCCTGGCCGGACAGCTCGGGCGCCACCGCCGCGACGTCGGCGAGGGTCCGGACCTGGGCGGCGTCGGCGAGGGTGAGCGTGGTGGCCGAACCCTGGGCGCCGCGCGTGTTGCCGCTCTGCGTCGCGCCGGGCGTGACCGTCAGGAGATTGGTACCAAGGCCGTTGAGGCGGGCCGTGATGTTCGACGTCGTGCCCTGCCCGATCCCCACCAGGGCCACGACCGACGCCACGCCGATGATGACGCCGAGCATCGTCAGGGCCGAGCGCAGCCGGCTCGTCGCCAGCCGCGAGAACGCCAGCCGGAGGAGCTCGAACAGGCTCACGCGACGAGCCGGCCGTCCGCGATGTGGACCTGCCGCGAGGCGGACGCGGCGACCGTGACATCGTGGGTGATCATGAGGATGGTCCGGCCGTCGCGGTTCAGCTCGCGCAGCAGGGCCAACATGTCCGCGCCGGTCTTGCTGTCGAGGTTGCCGGTCGGTTCGTCGGCCAGGATCAACGCCGGCTCCGTGACGAGTGCGCGGGCGATGGCGACCCGTTGCTGCTGGCCGCCGGACAGCTGTGACGGCTCGTGGTCCAGGCGGTCGCTCATCCCCAGCCGATCGAGGACGACGCGGGCCCGGGCGTTCCGCTCGCGTCGCCCGAGGCCCTGGTACAGCAGCGGCGTCGCCACGTTCTCGAGGGCCGAGGTCCGCGGCAGCAGGTTGAACGACTGGAAGACGAACCCGATCGTCCGGCTCCGCAACCGCGCCAGGCCGTCGTCGTCGAGCCCGGCGACATCCGTGCCGTGGATCGCGCAGGTCCCGCTCGTGGGCCGGTCGAGACAGCCGACGACGTTCATCAGCGTCGTCTTGCCGGAGCCCGATGGCCCCACGAGCGCGACGAACTCGCCGGGCGCCACTTCGAGATCGACATCGACGAGGGCGGGCACCTCGACGTCCCTCGTCCGGTAGGTCCTGGTCACGCCGCGGAGTGACACGATCGGCGTCGACCTGGCCGGCGTCGTCAGGGTTGGTGTCGTCACGGCTGGCCCCGTCCGCCGCCGCCGTTGCCACCGAACCCGCCACCGAACCCTCCACCGAAGCCGCCCAGGCCGCCGTTCCGGTTGCCGCCGGTCGTCGTGCCGCCGGTCGTCTGGCTCGAGACGGTCCCGGTGATGACGGTCTGGCCCTCGGACAGGCCGCTCCGGATCTCCGCGCCGGAGGTCGTCACGAGGCCCACGTCAACCTGGGCCGTGGTCGCGTTGTTGGTGGCGTCCAGGACACGCGCGACGTAGGTCCCGTTGCTGCCCGACAGAGCACTGGTCGGAACGACCAGGACGTTGGTCGCCTCGGCCACGGTGATCGACACGTCGGCGCTCATGCCGGCCCGCAGGTCGGCGTTGGTGCCGTCGATCGCGATCGTGACCGGATACGAGACCACGCTGCTCGAGCCGCTCGTCGTCGACGGCGCCAGGGCGATCGAGGCGACGGTCCCGGTGAGCGAGGCGTTGACCGCGGAGACGGTGAGGGCCACGTTCTGGCCCACCTTGACCGACGTCAGGTCGGACTCGACGACGCTTGCGGTGACCTCGAATGTCGTCGAGCTGACGACGATCGCACTGCCGGAAGGGGCGTCGAAGCCGGCCGCGATGCTGACGGCGCTGACGGCGCCGTCGATCGGGGCGGTCAGCGTCGCCGCCTTGATCTGGGCGGCGAGATCGGCCCGCGACTGGACCGCCTGGGAGACCGCATTCCCGGCGTTCAGGACCCCGATCCGCGCCTGGCGGATCGCGCTCGTCGTCGTCGCCGCATCGAGCTGGTTCTGGGCGACGGCCTGCTGGATCCGTGCCGATCGCCATGTCGAAGTGGCCTGGTTCAACTGCGCCTGAAGCGTCCCCGTGGCGGCCTTGGCGAGGACCTGGCCCGCCTTGACCTGGTCGCCGACCTTCGCCGTCAGGCTGTCGACGTGCCACGTCGTGGAGGAGCTCGCGCCGCTGGAGGAGGTGCTCGACGAGGACGACAGCAGGCGCTGCGGCGTCGAGCCGAAGACGAGCCCGTAGCTGGCGGAGGCCGCGATCGTGCCGGTCGAGGTGACGTCCTGGCTGACCGTCCCGCGGGTCACGGTTGCGGTCAGGTAACGGGTTGGGTCCCCACTCGCGGCGGCGAAGCCGCCCATGGCGAAGACAACCGCGCCCAGGCCCACGGCGACGAGGGCCACGAGGGCCAGTACCTTGAGCTTCATCCCGCTCCCAGCTCCACCGGAGGCTCCGCAGGTTGGTCGATCGCCGACCGCCCTGACAGCTCCCCGGGGCGGCGCGTCGGAGCCTCGATGTTCGGCGGCGCAAGCTTTCGATTGGGTTACGCGGCCCGCGCCGGGTGAGCCCTTCGCGTCAGGCGCCGGCGGGCGCTTCGGTGACCTCGTCGGTGGCGCCCTCGACCGTCACTCTCGGCAGCCACGACAGGAACCCGGGCAGCCACCAGTTCCAGTCACCCAGCAGCCGCATCGACGCCGGCAGCAGGACGCTGCGGATGATCGTCGCGTCGAGGAAGATGGCCACGGCCAGACCGAATCCCAGCTGGCGGATGATCACCAGCTGCAGTGTCACGAAGACGGCGAAGACGACGACCATGATCGCGGCGGCGCTGGTGACCGTGCCGGCCGTGATCGAGATGCCGCGGGCCACCGCCTCGTTGGACGACAGGCCGCGGTCGCGCGCCTCCTTGACGCGGGTGAGGATGAAGACGTGGTAGTCCATCGACAGCCCGAACAGGATCGTGAAGATGAAGACCGGCACGAACGCCTCGATGACGCCGGGTTTCACCCCCAGCTGCGACGACAGCCAGCCTTCCTGGAAGACCAGCACCGTCAGGCCGTAGGCGGCACCGGTCGACAACAGGTTCAGGATGATCGCCTTGATCGGGATGACGATCGAGCGGAAGGCGACGAGGAGCAGGACGAAGGACAGGCTCAGGACGAACAGCATCACCTGCGGCATGCCGGTGGCGTAGTAGTCGCTGACGTCGGTGGCGTAGGCCGCGTCGCCGGTGACGAGGGCGCGGACACTCGGCAGCGAGCCGAAGACCTGCGGCACGACCTGCGAGCGGACCTCGCGCACGATGTCACGGTTGTGGAGGTCGTTGCGCCCACCGGACATGACGAACGAGACGAACGCGACCGTCCCATCCGTCGATAGCGACGAACGTGGCGGCCCGCTGAGCCCCGGGATCGCCAGCAGGCGCTCGTCGAGCCGACTGATGGCCGCCGTGGTCGGCGCTTCGTTGGCTCGGGTGACGACGACATCGAAGTCGAGGGTCGATCCCTGCGGCCATTTCTGGTCGAGGTAGCGGAGCGCCACGACCGAGTCGATCGAATCCGGGAACGAGCTGAAGTCCGTCTGGCCGATGTGGAGCCGCAGGACCGGCGTGGCGGCGAGGACAAGCGCCGCCCCGACGAGGACCGTCGCCAGGACCGGCCGGCGCATGACCTGGCGGACGATGCGGCTCCAGGGCCCGCTTCCCTCCTCCCGCTCGCGGCCAAGGATCGGCAGCCGTAACCGGGTGATCCTGTCGCCGAGGATCGCCAACGTCGCCGGCAGGAACGTCAGCGAGCCCACGACGGAGATGAAGACGACCGCGATCGTCCCGATCGCCATCGACCGGAAGAGCGGGTCGTCGAGCATGAACAGTCCGGCGATCGAGATCATCACCGCCAGGCCGGAGAAGAACACCGCACGGCCGGCGGTGCTGCTGGCCACGTGGATCGCGGCGAGCTCGGGGCGGCCGTGCCGGCGCTCGGTCCGGTAGCGGGTGATCATGAATAACGAGTAGTCGACCGCCACAGCCAACCCGATGAGCACGACGAGCTGTGTGGCGTACGGGCTGACCGGGGCCACCAGGCGACTGTAGATGCCCAGGATCCCGAAGGCCGCCAGGAGGGCGGTCACGGCCAGGACGAGCGGCACGGTTGCGGCGACGACCGTGCCGAACGCGATGAGCAGGATGAGGAACGTCAGCGGAATTGTCAGGTGCAGTGACGCGTCGAGGTCACTGTTGACGAGCTGCTGGATCTGGTCGTTGGCGATGGTGCTGTTGAGGGAGTGGATCTCGAGCGTCGGGTGGGCCGCGCGCAGCTCGCGGAGGAATGCCGGCAGCGGCGCGATCCGGGCGTCCAGGTCCGCCCCGTCGCCGGGGATCCGGGCAATGATCCTGACGGTCGTGCGATCCGCCGAGACGAGCCCCGCCGTCGACGGGGCGGCGAGTGGGTTGGCAAGCTCCTGGAAGATCGCGCCGGTCAGCCCGTTCACGGTCGCCTTGAGGGCGCTCATCTTCGTCACGGCGTCGTTGATCGCCGCCACGAAGCCGGGGTCGTCGACGGTCCCGGACGAATTCGATACGACCAGCAGGAACTGCGCAGACGGCGGAAGGGTGCTCGTCCCGGGCGGGCTGAATACGAGATAGGCCTCGCTCGACTCGTAGCGCGCTCGATGGTCGTTCGAGACGGCGTCGGCCGTGTTCGTTCCGCCGATTCCCAGGCTGGCCGCGAAGAGGCCCACGGTGAACACGAACCACAGCCCGATGACGGGCCAGCGATGGCGTGCGCTGAACCCCGCCACCCGGACGGTCCACGGCGAGCTGGAGACGGAGCGTGGTTGAGTCACCGGTCAAGGCTCCTGGGAGGGACGCCATGGTGCCACGGGAGCGTGCGTTCTACCTCGCGCCGAGATTCCTACAAACGGCCGGGCTGTAGCGTTCCCGCCGGCCGGGGCGTCAAGGTGGCGAACGGCTGCGCGCGCAAGCCCAACCAGGCGCGGAGGGAGTGGAGTGGAAGACGACAAACGGACCGTCTTCGGGCTGGAGACGGTCTCTCCGGAACAACCTGTGTCCGGCGACCCACCGGACGGCCCCGGGCCCGTAAATCGGGATACGCCGGCGCGGCGGCGGATGCCGGCGCGGGCGGCCGCGCTGGTCGGCGTCCTGGGACTCGCCTTCGTCGCCGGCCTGGCGGCGTGGGGCTTGAGCTCCAACGGTGACCTGACGACGCAACGGGCGACGCTGACCGCCAGGGAGACCGAGCTCGCGTCGACGAAGACGACGCTCGACTCGACGAACGCCGGCGCGGCGAAGACGTCCAGTGAGCTCGCCGCGGTGTCGACGGACCGGAGCGCCAGGGAGAAGCAGGTCGCGGACCTGTCGGGGCAGGTCGCCGCCGAAACGCAATGCATCGACCTGCAGAAGGCCGCCCTCGCGGAGCTCCACCGGATCTCCGGGCTGCAGACCGACAACTTCAACCGGACGGCGGTCAAGTCGACCTGGGATGCGGCCCGACTCGCCCGTGACAAGGCCGTCTCGGCGGCGCTCGACGACTACTACAAGGCCTACAGCAACGCCTTCCAGGGACGCCGCTCGGTTGCCTCCGGCTACGTCTCGAAGGGCAGGACCGCTCAGGCGACGATCACCGCACAGGACCGCCAGATGGCTGCAGAGCTGGCGCTCGTCGACTCGTCGGCGGCCGGGATCTCGACGGCGATCGACGCCCTCGAGACGATGCTGGCCGAGACCACCCGGGCCTGCGCGGGGGTGACCGAATGACCGCCTCGACGCGACCACGCGGCATCGACCTTCGCCTCTCGCTGATCCTCGGCATCCTGTTGGTCGTCGCGATCGGGGGGACCGCCGTCTACGCCGTCGGCACCAGGGGCGACCTCGACCGGACGGCGGTGACCCTGTCGACCACGACTGCCACGCTCGACTCAACGAAGAGCGACCTGGCCGCGGCCGAGAGGAAGCTTGCCCAGACGAAGACCGATCTCGACCAGCAGAGCAGGCTGCTCGCCGCGGCAACGACGAAGGTCCCGATGCTGGAGGAACAGATCAGCCGGAAGGGCGTCTGCATCACGGCCCAGTCCGGGAATCTCACCGAGCTGCACCGGATTCTCGATCTCCAACGCCAGAACTTCGCCCGAACGACGAAGACGTCGGCCTGGCGGAAGGAGTCCGACGCCGGACAGAAGGCGCTCGACCTCGCGATCACCGACCTCTATCGGGCATGGCAGAACGCCGCGGCGGGCAAGCTGTCGGCGGCGAACTCATGGATCCGCAGCTCGAACGCGCAGATCTCCACGGCCAATGCCCGAGACCGGGCCGGGAACCTTGAGGTCAAACGGACGAACGCCGCAACGGACGCCATCAACACGGCCCAGGACGCCTTCCAGAAGAAGCTCGACGCGACGATCGCGACCTGCGGCGCGTGACCGCCTGGCGGTCGGCCGGCTAGCCGATCGCCTCGAGGAGCCGGTCGACGAATGGGACCTGGGCCGGATTGAGGCGCAGGCGCGCCTCGTCCGGCCCGAACCATGCGACGCGGTCGACCTCCGGGACGTCCACGTAATTGCCCGAGCCGGGCGGCCACTCGAGCGGGAAGGTGTTGCTCACGGCGGCAGCGGGATCGAGGTCGCCCTCACAGGCCCACGCGCTGACGACCTTGCCCGACTTCTGGCGCACGTCCCCCAGCTCGACGCAATCACGGGCCGGCGAGTCCTGCCCGGTCTCCTCGCGGAATTCACGTCGCGCGACGGCGAGCGGCTCCTCATCGGCCTCGATCTCGCCCTTCGGCACGCTCCACGCTCCCTCGTCGCGCTTCGCCCAGAGCGGCCCGCCCGGGTGGGCGAGGAGGACCTCGATCCCGTCGCCTGCCCGACGGAACAGGAGCAGTCCGGCGCTCCGCCTCACTCCTGGTTGTCTATCTGGGCGCGCTGGAGACGGCCGCTGAAGTCGACGTAGATCGACTTCC
>JBGPDX010000100.1:0-8978 GCA_041482475.1 Candidatus Limnocylindria bacterium | reverse complement strand
GGCGAGGAAGGTTGCCGGCCCCGGCGGTGCAGGCCCTCGACGGGTCGGCGGTCGGCGAGGCCGGCGGAGCCTGGCGGGCACGAATGACGCTAGCAGGAGGCCCTGCACTGACGGCCACCCGGCGATTTGTCTGGCGTCACCCGCTGGTTGCGGGTCGAAGGCGTGCCGGCTCAGCCGGTCGCCATCTCGTCGGAGGACGCCGGCCGGGCGCGCCGCCGGCGGTCGACCGTTTCGGGCTGGGGCGTCAGAAGCGGGCCGCGATCGGCCGGCGCGGGCGCGCCTTCGCTGGCGGCGACAGTGCGAGGATCCGGTTGCGGCGCCCGATTCGCGTACATGTTGCAGAAGAGCCTGACCAGCTCGGGGTCGAACTGGGTCCCGGCGTGACGGCGCAGCTCGCTGATCGCCTGCTCGTGGGACATCGACCGCTTGTAGGGTCGGTCGTGGGTCATCGCGTCGTAGGCGTCGGCGATGGCGACGATCCGCGCCCCCAGGGGAATGTCGTTGCCACGCAGCCCGAACGGGTAGCCGTGGCCGGAGTACCGCTCGTGATGATGGAGGATGATCGGCACCGCGTCGCGGAGCGACGTCGCCTGCTCGAGGATGACCTGGCCGATCCGGGGATGCTGGACCACCGATCGCCACTCGGCCGACGTCAGGGAGGTGGGCTTCTCGAGGATCTCGACCGGCAGGGCGACCTTGCCGAGGTCGTGGAGCAGCGCGGCGACCCGCAGCCGCTCGATCTCGCCCTCGGGCAATGCGAGCTGGTGACCCATCGCCGAGACGATCGTCGCGATGAGCGCCGACGGCCGGCCGCGGTAAGGGGGGAGTGGCGACACGATCGACGTCAGGGCCGCCGTCGCGGCGTCGCGGGCGAAGCGGCCAAGCTCCACGGCGCTGGCCCGCTCGGCCGGGGAGATGGGCGCGCGAGGGACGCGGGCATCCTCGTCCGGCTCGGCGAAGATGTAGGTCTGGTTGCGGCCGAGGGCCTTGGCGGAATACATCGCGGCGTCGGCGTCCCGGACGAGCGAGTCGACCCGCAGCAGCTGGCCAAAGCCGCCGGCGATCCCGATCGAGATGGTGACCGTCAGGTCCGGGTTGCCCTCGACCTTGAAATGGAGGCGCTGGATGAGCTGGCGGAGCTTCTCAGCCAGCTCGGCGGCGTCGTCGGTATCGGTCTCGCTCAGCAGCAGCATGAACTCCTCGCCCCCGTAACGGCCGATCGTGTCGGCCGATCGGAGGTTCGCCTTGATCGTCTGGGCGACCCCGCGCAGGACCATGTCGCCGACGCCGTGGCCGTAGGTGTCGTTGACCGCCTTGAAGTGGTCGATGTCGACGAACGCGACCGAGAACGGCCGACCGTAGCGGCTGGCGCGCTCGACCTCGGTGAACAGTGCGCCGAGCAGCGACTGGCGGTTCGACACCCCCGTCATCCGGTCGATCGACGCCGCCTCCTGGGTGGCGGCCAGGGCCAGCGAGATGTCGTTGATGGCCGTGGCGAGCCGGCGTTCGAGCCCGCCGTTGGGGAGTCGAACCGCGACGGCGGCATCGCCCGCGGCCATCGATTCGGCGGCCTTCACCAGGCGGCCGAACCGGAAGCGGACGTAGCCGAAGACCAGCAGCACGGTCAGCCCGACACCGGCGACGGCGGCGGCGAAGGCCAGGAGCAGGGAACGCGGGTCGAGCCGGGCACCGAGCACCGTCTCGGGCACGACGAAGAGACCAATGGCCAGGCCGACCAGGGCGGCCACGCCCAGGCCTCCGAGGGAGCGAAACACCCGGCCAGCGTACCGGCGCCTGCGCGCGCGCGAGGCCGTCCCTGTCGTACTGGCGCAGACGTACCACTGGTACCGCGAACCGATCCACGCGGGCAGGCGCCGCTGTCCCGGAGGTCCCACTGCTATACTCCGCCCGTCCTCGACACCCGCGATCCAGGAGGTCAGCGATCGCTCGAGACAGGGGCGTCGCCCGTCCCGTGAGGCGGACGAGTTCCCCGGCCCGAACGGACCGTCGCATCGGTGGCGGACCGATACGGGAGAGGTCTATCCAGGTCCCAGGCCCACAAGCCCGGGGCTTTTTGTTTGGCCGCCTGGTGGCCGGCTCGCCACAGGAACATCCCCCCATGAGCACCCGCTGACATGCCGGCGACGGTGATCGTGGGCCTGCAATGGGGCGACGAGGGGAAGGGCAAGACGACCGACTTCCTGGCCGAACAGGTCGCCATGGTCGTCCGCTACCAGGGCGGCGACAACGCCGGTCACACGGTCGTCAGCGGCGACGAGGTCCTGAAGCTCCATCTGGTGCCGTCGGGGGTGCTCTACCCGCACATCACGTCCGTCATCGCCAGCGGCGTGGTGGTCAACCCGGCGACGCTCATCGCCGAGCTCGACATGCTGACGTCGCGCGGAATCGACGTCTCGCGCGTCCGCGTCAGCCGGGCGGCACACGTGATCATGCCGTACCACGTCGCTCTCGACCGGGCCATGGAGGCGCGGCTGGGTGACGGCAAGGTCGGCACGACGGGGCGGGGGATCGGGCCGGCGTACGCCGACCGGGCATGGCGCGTCGGGCTCCGGATGGAGGATCTGGTCGACGCCGACGCGCTGCGGGCGCGGCTGAACGGTGTCCTGCCGGACAAGAACCTGTTGCTCAACGGCCATGGCGCGGAGACGTACCGGACCGACGAGCTCGTCGACCTGGCGGTGGGCTGGGGGACACGCTTGCGCGGCCACGTCGACGATACGACCACGCTTGTCCAGGACGCCCTGCGGCGCGGCGATCACGTCCTCTTCGAGGGAGCGCAGGGGACGCTCCTCGACCTCGACCACGGCAGCTATCCGTTCGTCACGTCCAGCAACCCGGTCGCCGGCGGCGCCTGCACGGGCGGCGGCATCGGGCCACTCCAGGTCGACGAGGTCATGGGTGTCATGAAGGCTTACTCGACCCGGGTCGGGTCCGGGCCGTACCCGACCGAGCTCCACGACGGCATCGGGGCGGGCATCGCGGCGCGGGGCAACGAGGTCGGCACGACGACCGGGCGGCCGCGGCGGGTGGGCTGGTTCGATTGCGTCCCGCTCCGCCATGCCGTCGCCGTCAACAGCGTCAGCAGCATCATGCTCAACAAGCTCGACATCCTGTCCGGCATCGAGACGATCCGGATGGCCGTCGGCTACATCGTCGATGGCCGGCGGGTCGACACGTGGCCGGCGAGCGCGGCGGTGCTGGCACGGGCGACGCCCGTCTACCAGGACTTCCCGGGCTGGGCGGAGGACATCCACGACGTCCGCGCCCTGGCCGACCTGCCGGAGAACGCCCGCCGCTATGTCACGGCCATCGAGGAGCAGGCCAACGTGCCGATCGTCCTCGTCTCGGTCGGGCCGGAGCGGACCCAGACGATCGAGCGGGCGTGGCGGCCAATGCGGCACCGTCCGGTGATGCCGGCGTGACACTCGTCATGCCGACCCGTGTCCTCGTCGTCGGGGCGGGCGGCCGGGAGCACGCCCTGGCGTGGAAGCTCGCCGCCGAGCCGGGCGTGAACGAAGTGATCGTGGCGCCGGGTAGCGCGGGGATCGCCCAGGAGCCACGGGTCCGGATCGCGGACGTGCGGGCCGACGATGCCGAGGGACTGATCGACCTGGCGCGCTCGCGCTCCGCGGAGCTCGTCGTCGTCGGGCCCGAGGCGCCCCTGGCCGCCGGTCTCGCCGACGCCCTGGCGTCGGCCGGGATCACGGTCTTCGGCCCGACCAGGGCCGCCGCGGCGATGGAGAGCTCGAAGGCGTGGTGCCACGAGGTTGCCGCAGCCGCAGGCGTGCGGATGGCCGACGCGCTCGTCTGCCGAACGCGTGCCGAGTCGGAGGTGGCGATCGAGCGGTTCGGCTCGTCGGGCTCCGGCTTCGTCGTCAAGGAGGACGGGCTCGCCGCCGGCAAGGGCGTGACCGTGTTCGATCCGTCGCCCGATCCGACTGCCGCCGCGGGCGCGCTCCTCGACGAGCTGTTCGGTGGGGCCTCGGGTGAGCGAACGGTGGTCGTGGAGGAACGGCTGTCCGGCGCCGAGGCCAGCGTCATCGCGGTCTGCGACGGCCGCGCCGCGGTTGCGTTGCCGGCGGCGCGCGATCACAAGCGGCTGCTCGACGGCGACCGCGGCCCGAACACCGGCGGGATGGGCGCCTACTCGCCGCTGGCGGATCTCGACGACGACGCCGTCGACCAGATCATCCGGACCGTCCACCTGCCGCTCCTCGAGGAGCTGGCGCGGCGGGGGATGCCGTTCCGGGGCTTCCTCTACGCCGGCCTGATGCTGACCGCCGGCGGTCCGCGGTTGCTCGAGACCAACGTCCGTCTCGGCGACCCGGAGGCGCAGGTGATGCTGCCGCGGATCGCCGTGCCGATCGGACCCTTGCTCCTCGCCGCCGCTCGCGGCGAGCTTCCCCGGACGCTGGGAACCCTCATCCCGAGCCTGCCCATCGCGACCGTCGGGATCGTCCTGGCGAGCCACGGCTACCCGACGAGCTCGACTGAGCGGCGGGTCATTTCGGGCATCGAGCGCGGCCAGGACGCCGGCCTCGTGTTCCACATGGGGACGCGACTGAGCGGGCGCGGTTGGGAGACGGCCGGTGGCCGGGGCCTGACGGTGGTCGGGCGCGGACCGGACCTCGCCGCCGCCCGCGCGGCAGCGGAGCACGCGGCCGAGGCCATCCAGTGGCGGGGCCTGCAGCGACGTCGGGACATCGCCGTACCGCTCGTCGGGGCGATCGCGTGATCCGTCGCTACACGCTGCCCGAGATCGGCGCCATCTGGTCCGACGAGGCGCATTTCGAGCACATGCTGCGGGTCGAGATCGCCGTCGCCCGCGCCCAGGGGGCGCGCGGCCAGATCCCTGTCGACGCGCTCGCCGCGATCGAGCAACGCGCCCGCATCGATGTCAACCGGATCGCCGAGATCGAGCGGACCACGGATCACGACGTCATCGCCTTCGTGTCGCAGGTCGCCGAAACGGTGGGGCCGGAGGGCCGCTACATCCACCTGGGGCTGACGAGCAGCGACGTCGTCGATACGGCGCTCGCGCTCCAGTTGCGAGCGGCGGGCGACGTCCTGCTGCGCGACACCGACCGGTTGCTCGGCGCGATCGTCGCCCGCGCCCGGGCGGAGGCGGCGACGGTGATGATGGGCCGGACGCATTCGGTTCACGCCGAACCGACGACCTTCGGGCTCAAGCTCGCCGGCTGGGCGTTCGAGGTCCATCGCGGCCGGGTTCGGCTGGCGACGGCGCTCGACGAGGTCGCGACCGGCAAGATCTCCGGCCCGGTCGGGACGTACAGCCATCTCGATCCCGAGCTCGAGGTCGAGGTTCTGTCAGCGCTCGGCCTGCGCGCCGATCCCATCTCGACCCAGATCGTCCAGCGCGACCGGCACGCCGCGCTGCTCGGCGCGATCGCCATCCTGGGCGGATCCCTGGAGCGGTTCGCGACCGAGATCCGCAACCTCCAGCACACCGAGATCGGCGAGCTCCAGGAGCCGTTCAAGGCGCAACAGAAGGGCAGCTCGGCGATGCCGCACAAGCGCAACCCGATCCTGTCCGAGCGGATCGCCGGCCTCGCCAGGTTGCTCCGGGGCTACGCGGTCACCGGTTTCGAGAACCAGCCGCTGTGGCACGAGCGAGACATCAGTCACAGCTCGGCCGAGCGCGTGATCCTCCCGGATGCGACCATCGTCCTCGACTACATGCTGGTCAAGATGACGTCGCTCATCGACGGCCTCCTCGTCCGCGGCGAGCGCATGCGCGAGAACATCGAGCGTGGCCTGGGGCTCCATGCCAGCAGTCGCGTCCTCGTCGCCCTCGTCGAACAGGGCGGTCTCCCCCGTGACGAGGCGTACGCGATCGTCCAGCGCGGCGCCCTCCGCGCCGCGGACGAGCGCCGTCCCCTGCGCGACCTGCTGGCGGTGGACCCGACGGTCGCCAAACGCCTCACCCTGAGCCAGCTCGACGGATGCTTCGACGACCGTGCGTTCCTCCGCCATGTCCCCGCCGTCATGGCCCGCCTCGACGCGCTGGTCGCTCCCGCCACGGCAGGCGCCCGGCGCCGGGAGTCGCATGTCGGTCGCTGACACGTTCGTCCGGTCGGGCAAGGTGCGTGACCTCTACGCCGTCGGTGCCGACCGTCTGCTGCTCGTCGCGTCGGACCGGATCAGCGCCTTCGACGTCGTCCTGCCGACGCCGATCCCCGACAAGGGCAAGGTCCTCACGGGGCTGTCCCGCTTCTGGTTCGACGAGACGTCGGGGCTCGTCCCGAACCACCTCCTGTCGACCGATCTCGATGACGTCGATCCGATCGATCGTCCGCGGACCGGCGCCGACGGCCGGCGCGTCGACGCCGACGACCTGCGCGGCCGGGTGATGCTCTGCCGTCGGGTCGACGTCCTGCCCGTCGAGATCATCGTTCGTGGCTATCTCGCCGGCTCCGGCTTGAAGGACTACCGGTCGAGCGGTGCGATTGCCGGCATCCCGTTGCCGCCCGGGCTGCGCGAGGGCGACCGGCTGACCGATCCGATCCTCACGCCGTCGACGAAGGCCGAGCTGGGCCGCCACGACGAGACCATCACGTTCGAGCGAATGGCCTGCATGATCGGCTCGCCGCTGGCGGGCCGGGTCCGGGACGCGGCACTTCGGCTGTACGGGTTCGCGGCGACCCGATGCGAGCGGGCCGGGATTCTCCTCGCCGACACGAAGTTCGAGTTCGGCGTCTGGCCGGACCTCGAGGATGTCGTCCTCGTCGACGAGGTCCTGACGCCGGATTCGTCGCGCTTCTGGGACGCCGCGACGTGGACCCCCGGTGGACCGCAGCCCAGCTTCGACAAGCAGTTCGTCCGCGACTGGCTGGAGACGCAGCCGTGGGACAAGACGGCGCCGGCGCCGGAGCTGCCGCCCGACGTGATCGACGGAACGCGGCAGCGCTACGTCGCGGCCTTCGAGCGGATCACCGGCGCGAGCTTCGCCCGCTACCTCGAGCAGGACGTCATCGCATGACGGCGATGGGCGCCTTCCGGTTCGCGGTCAACGTCACGCCGAAGCCGGGCATCCTCGATCCGCAGGGCCGGGCGGTCGAGGGGAGCCTCGGTCATCTCAACATCGCCGGCGTGACGGGTGTCCGGGTCGGGCGGCGGGTCGAGCTGACGGTCGAGGCGCAGACCGAAGCCGAGGCCTGGGCGACGGTCGACCGCCTGGCCTCGGAGCTGCTGTCGAACCCGCTCATCGAGGCCTATGCCGTCGAGCTGATCGGCGCCGGCTCGGCGGCGACGTCCCGCGAGCAGGTTCGCGCATGACGGCGCGGATCGGCGTCGTCGTCTTCCCCGGCAGCAACCGCGACATCGACGCGGTCAACGCGGTCCGCGTCGCCGGCGGCGAGCCGGTCGTGCTGTGGCACGAGTCGGGCGATCTCGAGGGTGTCGACGCGATCATCCTGCCCGGTGGCTTCGCCTATGGCGACTACATTCGCGCCGGCGTCATCGCCCGGTTCAGCCCGGTGATGCGTGCGGTGGCCGGGTTTGCCGACGAGGGCGGCCTCGTGCTCGGGATCTGCAACGGCTTCCAGGTCCTCGCCGAGGCCGGGCTCGTGCCCGGCGCCCTGCTGCGCAATCGTGGCCTCCGCTTCATCTGCCGCCAGGTCGCCATCGCTCCGGAGCGACTCGATTCGCCGTTCACCGTCGCGGTGGGGGAGCGACGCCCGCTGTGGATGCCGGTGGCCCACGGCGAGGGCTGCTACTTTGCCGACCCAAAGACGCTGGACGCCATCGAGGCCGACGGTCGCGTCCTGTTCCGTTACGTCCACCAGGACGGCAGCGTCGCCGCGGATCCGGACGATCCGGCTAACCCCAACGGCTCGTTGCGGGGCATCGCCGGGGTGACCAATGCGGCGGGCAATGTGGCTGGCCTGATGCCGCATCCGGAGACCGCCGTCGAGGCGATCCTTGGGTCGGACGACGGCCTGCTCATCATCCGATCGCTCGTCGACACCGCCGGGCAGCGGGCCGCCTCGCGACGACCGCTCGAGCTGGCGACCCGATGACGGTCGCCGAACCGCTCATTCCTGCGGTCGCGCCGCCCGACCCGCGCCACCGGCGGCTCGGCCTGACCGATTCGGAGCTGGACGCGATCCGGGCGAAGCTGGGCCGGGGCCCGAACGATCTCGAGCTCGCGATCTTCAGCGTCATGTGGAGCGAGCACTGCTCGTACAAGAGCTCGCGTCCACTGCTCCGAACGCTGCCCACGCGCGGCGAGGGGGTCGTCGCGGGACCCGGCGAAAACGCCGGCGTCATCGCGATCGGCGACGGGCTGGCCGTCGCCTTCAAGATCGAATCGCACAACCACCCGAGCGCGGTCGAGCCGTACCAGGGCGCGGCGACGGGCGTCGGTGGCATCCTCCGCGACATCTTCACGATGGGAGCCCGGCCCATCGCCATTCTCGACGCCTTGCGTTTCGGTGACCCGGCAGATCGCCGGACGAGGCACCTCGTCGAGGGCGTCGTCGGCGGCGTCGGTGGGTACGGCAACTGCGTCGGCGTCCCGACTGTCGGTGGCGAGCTGGTCTTCGACCCCAGCTACCAGGGCAACCCGCTCGTCAACGTCATGGCCATCGGCCTGCTCGAGGAGCGGCTGCTCACGCGCGCCGTCGCGCCGGGGCCCGGCAACCTCGCCGTGCTGTTCGGCTCGACGACGGGCCGCGACGGGATCGGCGGGGCGTCAGTGCTCGCCAGCGCGACCTTCGGCGACGAGGACCCATCGAAGCGGCCGTCCGTCCAGATCGGCGATCCGTTCGCCGAGAAGCTGCTCATCGAGGTCTCGCTCGAGCTCATCGAGCGCGTGCTGGTGGAGGGGTTGCAGGACCTGGGCGCCGGCGGGATCAGCTGCGCGACGTCCGAGATGGCGGATCGCGCGGGCACCGGGATGGTCATCGACCTCGACGCGATCCCGCGGCGCGAGCCGG
>JBGPDX010000099.1:0-9112 GCA_041482475.1 Candidatus Limnocylindria bacterium | reverse complement strand
CGTCGAGTCGACGTAGGCCGTCGCCATCCCGATGACGGTGTTGGTGGCTCCCGGGCCGATGCTCGTGAAGGCCATCAACGGCCGCCCGGTGGCCCGCCAGTAGCCGTCGGCGAGATGGACCGCCGACTGCTCGTGGATGACCTGGATGGCGCGGATGTCAGTCCGATCCAGCAGCGCATCCGTCAGCGACCAGGAGCCATGGCCGGGGATCCCGACGACGTAGGGCACGCCCTGCCGGACGAGGTACTCGATGACGATCTGCGCCCCGGACAGCCGCCGGACGGGCGCCTGTGACGCCGTCACGGCGCGGGCTCGCGGGCGATCGCGCGGTCCCTCATCGCGTCCCCGTCGGCTACGATGTAATCGATTACGTCGCGGAGGCTGCAGCGTAGCATGCGAGGCAACCCTGTCAACGGCGCAGGGCCCGACGGAGCCGGGAGCCGACGATGGACACGATGACCCTCAGCCCGCTGGCGCGAACGGTCGCCGACACCGCCACCGACATCTGGAACGACTCCTGCGCGATCGACGAGCTGGAGTACGCCATCGCCAACGGCGCGACCGGGGCGACGGCCAACCCGACGATCGTCCACGACGTCTGGAAGCACGACCCGGCGCACTGGCGCGACCGGGTTCGCGCCCTCGCCGCTGAGCACGCGACGTGGACGGAGGTCGACCTGGCGTGGGCCATCGTGGCCGAGATGTCGGTCCGCGGTGCGAGGCTCCTCGAGCCGATCTTCGCCAGGGAGCACGGGCGCAAGGGTCGCCTGTCCATCCAGACCGATCCGACGCTGTTCCGCGATCCGCGCCGGATGGTGGACCAGGCGGTCGGCTTCGACACGCTCGCCCCGAACGTCATCGTCAAGTTCCCCGCCACCGCCGCCGGGATCCAGGGGATGGAGGAGGCGAGCCGGCGCGGCATCAGCATCAACGCGACGGTCAGCTTCAGCGTCGCCCAGGCCGTCGCCGCGGCCGAGGCGGTCGAACGGGGGATCGCGGCTCGTGCCGCGGCCGGCGAGCCGACGGAGTCGATGGGTCCGGTGATCACCCTGATGATGGGGCGGATCGAGGACTGGCTCCGGGTCCTCACCGAGCGCGACGGGATCGTCGTCGATCCCGTCGCCTTGCCGTGGTCGGGGATCGCCGTCTTCAAGCGGGCCTACGGCATCTTCCGCGAGCGCGGGTTCCGGGCACGCCTGCTGGGCGCGGCGATCCGCCATCACTACCACTGGAGCGAGCTGATCGGCGGCGACGTCGTCATCACCCTGCCGTCGAGCTGGCAGAAGCGTTTCAACGCGTCCGACGTCGAGGTCCGGCCCCGCATCGACGACCCGGTCGATCCGGAGATCGTCGCGGAGCTGCGCCGGCGGTTTCCGGACTTCGTCCGGGCGCTCGATCCGGATGGGCTGCCGATCGCCGACTTCGACACGTTCCCGCCGACCGTCCGGACATTGCGCGCCTTCGTCGCCAGCTACCACGATCTGCTCCACGCGGTGTCCGAGGCGCTCCTCCCGAGCCCTGACGTCCGGCCGAAGTGATCGCCCCGGCATCGCCGCCGAACCGCCTCCCGCCCGACCGGCTCCTCGTGCGGCCGGGAGCCGACGGCGTCTCGCTGTCCGTCGATCCGTCGCTGGCCGGGTGGCGCTACCTGGCGTTCGAGGTTCGTCGCCTGGCGCGCGGCTCGTCGATGCCGCTGGGTGCGAACGACGTCGAGACCGCCGCCGTCCTCCTCGCCGGCGGTGATCTCGAGCTGCCGGGACTGGGCGTCATGGCCGGGCGCCGGTCACCGTTTGACGGCCTGCCGAGCGCGGTCTATGTCCCGGCGGGTTGCACTGTCACGATGCAGGCCGGCGCGGACACCGAGG
Source organism: Candidatus Limnocylindria bacterium (assembly GCA_041482475.1). Taxonomy (GTDB): domain Bacteria; phylum Chloroflexota; class Limnocylindria; order Limnocylindrales; family CSP1-4; genus JACDAV01. The sequence continues at coordinate 7,247 of JBGPDX010000099.1, read as the reverse complement.
TCGCCATCGCCTGCGCGCCGTCGTCGGGGGCCGCGGGCGTGGCGAAGGAGCCGGTCCTCGTCACACCGCGGGACATCGAGGTCGAGGCGCGCGGCGCAGGCAGCGCGACGCGCCAGATCAACCACATCCTCAAGCCGGCGTTTCCGGCAGATCGGCTGTTGATCGTGGAGGTCCTGACGCCGTCGGGGAACTGGTCGAGCTGGCCACCGCACAAGCACGACGTCGACGACATGCCGGCGGAAGCGGTCCTCGAGGAGATCTACTGCTATCGCTTCCGCCGGCCCGCGGCGTGGGCGGTGCAGCGGATCTATCGTCGGGCGGGCACGCCCGCGGCCGAGGCCTCCGGTCTGCGCGACGCCCTGTTCGCCGTTCGCCACGGCGACGTCGCGCTCGTCACGGACGGGTACCACCCGTTTGCCGCCACGCACGGCGACGACGCCTACTACCTGAACGCGCTCGCAGGCGAGCGGCGGACGATGGCCTGCTCGTTCGACCCGGACCTCGACTGGGTCCGCGAGACGTGGGCGACGATGTCGCCAGACCCGAGGGTTCCGCTCGTCCCTCGCTGACCCCGACGGCGGATCGCCGCGGAGCGGTGAAGTCGCCGCTGCAGCCGACGTGCGCGGATGCCCAGCTCCACCTCGAGCCGTGGCAGGGCTCGCCCGATGAGCCGTAGTCGCTCGACGGCCGCCTGGGCCGCGCGGGTGGCGGCGAGGGCGCCGGCCGGATCGCGGGCGCGATGCTCGAGGGTCTTGGCTACCTCGATCCACGCCGCCACGGCCAGCGCTCCGCCCCCGTGCGCCAGGTCCTGCCAGGCCTCGAATGCCTCGTCGTCGCGGCCGACCCGTCGAAGCACCCTGGCGCGGTCGGCCAGCAGGCGCTCACGATTGGGGCGCTCGGTCGCCCGCGCGTCGAGGTCGTGGCCGCGACCGGGCGTCGCCGAGGGCGCGTCGTCCGCGCGCCGCGTCAGGAGCACCGTCCACGACACGCGCCGGCCGGCAGGGACGGGCGGTCCTTCGAGGGCCGCGTCGAGGCAGTCCAGCGCCTCGAGGTCGCGTCGCTCTCGCCCGAACGCGGCAGCCAGCCCGGCCAGGTCGCCGGGATGGGCCGCGCGTCGGGCGCCCGGATCGCCGAGCTGCGATTCGATGTGCGCGACCAGGCGGCCCAGGGACCGGACGTCCTCCGCGTTGTGGTGAGCCACGTCGATCAGCGGGCCGGCGGATCCACCGCGCAGGAAGTCCAGGTAGCGGCCGGGGATCTCCCAGCCGTCGACGTCGTCATGACGGCGAACGCCGAGCAGCGTTTCCTCCGCCGTGCGCAGGCGAGCATCGGCCATCCGATGCCGGAACAGCCGCCGGACCAGCGGCAGCAGGTCGAGGTGGCCGGCGTGGGAGGGAGCGGCGGACCGCGCCATGCGGTAGCGCGTCACGAGCAGCGGCCAGTCGAAGCCACGTCCGTTGTATGTCACGAGCCAGCAGGCGGCAGGGATGTGGGCGGCGATCTCGGCCAGCAGTGCTGGCTCGTCGGGCTGGTCCGGCAGGAGCAGCTGCAAGGTTCGGAACCGGTCGCCATCCCACCATCCAAGGCCTACCAGAAACGCGTACGTGCCGGCCGCCGTCCCAAGGCCCGTCGTCTCCGTGTCCAGGCAGACGAGCGGCACGTCCAGTGGCGGTTGTCCGGGCAGACAAGACAGCCGGGATCGATCGACCGGCACCGGCAGCGACGGCCATTCGACCCGCACGAACGTCCCCTCGCGGGCACGGACGACCTCGCCTTCCAGCGCCGCGGCGAGGCGTTCGGCCAGGTCTGCCGGGCGTTGCCTTGGCGGCGCCACGATCGAGCCGTCGCGGGGACCCTCCTCCGCGGCCCGCATCGCGGACCGGAAGTTCGCCAGGCGGCGCTCGAGGGTGACGCCGCCGCCCACTCAGGCGGCGCCGCTGGCCAGCGCCGATGTGGCGCCAAGCTCGGCCAGGAGGCGGAGGGCCAGCGCTCGGGCATCCACGTCCGGCTCCAACCGGGGCCCTGTGCAAGCGGGACAACCACCATCGCAGCCGCAGCCGGCGATGAGGTCCGTCGCCCCGGCGATGAGCTCGAGGTGACGGTCCCACAGCCGCTCGGATAGTCCGACGCCCCCGGGCACCGATTCATACAGGTAGATCGTTGGCGCCTCACTGTGCGGGGAGCGGACCTGGGTGACCAGCCCGAGGTCGCGCGGGTCGACCATGAGCAGGACGCTGGCCACCGTCTGGATGGCCCGGCCGGCGCCGAGCAGGGCGACGTCCAGCTCGTTGCGCCGCCAGCGGCTGGGCAGGTCCTCCGCAGTGAGCCAGTAGGCGGTCGTCTGGAGCTCGAGCTCGGGCAGGTCCACGGGACCCCAGCCGACGTTCTCATCCGTGCCGAACTTCAGCTTCTTGTAGAGCGTGACCAGGCTGGCCACCATCACCTCGCCGTGGATCCGCCGTCCGCTCGTTGCCGGTGCCTCGGCGAACACCTCCAGCGGCTTGAGGGTCACCGCCCGGTTGGCGTAGGTGTAGTGGTCGACGTCGACCCGATGGACGTACGCCTTCCGCTCGCCCCAGTCGAGCTTGTCGACGTGGAACTGGGCAGACTCGTGCATGTAGATGGCGTGCTGGTGGACGAGCACCTGGGCCGAGAACAGGTCCACCTCGCCGAGCACGCGCGGTCGGTCGGGCGTGGTGTCGATGATCACGACGTTCTCCGGCGCCGCCGTGCGCAACGAGATCTCCGAAGCCGGGAAGTTTTCGCTCGACCAGTACCAGCGGCCGTCGCCGGCCTGTCGGACGTGGCCCTCCTCCGCCAGGAACGCGAGGAGGTCATCGGCCGGCCCGGGCCCGAACACTTCGCCCGGTTCGAACGGCATCTCGAACGTCGCCGCCCGGAGATGGGCGAGCAGGACGTGCAGGTTGTCCGGATCCGCGCGGGCTTCTTCCGGCTGGCCGCCGAGGACGAACTCCGGGTGGTGGATGACGTACTGGTCCACCGGCGCGGCGCTCGCGACGAGGACGTCGACACTCGTTCCCGCGCGCCGTCCGGCTCGCCCGAACTGCTGCCACGTTCCCGCGACCGAGCCCGGGTAGCCGGCCAGGATCGCGACATCCAGGCGTCCGATGTCCACCCCCAGCTCGAGGGCATTCGTGGCAACGACCCCGAGCACCTCGCCGTCGCGCAGGCCGTGCTCGATGGCTCGTCGCTCGGTTGGCAGGTAGCCGCCGCGGTAGCCACGGACGCGCGAGCGGGGACCGAACCCCTCGCGGAGCGCCTCCCGCAACCCGGTCAGCAGGATCTCGACGGCCACCCGCGATCGGCCGAAGACGATCGTCTGGCGGCCGGCCCGCAGGAACGGCAGCGCCCAGCGGTTGGCGAGCGTCAGCGCGGAACCGCGGGCCCCGGTGGCGGGGTCGAGGATGGGGGGATCGACGAGCAGGATGTGCCGTTCTCCCGACGGCGCGCCGGGTCGATCGATGAGCGTCGCCGGCCGCCCGGTGAGCATCCGGGCCAGCTCCAGCGGGTTGCCGATCGTGGCCGAGCAGCAGACGATGACCGGGTGCGAGCCGTAGTGTGCGCATAGCCGCAGCAGGCGGCGCAGGACGTTGGCGACGTGGCTGCCGAAGACGCCGCGATACGTGTGCAGCTCATCGACCACGATGACCCGCAGCTGCTCGAACAGCTGGAACCACTTGGTGTGGTGGGGCAGGATCGCGGAGTTGAGCATGTCCGGGTTCGTCACCACGACCTGACCCGCTTTGCGTACGGCCGAGCGGATGGGCGCCGGCGTGTCACCGTCGTAGGTCGCCGCCGCGACCTCCAGCCCGGCGGCCCGGGACAGCTCCATGAACGCCGCCACCTGGTCCTGGCCGAGGGCCTTCGTCGGGAAGATGAACAGCGCCCGCGCCGCCGGGTCGTCGGCCAGGGCCTGCAGGACCGGAACCGTGTAGCACAGCGTCTTGCCGGACGCGGTCGGCGTGACGACGACGACGTCCTCCCCGGCGCGGATCGCCTCGATGGCGGCGGCCTGGTGGGTGTAGAGCTGGTCGATGCCCCGGCTCGCGAGGCCTGCCCGAATGCGCGGATCCAGCCAGTCCGGGAAGGGGGCGTACTCCGCCTCGCGCGCGGGCACGACCCGATGGTGGACGACCCCGCGGGCGAGGGAGGGATCCGCCAGCAGGTCATCGAGGACGGCCTCCGTGCCGGCCGGCGCGTACGTCCGCATGGTCGCTCCAATTAGAACAGATGTACGGAACGGCGCGAGTCTAGCAGCACGGTCGGGTGGCGTGGTGACAGGTTGGCTGTCACGACGTCGAGGTTGACACGTCAGCTGCACGCAGCTACCCTGCCCCGACGATGCCGGAGCGCGCTGCGTCCCCTGCCTCCGATTCCCCCGCGCGGCGCGAACGCACGCCGTCGAACGACGACGATTCGTCGGATATCCCCGGGCTGCCGGACCTGTCGGACCTGCCCGTCACGGGATTCACCCGGCGCCGGATGGCGTTCCTGGGTGCCGGCCTGCTGGCCACGTGGGTCGTCATCGCCTTCGCCCGGCAGGTTGGCGACGCCTCGGCCGCCACCGCGCGGCTCGAGGGACTCGAGGCGTCGAACACGCAGCTCAGTGGCCAGGTCGCCGGATTGGAGCACGAGTACCAGCTCATCCAGCGACAGGAATGGATCAGCCAGCAGGCGCGCAGTTACGGCCTGGGGACCGAACGTGAGATCGCGTTCACCCTCGCTCCGGGCGCGCCCGCCCTGGGGGCGGACGCGCCCGGCTCCGCCGCCGTGCGCCTGGGTGCCACGACGGAATCGCCGACACCCCTCGAATCCTGGTTGACGCTGCTCTTCGGCCCCAGCCGCTGACGCTGCCCGGCGCCACCCTGACACCCCGGCTGATCCATCACCGGTAGACGGCGTCGTATCCTGCCCCGGGAGGCGGAGGAGTGGGGGAGCAAGGATGATCACCGTCCCGGTCGAAGACGCCGTCTTCGTCCTGTGCGCCCTGATCGGGCTCGTCCTGCTGCTCGTGACCGTCGCCTTCGACGACCTGCTCGGCGGCGTGCTCGACGCGCTTCACGTCGACGTCGACGTCGACGTCGGCGGCGCATCCCTGACGCCGCTGCTCCTGGGCTTCGTCTCGATGTTCGGCCTCGGTGGCCTGATCGCGACCCAGCTGCTGGAACTCCACGGCGGCCTGGCGGCGCTGGGCGGGGTCGTGGCCGGGATCGTCGGAGCGCTGCTCGCTTCGACCCTGTTCGGCCTGCTCCGGCGGTCGGAGAGCGCCAGCCCGCTCTCGATGCGCGACCTGGTCGGTGGGCCGGCCTCGGTAGCCGTGGCCATTCCCGCCGGTCGCTTCGGCAGTGTCTACGTCAAGGCTGGAGGGCAGACCCATGAGTACAGCGCGACGGCCTCGGTCGACATCCCGGCCGGCACGCCCGTGACGGTCGTCGCCGCGCTCGGCAACGGCCTCGTCGTCGCAGCCATCGAATCGCCCGCCCCGGCTCGTCCGCTGTCCGAGGGAGGCGACCCCGGTACCTGACACCCTCAACTTCGTTGGCGAGGGACCTTCGTCGTTCTTCGCCCCCGGCCGCCAACTCGCCGCGGCGGCCGGTCAGCGACGTCGTAGAAGCGCTCGCGCCGGCGCGCCGTCGCTCCCGACGATCCGCAGCGGAAGGCAGACGAGCTCGTACGGGCCGGGCTCGACGGCGCGCAGATCGAGGCCCTCGAGGACGACGATGCCGGCCGCCAGGAGCGCTCGATGGGTCGGCGTCGGCTCGCCGAATGGTGCGATCGACAGGTAGTCGATGCCGACCAGGACTGGCCGGCGCCCGACGAGCGAGGCTGCCCCGGTCGGGTCGAGGCCGACGAATCCGGTCTGGAACCCGGGCCGATCCCACAGCCGGGAGTTGGGCGTCCGAAACAGGAGCCTGGTCTCACCCGCCGGGATCGCGAACCTGTCGACGTCGTCGGCGCTGATCGGGCCGCGCTGACCGGCGGCGTCGACGACCCACGCCGGTCCGATGACCGCGTCGAGCGGGATTCGCTCGGAGCTGGCGCCACCCTCGACGAAGTGGACCGGCGCGTCGATGTGGGTGCCGCTGTGGGCGCCCATGTCGATCCGGGTCAGGTTGCAGACGTCCCCGCGCGCGAGGGACTTGACGAGCTCGATGCGGACCGGTGGATCGCCCTCGAACGTCGGCATCGTGGCTTCGATCGGTGCGCTGATGTCCAGCCAGTCCACCCTTGGCCTCCCTGCCTTTGGATCGAGACGGTGGACATCTCCTCCGTCTGCGCGATGATGACCGCCTCCAGGGTCGAGCGACGGAACGGACCGTCCGACGAGGGCAGGGAGGACCAGGCATGGAGATCGCGCTGGCGGACCAGCATGTGTTCGTGCTCGAGGAGCGGCTGTCGGCCGACGACCTCAAGCAGCGGGCGATGGACCGTCGCCCCAGCGCGTTCGGGACGTCGCTGGGGAACCTTCTCCAGCGGCCCAGGCCGGACGACATCGAGCTGGTGTCGAATGAGCACCGCCTGGAGCCGTTCTGGCACGTCGCCTGCGAGGCGCGCTACATCTACGATCGCTCCCGCGACTACACCGTCCCGGCCAGCGGCCCGGAGGTGGGCGAGGTCACGGTCCACGGCGAAAACTACCCCGTCAAGCCCGTCGCCGGGCGCGGCGTGTTCGTCATTCCCACCGTGGAGCACTGCCGCGACGAGTTCAGCGCCGAGATCTTCACCGATGGCGTGAGCGGCGCGCCGGTCGCCGACGGCGCCACCCTCGTCGGCGGTCCGCGACACGAGGTCGGGGACCTGGGCGCGCTGGCAGGGAACGGCACGGTCGTCGTGTCGCCCGAGCAGCGGGCGTCGTTCGTCGTTCGCCAGCTGCTCGGCACGATGATGAAGCCCGTCCAGGCGGACACCCTCATCGAGGAGTCGATGACGATCCGCAACATCGACCTCTACTACCGGCCGTGGTGGGCGTTCGAGTTCCACTGGAAACCGAAGGACAAGCGAGGCGTCGTCGAGATCGATGCGCTGACCGGAAACATCCGGTCGGGACAACCGCTCGGCGCGCGAATCAGCGGGCACCTCAATCGCGACGCGCTGTTCGACATCGGGGCCGACACCGTTGGACTGCTGGTGCCGGGCGGCAGCATCGCCGTCAAGGTCGCCCGGCTTGCCGTCGACAAGAGCCACAGGTCGGCCGGCCGGTCATGAACCGGGGCATCGGCTCGACG
>JBGPDX010000098.1:0-9151 GCA_041482475.1 Candidatus Limnocylindria bacterium | reverse complement strand
CTCCGCCGGCGTCACGTCGAAGGCGGGATTGCGGGCCGCGGTACCGGGCGGCGCGATCGAGTGACCCTTGATGAGCAGGACCTCGTCGGCGGGCCGCTCCTCGATCTCGATCTCCGATCCGTCCCGCGTCTCCAGGTCGACCGAGCTCAGCGGCGCGCAGACCAGAAACGGGACGCTGTGCCGCGCGGCAAGCACCGCCAGGGTGTACGTGCCGATCTTGTTGGCCGTATCCCCGTTGGCGGCGATGCGATCCGCGCCGACGAGGATCGCGTCGACCTCGCCGCGGGCGATGAGGTGCCCGGCCGCGACGTCGGCGATGACGGTGTGGGGGACGCCGGCCTGGGCCAGCTCCCACGCCGTCAGTCGCGCGCCCTGGAGGTAGGGGCGGGTCTCGTCGACCCAGACGTGGACCGGGCGCTCGGCGTGGTGGAGCGCCTGGACGATCCCAAGCGCCGTCCCGTACTGGCCGCAGGCGAGCGGCCCCGTGTTGCAGTGGGTCAGGATCTGCAGCGGGCGATCGGCCGGTTGCGGCAGCTCGGCGACCCCGAACTCCGCCAACCGACCGTGCGCCTCGGTGGCTTCGGCGACGACGGCGTCGGCTTCTCGGCGGAGCGCCGTGGCGACCGCCTCGCCATCGTCGCTCAGGTCGCCGACGGCCTCGAAGCGGGCGATCATCCGGTCGACCGCCCAGCGCAGGTTGATGGCCGTAGGACGGGCCGAGGTCAGGCCGTTGGCCGCCCCGCGCAGCATGGCTCGCCGGGCGAACGCGCGGACGCCCGAGGCACGGGCCGCCGTCAGCGCCATGCCGATCGCCGCGACCTGGCCGATCGCCGGTGCACCGCGGACGATCATCTCGCGGATCGCGTACGACGCGTCGGCGGCGGAGCGGACCTCGAACTCGACCAGCTCGTCGGGCAGGCGGCGCTGGTCGACGACCAGCAGCAGGTCATCCGACGCGAAGCGGAAGGGCGTCCGAAAGCCGGACGGGCCCGGAGCCGAACCGGGCGCGGACCCGGAATCGACCGCCACGAAGCCGTCCCCGAGCGCCGCGGCGCCGCGCGCCGGGTCGAGGATGGCGCTGGCCGCTTCGGCCGCGTCGCGCTGCAGTGCCGTCGCCGCCCCGACGACGGTCGCCGCCGTCTGGAAGACCTCGCTGGCGAAACGGCGGAAGAACAGCCGCCTGGCGACGTCGGTGGGCTCGGTGGCCGGTTGAGGCCGGGCGTCCGCCTGGGGTTCGGTGGCGGGCTGGGCTTCGGTGGCCGGTTGCGGATCGATGGGCGGGCCGTCGGGGGCGGGCATGGCGTCGGTCAGTAGCTGACGACGCTCGTGACGCGCCGGCCCTCGAGCCGCTCGCGGCCCTTGAGGAAGCCGAGCTCGACGAGGAAAGCCAGGCCCACCACCTCGGCCTTGAGCCGCTCGACCAGCTCGATCGTCCCGCGAACGGTGCCACCGGTCGCCAGCAGGTCGTCGACGATGAGCACCTTCTGCCCGGGCTGGATGGCGTCGCGGTGGATCTCGAGCGTGTTCGAGCCGTACTCCAGGGCGTACTCGACGGTGATCGTCTCGGCCGGCAGCTTGCCCAGCTTCCGGACGGGCACGAGGCCGGCCTTCAGCTTGTAGGCCATCGGGGCGCTGAAGATGAAGCCGCGCGACTCCATCCCGACGACGATATCGATCCGCTCATCCTTGTAGGGCTTGAGCATTAGGTCGATCGACTCGTGGAACGCCGCGGGGTCCTTCAGCAAGGTCGTGATGTCGTAGAAGAGGATTCCGGGCTTCGGAAAATCGGGGATCTCGCGGATCTTCGCGCGAAGGTCCTCGGCAGTCATCGGTCTCCGGACCCTCCTGGTCTTCGGGCGCGCCGGCGGGCTCCCGTCGCGGCCCGTGCAGTCTAGCGCAGCGGTCCCGCGGGCCCGGCCCGTGCATCAGCCGTGCGGCATCTCCGGAGGCCGGGCGGCAGCCCGCGGGGCGGGTCGAGGTCCGGGCAGCCGGCCGGCGAGGAGGCCACCGAAGATGGCCGCGACCACCCCGACGGCGAAGGCACCGCCGAGGCCCACCCAGCCGGGCCAGCCGGCGCCGATCCCGGCGGCGATGATGGCGCCGCCGACGCCCGTCCCCAGCGCCGTCCCGGCAACATCCGAGAGCTGCAGCCCGGACGCCGCGGAGCCCTGCTCCTCCGGCGGCGCCTCGGCGAGGACCGTCAGGGACAGCGGGGCATAGGCGAGGCCCATGCCGAAGCCGGCGATCCCCCACATGACCATGCCGACGACGACCGGCACGTACGGCGACAGCACGGCCGCGAAACCGAGGATGCCGCCGGCCACGGTCAGATAGCCGATGCGAACGAAGCGCCGCGCACCCCAGCGGTCGAAGCGTCGCGCCTGGACCCATGCGCCGGCGGTCCAGGCGAGGGTCGCCGCCGTGAGGGCGACACCCGCGACGGACGCGCTCAGGCCTCGCCAGTTCTGGAGTGCGAGGGGGACGTAGGCGTCGGCGCAGAAGAAGGCGAACGTCAGGAGGCCCCGAAGGAGGACGGCCGCGGGCAGCCCGGACGCGACGCGCAGCGTCCCTGGCGGCGTCAGCCGGCGGAAGGCGGGAACCGCGAGGACGAGGCCCGCCCCGACGAGGGGCGCGCCGGGAAGCAGCACCGCGCTGGTCAGGCCCGCGACGATCAGGCCGGCTCCGATCGCGACGAGGACGGCGGCCGGCAGGCGTCGGCGCGTCTGGGCGAGCGCGTGGCCGGCGACGGGTTCGGCTGCCGGCACCGAGGCGGCGATCGCCGGCAGCGTCATCGCTCCGGCCAACAGGATCAACGGGAGGAGTCCCAGGAACACGGCCCGCCAACCGACGTGATCGGCGACCGCGCCGCTCAGCGCCGGGCCGATGACCCCTGGGAGGACCCAGGCCGTCGACATCGTGGCGAACATCCGCGGCCGGAGGCTCTCGGGCAGTGCCCGCCCGATGCTGACGTAGGCGATCGGCGGGATCGCCCCGCCCCCCAGCCCCTGCAGGAAGCGCGCCCGACCAGCACGGGCATCGACGGCGCGAGGCCGCCGATGACCAGCCCGACGGAGAACAGGCCGAGTCCGGCGATGAACGGCCGCACCAGTCCACCCTGGTCGATCAGCCCGCCGACGATGACGATCCCCAGCAGGCTGCCCAGGAAGAAGGCGGTGAAGACCCAGCCGTAGAGGGCGATCTGGCCCAGGTCGGCGGCGACCTTCGGCATGATCGTCGACACGGCAAGGGCCTCGAAGGCGACCAGGGTGATCGTCAGGACCAGGCCCAGCGTCAGGGCGCGCCGCCCCGCCGACCACAGGCCGTCGTGGGTCAGCGCTGGTTCGCCGCCCGCTGGATCGAGGGTGACGTCGGCCATCCGGCAAGGATGCCGGGTTCGACGGTCCCGCGCCCCGCCACGCCCGCCCGCGGATCAGCGGTCCGGTGTCTCCTCCGGATCCGGGCCGGACGCCCGGCTACGGTGGTCCCACGATCGGCGGCCGCGCAATGGGACAGGAGCGAAATACCCCTCGCCGCACCCTTCGGTCGTCACCACACGTCGCCCGCGCGCCACTCGCAGGTGATCGACGCGGCGAAGTCCAGCGGCGGGGACGCCGGGGTTCGCAGGATCATGATCCCGCCGTCGTCGTCGGCCGTCCGCTCGAGCTCCGTCGCCCTCCGAACCCACGTCGGACCACGCCAGAGCTCCCAGCCCAGACGCTCGTAGAACGCCCTCTTGTCGGTGCTGAGAGCGCCCAATGGGTAGATGGCTCTGATGATCTCGTCGATCTCGCGCATCACGAGCGTCGCATACCCGCGACGCTGCTGCTCCGGCCACGTCGCGACGGCCTCGACGTAGCCGGTCCGAACGGGCTCGCCACCCAGTTCGAGCGTCCGTTCGACAACCGAGCCGTGCGACAGGATCCTTCTCCCGTCCTCGACCAGGACGTGAACGCCGCCCGTCGCGTGCTCCCAGTCGGTTTCGCCGAATTCGCCATGGTCGGCGGCCCAGGCCGCCGCAAATAGCCGACGCAGCTCCCGGATCTCCCGCCGCGTCAGCTCATCGGTCGAGGCCCGACGGACTGTGGGCTCGATCATCAGTCAGCGTGCGCCAATGTCACGGGAGCCTCGATGCGGAAGGGTTGCAGAGCCGGCGCCGTCTTGCTGATGACGTCGCCAGGACCGACGAAAGGGTAGCGACGAGCCCGAAGCGGTGCGGCGGAGCACCGTGGTCGTAGCGGCATTCGCTTGTGGTTTCTGGGCAACCGCGCCACACTCCGCCGACGGAGAGGTGGCGGGCCACCTCGGGGGACTGGCCCACTGGCACGGCGCCCCTGTCGCGGTCGCCCAGCTCGTGCCGGAAGCCAAATGGCGAGACCGACCTCGGCCGCAGGAGGTTCCCGGCGATGCCCCAGATCCGCGTCCCATGGTCCAATCGACCTGTCCATCACCGCTCCCGCAGAGGACCGGTCCTGGCCATTCTCTCGGCCGGCTTGCTCGTTGCCGTGAGCGGAACGGCTGCCCTCGGGACCGGCCTGCCGAGCGGCGAGCGGATACTTGGCCAAAGCGCGATCGAGCCGGCGTACAACGACGTCACGGGAGAGCTGACGTACCTCCTGACCCCCATCAAGTCCCCATTCCCGACACACACCAACTGGCACTCGGTGGCGCCGCTCTATCTCGTCATCTACCCACTCGGCTCCACGGTGCCTGCCTCGTTCAACCTCAACTGCGTGGGCGTGCCGGGAAACTGCCCGGACCATGACCTGGCGGTGGCCCAGGTTGCCACGGGGGCCGAACCAGGCGTGTACGGAACCGACCCGTTCGCGGTGCCAGGGCACGACCACCTCGTTGCGACACCTGGTAGCGGCGGCGATTTCAACGTCGCCTGGGAAGTGATCGAGGTCGTGTTCACCAACAGCGCCGCCGCAAACTCGCATCTCACGACCGACGCGGCCGTCGAGGCCGCCGTCAGCAGCGGCGACGCGATCGAGATCGACCTCGGCTTCGCCTTCCACTGCTCAGTCGTGTCTGCGGCGACCTACGCGCACGCCACTCCTATCGGGTGAGGCGGTAGCACTCAGGGCGTCGGCGCGTGCCGGCGCCCTGCCCGCTACTCGTCATTGGCCGAATCTGACCAACGACGCCGGGACCGGTAGCGCGGCTTCCTCGACTGGTCCGGCGAGGTCGCGCCGATCAGTTAGTGTCCCGTCACTCGCCGACCGGTGCGCTGACTGACAGCCTCGCGACCACCGCCTGCGTCAGCACCCAGCCCTTGAGCGGGTCGCGCGGCAGCCGGATCCGGACCTGGTTCGAGGCGAACGTGATCTCCGAGGGACGGACGCCCGGGAGCCCGCCGCCGCCCAGCAGTTGCATGGCCGTCGCGCGCGACAGGCCGGCGCCGAAGCGGACGACGAGCTGGCCCTCCTCGCGCGACATCGACGACACGCCCGCCGCCTCGGCGGCCAGTCGCAACTCGGCGACCTCGACGAGCCGGACGACGGGCGTCGGCATCGGGCCGAACCGATCGGTGACCTCCTGCCGGAAGGCGGCCAGATCACCCGCCGAACGCGCCCGCGCAAGGCGGCGGTAAAGCTCGAGCTTCTGCCCGGTCTCGGGAACGTACGAGTCGGGCAGGTGCGCCTCGACCGGCAGGTCGACGACGGCCTGCGGCGGCTCGACGACCGGCGGCCGCTCCTCGCGCCGTGCCTTCGTCTCCTCGACGGCCTCGGCCAGCAGCCGCGAATAGAGATCGAACCCGACGGCCGCCATGTGGCCCGACTGCTCGCCGCCCAGGATGTTGCCCGCGCCGCGGATCTCGAGGTCGGCAAGGGCGATCTGGAAGCCGGCACCCAGCTCGGAGGCGTTGAAGATCGCCTGCAAGCGCTTGCGCGCCTCGTCCGACAGACGCTCGCGCCGCCGGTACAGGAGGTACGCGTAGGCCCGCCGCGACGAACGGCCGACGCGCCCCCGGAGCTGGTAGAGCTGTGCCAGGCCCATCGTGTCCGCCCGGTCGATGATGATCGTGTTGGTGTTCGGAATATCCAGCCCAGACTCGATGATGGTCGTGCAGACGAGGACGTCCGCGCCGCCCCCGGCGAACGTGACCATGACCTTCTCGAGCGAGCCTTCGGGCATCTGGCCGTGGCCGACGACGATTCGCACGCCGGGCAGCATCTTGCGCAGCTGCTCCGCCTGGGCCTCGATCGTCTCGACCCGGTTGTGGACGTAGAACACCTGCCCGCCGCGATCGAGCTCGCGGAGGATCGCGTCCCGGACGAGGCCGGCCGACGCCTCCGCCACCCGGGTCTGGATGGGCAGGCGGTCTTCGGGCGGCGTCTCGATGACCGACAGATCGCGGACGCCGGCGAGGGCCAGGTTCAAGGTCCGCGGAATGGGCGTCGCGGACAGGGTGATGACGTCGACCTCGCGGCGCAGTCGCTTCAGCCGCTCCTTCGCGGCGACCCCGAAGCGCTGCTCCTCGTCGACGACCACGAGGCCAAGGTCCTTGAAATGGACGTCCTTCGACAGCAGGCGGTGGGTCCCGATGACGAGGTCGACCGAACCGTCGGCCAGGCCGTCGAGGGTCTGCTCCTGCTCTTTTTGCCCGACGAACCGCGACAGCAGCCGAACCTCGAGCGGGAACGCCCCGAACCGCTGGCCGAAGGTCTCGAAGTGCTGCGCGGCGAGGACGGTCGTCGGCACGAGAACGGCCACCTGCTTGCCATCCTGGATCGCCTTGAATGCGGCCCGCAGCGCGACCTCCGTCTTGCCGTAGCCGACGTCGCCGACGACGAGCCGGTCCATCGGTCGGCCCGCCTCCATGTCGAGCTTGACCTCGCCGACCGCCCGCAGCTGGTCGACGGTCTCCTCGTACGGGAACGACGCCTCGAGCTCCGATTGCCACGGGGTGTCGGGCTGGAACGGGTAGCCGGCCGCGCTCTCGCGGGCAGCGTACAGCTCGAGCAGCTCCTGGGCGAGATCGGTGACGGCCTTGCGGACCCGTGCCTTCGTCCGCAGCCACTCCGTGCCACCCAGCTTTGAGAGCTGCGGATGCTCGCCGCCCGAATAGCGGCTGATGCGGCCGATCTGCTCGACGGGGACGAAGATCTTGTCGCCGCCGGCGAAGCTCAGCTCGAGGTAGTCGCGCTCCTCGCCGGCGGCGCCGCGCCGCAGCATCTGCTCGTAGCGGGCGATGCCGTGATCGATATGGACGACCAGGTCGCCCGGCGTCAGCCGCTCGAGGATGTCTCGCGGCACGACCCGCCGCATTGCCTTGGGGCGCCGAACCCGGACGGAGCCGAACAGCTCGCGGTCGGTGACGAAGACGAGCCCATCGGGGCCGCCGGCGAAGCCGTCGTTGAGGCTCCGTTCGATGAGCGCGATCGCGCCGCGCGGTGGCGCCACCGACAGCGTCGATACGACGCCCGCCGGGTGGCCGGCCTCGGACAGGAGCTCGGCGAGGCGCTGGGCCTGATCCGAGGCGAGGACGATCCGCGCCCCGTCCTCCTGCCACCGCTCGACGGCTTCGCCGAGGCGCGCCGTCCGGCCCGGCGGGAGCTCGGGCTCGCGCCAGCCGAACAGGTCGCCGCTCGACAGGCCCTTGCCGGCCATGGCCGCGGGGGCTTCGGACTCCCAGGTCAGCTCGAGCGTCCGCGCCGAGGTCAGGCGGGCCTTCCAGTCCCGACGCGGGAGGTAGGTCGACGGCCAGTCCTTCGGCAGGTCGCCGGCCTCGACGAGATCCGCCCGCCGCTCGTCAGCCTGGCGCCACAGGAACTCGGCGGCCTCGGCGAGGTCGCCAGGCTCGTCGAGAACCAGGAGCGTCCCCGGCGCGAGGTGATCCAGACCCGTGGCGGGTGAGAGATGGGCGGCCCAGACCTCGGCCGCGTCACCGACGTGCAGCGCGCGCGTCGCCGCCGTCGTGGCCGTCGTCGTCGGGGTCGTGGCGCTCTCGCCCTCGAGTCGGGCCAGGTCCGCGGCGAGGCGTTCCGGCAGTCGCGTGGCCGCCCGACCCAGGCGCTCGCGGATGGCAGCGGCGCCACCCGGCGGAAGAAGGAACTCGCTGGCGGGGAGCAGGGCGACCGCATCGGCCGGCCGAACGGTCCGCTGGTCGGCCGGGTCGAAGGCCCGCAGCGAGTCGATCTCGTCGCCGAAGAACTCGATCCGGACCGGCAGCGGGCTCGACGGCGGGAAGACGTCGAGGATCCCGCCACGTCGCGCGAACTCGCCCCTGCCGGCGACCTCGAGCACGGGCACGTAACCAAGATCGAGCAGCTCGCGCGAAAGCGCGTCGAGCGACGCTCGCGACCCGGTCGTGAGTCGCCGCGGCTGCGCCGGGAGGTCGTCCGGCGAGATCGTGTGCTGGAGGAGCGCCTGGACGCTCGCGACCATGATTCGCGCCCGGCCACTCCGCCACGCGGCGAGGGCGGCGACCCGTGCGGCGGTCTCGTCCGGGACGAGTTCGCTCCGCTCGTAGGCGAGGGCCGTTCGCGGCTCCAGCACGGCGACGGCCTCGGCGTCGCCGAGCCACGCGCCCAGTTCCTCGACGACGCGATCGCCGATCTCCGCGTCGCGGGCGACCCAGACCAGTCGCTCACCGGTCTCTCCCAGCGCGAGCGCCGCGGCGAGGTAGGTCTTCGCGCCGTGCGGCACCGCCACGAGCCCCGCGTGACGACCAGTCGGCGCCGCCACGACCGGCGAGCCCAGCCGCTCGCGGAGCGCCTCGAACGACCCCGTCGCCTGGAGGAGCGGCGGCAGCACCGACAGGTCCGGCAGCCGGCGGCCGGCACCGCGGGGTTGCGGCGCGGTCGGCTGGGGAGTGGGCCGCGGGGCCGCGGCGACGGCTACGGGACGCCGCGCGTCCTCGACCTCGGCGTCGACCTCGGCGACGTCGAAGTCGACCTCGTGACGTTCGGCGGCTTCGCGGCGCGCGAGTGCCTCGGCTACGGCCTGATCGCCGGCCCGTCGTTCGCGCGTTCGCTTGCCCCTGAGCGGCGGCAGCCTTCGTTCGGTCATCCGGTCAGGCGTCGGGTTCAGCCGGCCGAATTCGGCGCCAGCCGGTCTTCGTTCGTCGGATGCCGTCCGGGCCGGGCGGTCCGTCGACGGCGCCCGGCGGCGCCAACCGGTCGGCGTCGGCCGGTCGCAGGTCGAACGT
>JBGPDX010000097.1:0-9274 GCA_041482475.1 Candidatus Limnocylindria bacterium | reverse complement strand
TCCCGTCCGTCCACGGCTGGCCGCCGAGGACGACGGGCCCTGGCGGGAACGACCCGCAGGACGGGTCGCCCGGCGGCCGCTTCGGATCGTGGCGGGATCGCGCCAGGTCGAGCGGGAGATGAGGCCAGTAGAGGTGGAGCAGTCGCATCGTCTGACTTCCCGGGCACGGGGGGCTTTGGCGCGTTGGTGAGGGCCTCGACGAGGAGGTCGTCGCGTCTCAGGCAGGCGTCGCGGTCGTCGCCGTCGGCGTAGAGGATTCGAAGCTCTGCCCGCCTCCCCGGCGGGCCGAACCGGTTGCGGGCGACCACCGCCTCCGTCCGCTGCCCGACGACGTCGCGACCCAGCCGGATCCACGATCGTCTGGCCAGCTCGAGCCGGAGGCCGGCCGATTCGGCAACGGCTCCCGCCAGCCCGGTCGGCAGGCCGGGCGGCTCGAGCAGGACGAGCAGCGCCTCCGACCGGCGGCCCAGCGCCGCCAGCCGATGGAGGCGGTCACCCAGGTGGGCCGGGCGAGCCGATCGTTCGAGCCGCGCCGGCAGGTCGAGGACGAGCAGGTCGACGGCCCGCCCGGCGAGCAGCGTCGCGGCGATCGACAGGCCCTCGTCGAGGCTGTCCGGGGTGACGACGACGAGCCACTCGAGGCGGACGCCGCGGGCGACGGCCTCGACCGGGTCGAAGGTCCGTCCGACGTCGAGCCAGGCGGCGATCGATCCCGCGGCCTGGGCCTCCGCGACGGTTCGCAGCGCGAGCGTGGTCTTGCCGCTCGAGCCCGTCCCGCGGAGGGCGACACTGGCAGTTCGCGGCAGGCCGCCCGGACCCAGGATGGCGTCGAGCGTCGGGAACCCGGTCGAGACGATGCCGCCGGCCGGGGGCGGGTCGGGAAGCGGCCGCTCCTCCGCGACCTCCGACGGCAGCGGCGCCGTCGCCAGGGCCCCGACGATCTCGCCGACGTCGCCCCTTCCCGGCGTCCGGACCGCCGGCCGGGGAGCTGCCGCGCCCCACCGCGACCGGAGGGTCGCGAGAGCGGCCGTGACGTCCGGAGAGAGCGTCGCCATCGGATGTCGATTGTCGAACAGATGTTCGATTTCGTCAATGGCCACGGTCGCTGCGAGGAGGACCGCGTGCTAGACTTTCGGGACGATTCGGGCCCCTTCGCGCGGGTCGTCCGTGGGGATGTAGCTCAGTTGGAAGAGCACCGCGTTCGCATCGCGGGGGTCAGGGGTTCGAGTCCCCTCATCTCCACCATCCCACTCCCCGTCCGTCAGCCTTCACGTCGGTAAGGCACGTCCGCGACGAGGATGTTCTTCCGTCCCAGCAGCCCGTCGCGGATGCGTCGGGCGTTCTCGTTGTAGAGGTACTTCTCCCACCAGTGCCGCGGCACGTACTGTGGGAGGAGCACCACGACGATCTCCTCCTCCGACTGGCCGGCGGCGAACTCCAGGTACCTGATGAGCGGCCGCACGAGCTGGCGGTAGGGCGACTCGACGACAACGAACGGGACGCCCGGGATCTGGCGCTCGAAACGAGCCCGCAGCTCCTCGGCGCGCTGCAGGTCGTCGGTCACGTGGACGGCGGTCACGTCGTCCGACATGGTCCGCCCGAACTTCACCGCCTGGACCACCTCGCGGGTCACCTCCGGGACAGGCACGACGACGCGCTGCCGACGCTGCGGCGGACCGATGACGACGCCCGGCCGGACGGTCGTGTCGAGCCGCCGGCGCTCGTACTGGCGATGGACGAAGACCATCGCCCCGACGAGGACCGGGATGATGAAGATGATCAGCCACGCCCCCAGGGCGAACTTGGCGACGGCGAAGATCAGGGTGACGATGCCGGTCGCGACGGCCCCGAAGCCGTTGATCGCGGCGCTTCGCTGCCAGCCCGGCTCGCGGTCGCGCAGCCAGTGGCGGACCATCCCCGCCTGCGACAGGGTGATCGACGTGAAGACGCCGATCGCATAGAGCGGGATGAGGGCGTCGACGAGCCCGCCGAAGGCGACGAGCACGATGATCGCGATCGCGGCGAGGACGACGATGCCCGCACTGAAAGCCAGGCGCTCGCCGCGGAACGCGAAGCGACTTGGCATGAATCCGTCGCGGGCGAGGATCGAGGACAGGCGCGGGAAGTCGGCGAAGCTCGTGTTGGCGGCGAGGATGAGCAGGCCTGTCGTCGACAGCTGGAGGACGTAGTAGACCGGACCCGTCCCGTAGACGGATCGGGCGATCTGCGAGACGACGGTCTCGTTCTGCGACGGCAGCGCCCCGACGACGCCGGCGAGGTATGACAGGCCCAGGAACATCACGGCTACGAGGACGCCCATCACCGTCAGCGTCGTCCGGGCATTGCGCCACTCCGGCGGCTTGAACGCCGGCACTCCGTTGGATACGGCCTCGACGCCGGTGATCGCG
Source organism: Candidatus Limnocylindria bacterium (assembly GCA_041482475.1). GTDB lineage: Bacteria > Chloroflexota > Limnocylindria > Limnocylindrales > CSP1-4 > JACDAV01. Next base: position 6,866 of record JBGPDX010000097.1, on the reverse strand, counting down.
CTGCAACCGTCGGCAAAGGCGCGCATCAGCAGCAGGACGCTCAACGACTCGACGACCGGATGGATGGGCGTCACGCCGGTGACATGCGGTGGATCGCCGAGCAGCGTTCGCGTCACCCCGAGCGCGATCAACCCCAGCATCGAGGCGAGAAAGATGTACGTCGGCGCCGCGAAGATCGTGCCGCTCTCGCGGATGCCGCGGAGGTTGATCAGCATGACGAAGAGGATGGCCGCCACGCCCAGTGGCACGCGCAGACCGTCGAGCGACCCGGGGAAGGCGGACAGGATCGCGGCGATGCCGGCCGCGACGCTGACCGACACCGTCAGGACGTAGTCGGTCAGGAGCGCGGCCGCGGCCAGCAGCGCCGGCATCGTCCCGAGGTTCTCGCGGGCCACGATGTAGCTGCCGCCGCCGCTGGGGTAGGCCCGGATCGTCTGGCGATAGCTGATGACGATGACGATGAAGATCCCGACGATCAGGCCGGACACGGGCATCACGAGCCAGAACGCGCTGGCCCCGGCCGCGAAGAGGGTGAACATGATGAGCTCGGTGGCGTAGGCGACCGAGCTGAGGTTGTCGCTCGAGAACGTCGACAGCGCCTTGACCTTGGGCAGACGCTCCTGGAGCTCCTCGTCGCTGGCCAGCGGGCGCCCGAACAGGAACCGCCGAACGTCGGCCACAAGACGCTCCGCCGGCTTCGTCGGGGCGCCGGCCTGCTCCCTCGCGGTGATGACCCCTGGCGCGGCGTAGCGGAAGTACGGCGAGTGGGGACGAGCCACCCGAACCCGGCGATCAGCCGGACGTCGACCCCGGAGAGGCTGCGGCGAGGCCCGCGTGGCGCGTGGGCGCCGCGACGATGCCGGCTCGGTCACCTCGCCGCGCGGCGGATGTCGATGGCGACGCGGCCGGCGCCCTCACGGCTGGGAGTCAGGACGAGTCCCGCGGCCTGGGCCTGGGCGATCGCCTCGGGGAGCAGCCGCTCGCCGAACCGGAGTCCGACGAGGACCACCGACGCCGCCTGGCCGTTCTCGACGAGCGCGATCCCCGCGGCGATGGAGGCCGCGTCGGCGGCGAGGAGATTCGGGCGGTGGGCGCGACGCTCGCGGCCCATGCGGACGGCCATGCCCCGAACATAGTCCGGCGGCCCAAGAGGCAGCGGCCGTCGCGCCGCCTCCCGGTCCTCAACGAGCGCTCAATACGGGCCGGCGTCAGTCCCCGTCGGCGCGGACCCGGTACCCGATTCCCGGCTCGGACACGATCAGGTCGGCGGTCGAATCGCCCGGGTCGGCTTCGGCCAGCTTGCGGCGCAGGCGGCTGACGTAGACGTGGAGGTAGTGCGATTCGTCCGTGTAGGCGTTGCCCCACACGGCCCGCAGCAGCCGGCCGCGGGTGACGACCGTCCCGGCCCGCGACAGCAGGACCTTGAGCAACTCGTACTCGCGCGGCGTCAGCTCGACCGGATGGCCCGCCACCGTGACGTCGCGTCGGGCCACGTCGACGACGACCGAACCCACCTGCAGCCGGCCGCCGGTGTCGGCCGCCGGTCCGGCCGCGCGGCGCAGGAGCGCGTTGATCCGCGCCCGCAGCTCGGCCAGGCCGAACGGCTTCGTCAGGTAGTCGTCGGCGCCGCGCTCGAGGGCCGCGACCCGATCGCGCTCCTCCCCGCGGGCGGAGATGACGAGGATCGGCGTCGTGCCCTCCTTCCGGACACGGACCACGACGGCGATTCCGTCGCGATCCGGAAGCCCCAGGTCGAGCAGGATGAGGTCCGGCCGCTCCGCGTCCCAGGCCCGCAACGCGTCGGCGACGCTGGTCGCCTCGCGGACGACCGAGCCATGCGCGGCGAGATTGGCGGCAATCGCCTGCCGCGTCCCGCGATCGTCCTCGACGAGGAGGAGCCGAGGTCCCGGGCGGTCAGGCACGAGGGGCAGCCGCGGGCGTGGGCGCCTCGGCGGCGACTGGCTCGGGCGGCTGCGCCAGCGGCACCCGGATCCGGATGGCCAGTCCGCCGAGCGGGCTCGATTCGGCCGTCATGTCGCCGTGCATCGCGACGACGTACCCCCGCGCGACGCTCAGGCCGATGCCCATCCCGCCGCCCGCGGCGCCCGTGCCCGGCACGCGGTAGAACCGCTCGAACAAGCGGCTCAGCTCGGTTTTGGGCACGCCGCGCCCGGCGTCCTCGACGACCAGGTCGACCCGCCCATCGCCGCCATCGGCATTCGGGCGCTCGGATCGCAGGCGGATCGAGGATCCGCCTCCCGCGTGCCGGGCGGCGTTCTCGAGGACGTTGCCGAGGGCCTGCTCGAAGAACAACGGATCGACCAGCACGGGTGGCAGCTCGCGGCCGGTCTCGTCGACCACCTCGTGTCCCTGGAGGCTGGGCGCGTGACGGCGCAGCGACGTCGACACGAGGTCCGCCAGGTCGTGGATCTCCGGCTCCGGACGGAGCGCGCCACCCTCGATCCGGCTGAGATCGAGGAGGTTCGTGACGATGAGGCCCAGGCGCTCGGCCTCGGCGTCGATCATCCGGGCCGCGTCGCGGCCGGCGACAGGATCGACCGTCACGTCCGGATCGAGGAGGCTGCCGGCGAGGGCCCGGATTGTCGTGAGCGGCGTCCGCAGGTCGTGCGAGACCGAGTCGACCAGCGACGATTTCAGGGCGTCGCTCCGCCGGGCGACCTCGGCACTCGTCACCTCGGCGGTGAGCTCCTGGCGTCGGAGCACCAGGCCCAGCTGGTCGGCTGCGAGGGACAGGAGGCGGGTCTCGCCGGCGTCGGGTGGTTCGGCGGGCCGGGTCCTGGTTCCCGAGATGGCGCCGAGCGTTCGGCTCTCGGCCTCGATCGGCACCCGATAAACGCTCTCCTCGTGGTCGGCCCGGGCGCGTCCGCGAGTTCGCGTGTCCGCGCCGCCGACGTGAACCCGGACCCAGCCCGGCGCACGCTCCCTGGCGGTTCGATGGAGCGCCCAGATGACGGCGTGGTCGGGCAGCCGCTCGCCGGGAGCCGTGTCGGCGATCAGTCGCTCCTGCGAGCTGGTTGGGCCCAGCGCGATCCAGACGCGACCCATCGCGGCCTGGGACCTGAGGCGGTCGGCGATCTCGAGTGCCGCGCCGTGGGTCGAGTCGGCCACGGCCAGCGAGCGGGCGATCGAGAAGAGCGCCTCCGTCTCGCCGGCGCGACGCTCCGCCTCGGCCGCTCGCGCGCTCTGGAGCGCCGTGAGACGCCCGATGACGACGGCAACGACGAGGAACAGCAGCAGGCTGAGCCACTCCTGGGGATCGGCGACGACAAGGGTCAGGCGCGGCGTGGTGAACAGGAAGTCGTAGACGAGGAACGCGGCGGCCGACACGGCGACCGCCGGCCACGTCCCGTAGAGGCTCGCCGTGACGACGACGGCGAGGAGGTAGAGCACCGACGCGTCGGCGATCCCCAGGCCGGATTCGAGGACGGCCGTCAGCGCCGTCGCCAGCGCCAAGGCGAGGATCGCCACGGGCAGCCAGCGCAGCGCCGCCCAGGCAGGGTACCGGAGGCCGTTCCTCACGGAGCCGATCCTACGCCTCGCGCGCCGTCGGTCAGTCGACGCGGTCGAGGGCCGAATGCAGCTCCACCGAGTGCTCCCGCAACCACGTCCGCCACTCGACATGATCCGGGCGGCGGGTGGCGACCAGGCCCCAGAAACGCGGGCCGTGACCGAAATAGCGGAGATGGGCCAACTCGTGGACGACCACCGTGTCGAGCGCCTCCGGCGGGGCGAGGACGAGGCGCCACGACAGCGACAGGCGACCCTTCCGGGAGGCGCTCCCCCAGCGCGTTTTCGCGTCGCGAACCGTGATCGCGACCGGCTCGACGCGGAGCGCCTCCGTGTGGCGGTCGACGCTTCGCGCGATGGCGTCGCGGGCCCGCAGCTTGAGCCAGTCGACGAGGACCGCCGCGATGTCGCGGCGATCGTGGCGGGCCAGGCTGATGACAAGGCTGTCGCCGTCGTCAGTCCCCTCGCGGGTGACCTTCGATCGCCGGGTGCCGGGCGGCGCCCGCAGGATCCGCAGGCCGTGCAGCTCGCCCTTGTAGCGAAGCGTCGCGCCGTCGGTGAGACCGCCGCGGGCGGCAACCTCGGCGCGCTCCGCGGCCTGTCGGTCGAGATGCCGGCGCAGCCACGTCTCGCGCTCACGGAGGAAGGCCTCGACCATCCGGTCCGGTCGCGCCCAGCCGCGGCGAGTCGACGGCGGCAGACTGACCACGACGCCGCGCTGCGGATCGATCGTCACGCGCAGGCGGCGGGCGCGCGGCGAGCGCCGGACGACGTAGTCGATCCGCCCGCCGGGCAGGTGGAGCGTGGCCGGCATCTCGAATGCCATCAGGTCGAATGGCGCCATCGACGGCGAATGGTGCCAGAACGGGTCGTCAACGGGGCGGGTGCGCCGGGAGGGCGGCGGGGCATGCCCTCGTCGCTGCCGGAGATACGGAGATGGGCGAGCCGACGGCTCGCCCATCTCGATCGTCGCTGGAGGCGTCGGCCTCCACGACGCCTACTTCGACTGGAGACTGAATGTCGCGGACGCCACGCTCCCCGTGTAGTGGTTCGCGTCGGCGCCCGATGGCGTCCAGGTTGCGGTGAGTGGGTACTTGGCGTTCTTCTGGGCGAGCTTCAGGGTGGTCGAGGCGACCCCCGAGGCGTTGGTGACGGCGCTCGTGGTCTGGCTGCCAAGCTGGAAGACGACCGTTCGGCCCGCAAGGGCCTTCCCGCTCGCATCCTTCAGCACGGCGCTGAGGGTCACGGTCTTGTTCGGGCCACCCGAAAGGGCGCCCGTGTAGGTCACCGCCGTGGCCTTCGTCGCGATCGCGATAGAGCCGGCCCCGGAGTTGCCGTCATACAGGCTGTCGCCGGCGAACGACGCAACCGTCGCATAGCTGCCCGCGTCGAGCAGCGACGTGTACGAGGTGCTCGCGATGCCGGACGAGTTGGTGACCCCGGACCCGGCGGCGCCGCCATCGACCGTGAAGGTGATGGTCTCGCCGTTGACGTTGGCGCCGAACTGATCGACCAGCGAGGCGCTCAGGGCGCCCGGCGTGTCGTAGGTATCGGCGGTGTCGCCCAGGTAGCCAACGGTCACGGTCCGCTTGGTCACGTTGACCGTTCGGCTGCTCGAGTCGCAGGCGAGCCATCGATCGCACACCGTCAGAATGGCGGTATAGGTGCCCGGGGCGGCGTAGGCATGAAGGGTGCTCGGGCCACCGGTCGCCGAGGGCGAGCCGTCGCCGAAGCTCCACGAGTACGTCAGGGTCGACTGGTCGTCGGCGCCGGGATCCGTCGCGCTGCCGTTGAAGGCAACGAGCCGGCCCCAGGCCGCCGTCGTGTCCGGACCGGCATGGACCACCGGGGCCAGGTTCGAAACGTCGACGGAGAAGGTGGTCGTCGCCGTCAGCCCGGTTGCGTCAGTCGCTGTCAACTGGCCGCTGAAGACGCCGGGACCCTGGAAGGTGTGGAGCGGGAACTTGCCGAACGCGACGCCGCCGTCCGAGAAATCCCAGCGGAGCGTCGGGAACCCGCAGATCGACGAGGAGAGTGAGCCGTCGAACGCGATCGGAGACCCCTCGTTGCCGCTGTACGCGCCTCCGGCGTTGACCGTCGGCGGAATGTTGTTCTTCTGGACGGCGCCCATGTCGAACGAGGCGCCGGCACCGGAGACGGTGATGTCACCCGCGCTCGAGCCCAGGTCGATCGTCGGCGAGGCAAAGCCGATGTAGATGACCGGGTCGAACGGATCCGGGAACGGGAAGGCGGGATTGGGAATGGACACGCCGACGTCGAACTCGAGGCCGGTGGCGACGTTGATACCCGGCGTCGTCGACACCCCGCCCAGTCCATAGAGCAGCTCGTCGCCGGCACCGGCGGTGCAGGGGATCGAGAGGCTGTCGGTGATCGGCGACTCGCCCAGGGAGAGCCCCGCCGTGCCATCGGCGACGCCGCCGAAGGTGGCCGTTCGGAGCGTGTCCAGGCCTGCCGGCGTGATCGTCACGTCGGACACGAGGCGCAGCTTGACGAATGGACCGGGGACCGGCGACGTGTCGAAGAGGGTCACCTGGCTGCTGGTCAGATGGCAGAGGTAGTCGGGCCCGCCCGCCTTGAGACTGCAGGCGCCGCTCGTCGTGTAGGTCGGAGAGCCCAGGTTGATCGGCCCGACTGAATCCCATTCGGCGTGCAGGCCGGTGAGGCTGTAGTCGACGGACATGATTCCAGCGACCGGCCGCCCGAATGAGTCACTGGGATCGAGGGCACGCCCCTGCCGAACGAGGTTCGGGTCGAAGACCGTGCCGAGCGTGGCGGGCTGGCTCCAGTGAACGGTGATGTCGGCGCTGCCGGTCACATGGACTCCGGCCTCGGTGTCATCGAACGGCACCGCCGCGACCGTCGAACTGCCTGACAGCGATGTCGGACTCGACAGGGTCGTCGAGCTCGCGGCGACCGCGGGCGCGAGCGACAGCGCAACGAGACAGCAAACCGAGAGGGCGACGAGAGCCCGTAACGGGCTGCGCGCGCCGGTTCTCCATTGACGCTTGCTGACGACGGCCACGCTGTCGTGGCCTGCTCGAGGCTGCATGCCTCTGACCTCCTCAACTGCGGACCGGAGAGAGGACAGACCACCGCGGCGAGGTATTCCCGGGCGGTGCATGTACGCACCACCGTTTACACGGGGAATCGCTACTCGCCGCTAGTCCGCGACCGCGTGGCCTCCAAATCGGAGGCGCGGCAGGGCCCCCAAAGGCCTCCGCCGGTCCGGATGTGGCACCGCCCCCTCAGGCCGTTGCCGATGGTGGACTATCGGGCGTGACGGGCCACTGCTCGATGGACCCGATTTGTCGACACCG
>JBGPDX010000096.1:0-9332 GCA_041482475.1 Candidatus Limnocylindria bacterium | reverse complement strand
GCCCGCGCTGTCTCGCGGCGAGCTGCAGTGCATCGGCGCGACGACCCTCGACGAGTACCGCAAGTACATCGAGCGCGACGCCGCCCTCGAGCGTCGCTTCCAGCCGGTCATGGTCGATGAGCCCACGCTCGAGCAGACGGTCGAGATCCTGCTCGGCATCCGCGAGCGCTACGAGCAGCACCACAAGGTCACCATCACCGACGACGCCGTTCGCGCCGCCGTCGACCTGTCCATCCGGTACATCACGGACCGCCACCTCCCCGACAAGGCCATCGACCTCATCGACGAGGCCGCCAGCCGCGTCAGGCTCCGCCACGCCTCCGCGCCGCCCGCGCTGCGAGAGGCGCAGAAGAACCTCGAGCGGATCACCAAGGAGAAGGACGCGGCGATCAACGCCCAGGAATACGAGTCGGCAGCGACGCTCCGCGAGTCCGAGGCGACCGCCCGCGAGAAGGTCGAGCAGCTGCGCGGCGAGTGGCAGTCACAGGTCTCCAGCGACCAGCCGACGGTCGACGAGGAGGAGATCGCCCAGATCGTCGCGATGTGGACCGGCATTCCGGTCACCCGCATCGCGCAGGAGGAGTCGCAGCGGCTCCTGAAGATGGAGGAGTCGCTCCACGGCCGCGTCATCGGCCAGCAGGAGGCGATCCAGATCGTCGCCAAGGCGGTTCGTCGCGCGCGGGCCGGACTCAAGGATCCCAAACGGCCGATCGGGTCGTTCATCTTCCTGGGCCCGACCGGCGTCGGGAAGACTGAGCTGGCCAAGGCACTGGCCGAGTTCATGTTCGGCAGCGAGGACGCGCTGATCAAGATCGACATGAGCGAGTTCATGGAGCGTCACAACGTGAGTCGCCTCGTCGGGGCGCCTCCCGGCTACGTCGGCTTCGACGAGGGCGGCCAGCTGACCGAGGCCGTCCGGCGCAAGAGCTACGCGGTGATCCTCCTCGACGAGGTCGAGAAGGCGCACCCGGAGGTGTTCAACATCCTTCTCCAGATCCTTGAGGACGGGCACCTCACCGACGCCAAGGGCCGCCGGGTCGACTTCCGCAACTGCATCATCATCATGACCTCGAACCTGGGCGCGAAGTCGCTCCAGACCAACGCGGCTCTGGGGTTCCGGGCGATGGGCGACACGGAGGCGTCGCGGGCCGAAGCGTCGTACGAGCTCATCAAGGAGAAGGTGGCGGCGGAGCTCAAGCAGAACTTCCGCCCCGAGTTCCTCAACCGGATCGACGCGACCGTCGTCTTCCGCTCGCTGACGGTCGACGAGATCCGCCAGATCGTCGACCTCATGCTCCAGCGCGTGCGCGAGCAGCTCAAGGCCCAACAGTTGACGCTCGAGGTGACCCAGAGCGCGAAGGACCACATCATCAAGCTGGGGTACGACCCGGCTTACGGCGCGCGGCCACTCCGCCGCGTCATCCAGAACATGATCGAGGACGTCCTCGCCGAGCACCTGCTGCTTGGCAAGTACGAGCCCGGCACGACGATCGTGGTCGACAGGGACCCCGAAGCCGGCCTCGATATCCATCCCGCCGAGCCCAAGACCCCGGTCGAGGCGCGTTAGCGCGCCGGCGGGCGAACCGCACCGGTGGCGCGGCCGCAAAGCCGCTTCGTCTGTCAGTCCTGCGGGGACGCCTTCCTGCGCTGGGAGGGTCAATGCCGCAGCTGTGGGACGTGGAACAGCCTCGTCGAGACCGTCGTCCGCGAGCCCACCCGCCCGGTCCGGGGCCCCGCGCGACGTGACGGGCCCGGTGGCGCCAACGCGCCGACACCGCTGGCAAGCGTCGTCGAGCCGGCCATCCCACGGCTCAGCGTCGGGATCGCCGAATTCGACCGCGTCCTTGGCGGAGGCCTCGTCCCCGGTTCGGTCGTCCTCGTCGGCGGCGAGCCAGGGATCGGCAAGTCCACGCTTCTGCTCCAGGCGGCGGCCGGTGTCGTCGCCGATGCCGCCGGTCGAACCGCGCTCTACGCGACGGGCGAGGAATCGGCCGCCCAGGTCCGCCTTCGCGCGTCGCGGCTGGGCCTCCTCGACGGTCCGGCGGGCTCGGCCGTTCGCGTCATCGCGGAGCGCGACGTCGGGCTGATTGCCGAGGCCGCGCGAGCCGAACGCCCGGCCATCGTCGTCGTCGATTCGATCCAGTCCTCGACGGTGGACGACCTCGACGGGCCGGCCGGCAGCGTCGGCCAGGTCCGCGAGTCCGCCCTTCGACTGATGGAGCTCGCGAAGGGGGAGGGGATCGCCGTCCTGCTGGTCGGCCACGTGACCAGGGAGGGCTCGATCGCCGGGCCGAAGACCCTCGAGCACCTCGTCGACGCCGTGCTCAACCTCGAGGGCGAGCGGTATGCGACGTTGCGGCTGCTCCGTGCGGCGAAGAATCGGTTCGGCTCCACGGACGAGGTCGGGGTGTTCGAGATGCGCGAGCTCGGGCTGGCGGAAGTCGCCGATCCGGGACGGGCCTTCCTCGTCGAGCACGACACGCCGGCGCCCGGCAGCGTCGTCGCGCCGACGCTCGAAGGGACGCGCCCGCTCCTCGTCGAGGTCCAGGCCCTCGTCTCGCCGAGCGGCTACGGCACCCCGGCACGACGGGCCAGCGGCCTCGATGCCAACCGCCTGGCGCTGCTCGTCGCGGTCCTGGGCCGCCGGGCGGGGGTGGGCCTGTCGAGCCACGACGTGTACGCCAACCTCGCCGGCGGGCTCAGCGTCGCCGAACCCGGGCTCGACCTGCCGCTCGCCCTGGCACTCGCATCCTCGCTCCGCGACAGGCCCGTCGATCCCTTGACCGTGGCCATCGGCGAGGTCGGCCTGCTCGGCGAGCTGCGGGCGGTCAGCGGCCTGGAGCGACGCCTCCGCGAGGCGGCGCGGCTGGGTTACCGTCGCGCGATCGTGCCCCGGGCGGCGAGTGGCATGGCGGGCGAGCCCGCCGGCATCGAGGTGATCCGTGTCGGCACGTTGCGTGACGCCATCGCGGCCGCTCTCGGTCCCGACGCGAACGACGGCGGGCGGCCGCGGCCGCGAATCGCGGTGACGGTCCGTGGCACGGACTGACGTCGGGCCGGCGAGCAAGCCACGCCGCGGTGCCGAGCGTGGCGAGCGGGTCGGGCCGAATGCTAGGCTGACCCGCGAGTCGCGCCCCGCCGAGCCGGGTCGCGGAGCGAGCGACCCCACAGGACGGAGGAGCCGTGTGATCCTCTACATCCGCGTGCTTGGCGCGGTGATCGGGGGACTCGTCGGCATCGGGCTGGCAGCCGCCAACCAGGCGCTGTTCGCCCAGGCGCCCAACGCCGGGTTGCTCCTCGCGACGTGGGTCGTCGCCTGGTTCATCGTCGGCTTCGCGCTCCTGCCCTACCTGACCGTCGTGCCGGCCGGGTGGCTCATCCGTCGGGTCCAGGAGCTGTCGACGGCCGAATTCGTCACCGCCGTGGCAGGCCTCCTCATCGGCCTCCTCATGGGCCTCCTCCTGGGCCTGCCGCTGTCGGCCATCCCGGCCCCGCTCGGGACGTGGCTGCCGCTCGGCGTGTCCGTCTTCCTGGGCCTCGGCATGGCCGGCCTGACCGTCGCCAAGCGCGCCGACCTCGTCACGGCCGCCGAGGCCATCGGCCTCGCCCGTCGCCCGGAGGGAGGGGACGGACGCTCGAGCCGGAGCAGTGAGCCGCACATCGTCGTCGACACCAGCTCGATCATCGACGGGCGGATCGCCGAGATCGTCGAGTCGGGCTTCATCTACGGCACCCTCGTCGTCCCGCGCTTCGTCCTCGACGAGCTCCAGCACATCGCCGACAGCTCCGACACGCTGCGCCGCAACCGCGGCCGACGAGGCCTCGAGATCCTGGCCCGGATGCAGAAGGATTCGCCGACACCGGTCGAGATCGCCGAGGACAACGACGAGGTGCGCGACATCCCGGAGGTCGATTCGAAGCTCGTCGCGCTCGCCCGCGCCCGCGGCGGCGCCATCCTGACCAACGACTTCAACCTCAATCGGGTCGCGGAGCTGCAGGGCGTTCGGGTCCTGAACATCAATGCCCTGGCCAACGCCGTGAAGCCCGCCGTCCTGCCCGGGGAGGAGCTGCACGTCCGGGTCATCCAGGAGGGCAAGGAGCAGGGCCAGGGTGTCGGGTTCCTGGACGACGGGACGATGATCGTCGTCGAGGGCGGCTCGCGGTTCATCGACAAGGACCTCGACGTGTCGGTGACCCGGGTCCTCCAGACCGTCGCGGGGCGGATGATCTTCGCCCAGCCGCGGCTCGATTGACGGCGACCGAAGCGGCCGACGCCATCGTCGTCGCTGCCGGTGCGTCGCGCCGGATGGACGGCACCGACAAGCTCGCTTTCGACGTCGGCGGCCGGCCGCTCCTCGCCTGGACCCTCGCAGCGATCGCGGCGTCACCACGGGTCGAGCGCATCGTGGTCGTCGCGACCGCGGACCAGGTGGCCCGGATCCGAACGGCGACCTGGCTCCCGTCGAAGGTCGCCGTCGTGACCGCCGGCGGGGCACGGCGCCAGGAGTCGGTGGCGGCTGGGCTGGTGGCCCTGGACGGGCTCGGTTCGGATCGGCAGGACGACCGTGTCGTGCTCGTCCACGACGGCGCCCGGCCACTGGTGACCCCGGACCTGGTGGCGGCCGTCGTCGCTGTCGCGGCGGCCCACGGAGCGGCGGTCCCGGTCGTGCCCGTGGCGGAGACGCTCAAGCGCGTCGGCGAGGGGCTCGTCGTGGCGACCGTCGAACGTGACGGCATGGCGGCGGCCCAGACGCCGCAGGGCGTCCGGCGCGGACTTCTCCGCCAGGCGTTCGCCGCCTACCCGCCGGACGGCGCCCGGACATGGACCGACGAGGCCGCGCTCCTGGAGGCCTGTAGAATCCCCGTTCATGCCATCCCCGGCGACCCGGGCAATCTCAAGGTGACCCTCCCCGACGACCTGCGGCGGGTCGAGTCGGCGTTGCTCGGGACCGGCCCGCGACGGATGGGACTGGGCCACGACCGTCATTCCTTCGGCCCGGGCAGCCCGCTCGCGCTCGGCGGCATCGAGGTCGCCCGCGCGCCCCGACTCCACGGCCATTCCGATGGCGACGTCGCGCTCCATGCGGTTGCCGACGCCCTGCTCGGGGCGGCCGGACTGGGCGACCTCGGCCGGCTGTTCCCGGCCGATGCTCGCACGCCCCGGGGGGTTGCCAGCGGCGAGCTGCTCGGTGAGGTGGTTCGGCGTCTCGCCGCCGCGGGCCTGCGACCCGCCGGCGTCGACCTGACCATCGTCGGGTCACGCCCGCGACTGGGAGACCGGCTCGGCGACATGCGCGACAGGCTGGCGGTCTTGCTGGGGCTGCCGGTCTCGGCCGTCAGCGTCAAGGCCTCGACGGGCAACCTGGAGGGGATGGAAGGCGCCGGGCGGGGGATCTCGGCCCAGGCGATCGCGCTCGTCGAACCGGTCAGATGATCCGCCTCAGCGACACACTCAGCGGCGAGCTGCGGGAGCTCGCCCCGCTCGAGCCGTCCCGCGTCCGCATCTACACCTGCGGCCCGACGGTCTATGGCCCCGCCCATGTCGGCAACTTCCGATCGTTCCTGTTCGCCGATCTGCTGGTCCGCTACCTCCGCTACCGCGGCCTCGACGTGACGTGGGTCATGAACGTCACCGACATCGACGACAAGATCATCAAGGGCGCCGCCGCCGCCGCGATCGGGATCGAGGCGCTGGCGGATCGATGGCTGGAGCGGTTCCTGGCCGACGCCGCCGCCCTGCGGATGACGACGCCTGACGTGCTGCCCCGGGCGACGCGCCATATCGACGAGATCGTCGTCCTCATTCAGACCCTGCTCGACGGCGGTCATGCCTATCGCACGGACGACGGATCCATCTTCTTCCGCATCGCTTCGTGGCCGCCCTACGGCCGGCTGGCCCGGCTCGATCCCGAGCAGATGCGCGTCGGCGAGCGGGTCGAGGCGGACGAGTACGGCAAGGACGACGTCCGCGACTTCGCCCTGTGGAAGGGCCCGAAGCCGGGCGAGCCAGCGTGGGACACCGCGGTCGGCCGGGGCCGGCCCGGATGGCACATCGAATGTTCGGCCATGAGCATGGCTCACCTGGGCCCGTCGTTCGACATCCACACCGGCGGGGTCGACCTGATCTTCCCGCACCACGAGGACGAGATCGCCCAGAGCGAGGCGGCGACCGGTCAGCCGTTCGTCAGGACCTGGCTCCACTGCGCCCACCTGCACATGGGCGGCGCCAAGATGGCCAAGTCGACCGGGAACATCGCCCGGGTGACCGAGCTCCTCGAGGCCGGTGTGTCGCCACGGGCCCTCCGCTACGCCCTCATCTCCGTCCACTACCGCCAGTCGATGAGCTACAGCGAGGAGTCGCTGGCCGCGGCCGGCGCGGCAGTCGAGCGTCTCGACGCGCTCGTGGCGGCACTTGGGACGTATCGCGAGGACGGCCCGGACGAGACCGGACTCGAGGAGGTCCTGACTTCCGCTCGGGCGGCGTTCGAGGCGGCCCTCGACGACGACCTCAACATCTCGGCCGCCCTGGGCGCGCTGTTCGATCTCGTCCGCGAGATCAATCGGCGGATCGATGGGCGGACGTTGTCGACGGCGGACGCGGGTCGCGTCGAGGCGCTCCTGCGCGACCTCGACCGCGTCCTGGCGGTCCTGCCCGAGCCGGTCGAGGGACTGGAGCCGGATGTTGCCGCGTTGCTCGAGCGGCGAGCCGCGGCGCGGGCGAGTCGCGACTGGGCCGCGTCGGATCGGTTGCGCGACGAGCTGGCCGCCGCCGGGATCGCGGTCGAGGACACCCGCGACGGACAGCGCTGGCGCCGCGTGGTGGAGGTTGGCCGTGGCTGATCGTGGCGGGCGGCGGCCGGATCCCGACAGACGTGGAGGTCGCCCCGGCCGGCCGCGCCAGGGTCCGGGGCCTGGCGGGGGAGGCCGCGGACCTGGGGATCGCTTCGATCGTGGCGGTCGACCGCCGGGCGGGCGACGGTGCCCGGACCGTGGCCCGGGTGGCGGGCCCAGCCTGGGTCGGGGCGACGATCGAACGCGACGGAACGACGAGGAGCCGCGCGGCGAGGGCGGCCGGGGCTTCGGCTTTCGCGGTGACGACGAGGGACGTCCGCGCGCGGACCGGCCGCCATTCCGCGGCGGCCCGGGCGGCCCGGGGAGACCCGGCGGTCCTGCGGGCCGCGGTGGCGAATGGCGCGACCGGCCCCGGCGCGACGACCGGGGCGGCGAGCGCCCGGGACGGTCGTTCGGCGGCGGGCGCGACGACCGTCCGCGACCGTTCCGTCCGCGGTTCGATCGCGAGGCGCCGCCATGGCCGCGCGGGCGACCGAACGATCGCGGCTGGGAGGATCGCCCGGATCGCGGCGGCCCCGGCGGTCCCGCTGGCCCGGGCGGGCCACGGCCGCGACGCCTCGACGACGCGGGCTCTCGAGGAGGGGGCGACCGGCCATGGCGGCCCCCTCGACCGAGACCGTTCCCGCGACCGTTCGGCGATCGCGAGGGCACCGGTCCGGGCGGCGGTCGGCCCGTCGAGAGTGACCGCGCGTTCCGACCGCGCCCCTGGCGCGAGGCGACCGACGACCGTCGCGCGGGGGGTGCAGCGCGCCCGGTCGACGCCGCCGGTGGAGACCTCGTGGCGCCGGACGACGAGATCATCGCCGGTCGGCGACCGGTCGAGGAGGCGTTCGCCGCTCGTCGCGAGGCCAGGCGGCTGCTCGTCGTCCCGCAGCGTCGTGAGGCCCTCGAGCGGCTCGTCCTCCACGCCACCAACCTGCGCATTCCCGTCGTCGAGGTCGAGGGCGGAACGCTGACGTCGCTGGCCGGTTTCGACGGCCATCAGGGCGTCGCCATCGTCGTTCCGCCGCGCCAGTACGCCTCGCTCGACGACGTCCTCGCCCGGGCCATCGAGCGAGGCGAGCCGACGTTCATCCTCGCGCTGGATTCGCTCGAGGACCCCCAGAACGTGGGCACCCTGCTGCGGAGCGCCGAAGCCGCCGGTGTCCACGGAGTGCTCTTCCCGACGCGCCGCCAGGCCCCCCTGACGCCGGCAGCGATCAAGGCATCGGCCGGGGCGGTGGAGCATCTCCTGCTCTGCCCGGTCGAGGACCTTGCCGCCTCGCTCGCCGACCTCCATGCCCGAGGCGTCCGCATCGCCGGGGCGGAGGCGGACGCGCCGCTGACCGCCCGCGAGTCGGACCTGCGCGGACCGCTGGCGATCGTCGTCGGCAGCGAGGGGCAGGGACTCGGGCCGACGGTGCGCCGCCGCTGTGACCTCCTCATGCGGATCCCGATGCGGGGCGCCATCGACTCGCTCAACGCCGCCGTCGCCGGATCGATCCTCCTGTTCGAGGCCGTCGCGCAGCGAGACACGGGCGAGGCGCCGAGGGCACCGCGGCCCAAACGGGAGCGACCGGCCGCCGCCGCGGAACCCGCGACGACGTCGGAACCGGCGTTCGCGGCGCCACCGAAGGGCAGCGCGGCGGGAGCCCACGACGAGGGGCCGAAGCCGAAGCCACGGACATCGAGAAAGGCTGCCGGGGCGGCGCCCAGGACCCGCGCGCGGAAGGTGGAAGACGCCTCGGCGCCGCCGCCGGAGACGCCGCCCGGCGCGGCGCCGACTGAGCGTGCCAGGACGCCGAAGACGCCGCCCGGCGCGGCGCCGAAGCCAGCGGCGCGGAGATCCCGGAAGGCGTCAGGGCCGCCTCGGACGGGCTGAACGCCTGTTCGGCCAGGGGGCCTCGCACGCTTGACCCATTCGGCCGTCGAGCCCTATCATTCCCCGGCGCCTAGGGGTCACCTGCGGTATGGCCCTGCGCCGCGCCGACGTAGCTCAATTGGTAGAGCAGCGGTTTTGTAAACCGCCGGTTCCGGGTTCGAGTCCCGTCGTCGGCTCCAAGTGCAGACATACGGGTGCCGGGTCCACCACGAGGCCGCAGCCTCGGCCCGACACCTCCCGCCAGTGGGTAGGTTGAGCAGGTGGTGAGCTCCGCTGACTGTAGATCAGCCGTCTTTGGACTGTGGGGGTTCGATTCCCTCCCTGCCCACCACTGATCGCAAACGGGGTCCCGGGCCCACATAGCTCAGCTGGCAGAGCACTTCCTTGGTAAGGAAGAGGTCATCGGTTCAAGTCCGATTGTGGGCTCCACCACAGGCGGGTTTCCCGAAGCCCCGCACATGAGCATCTGCGGCATCGCCGCGCCTGATACGGAGTAGAACGAGCACCCAACGATGGCCAAGAAGAAGTTCGAGCGCACCAAGCCGCACGTCAACATCGGCACGATCGGCCACATCGACCATGGCAAGACGAGCCTGACCGCGGCGATCACCAAGTACCT
>JBGPDX010000095.1:0-9384 GCA_041482475.1 Candidatus Limnocylindria bacterium | reverse complement strand
CCGCTCGCGCACCGCGACGTGCGACGGGTCATCGGGCGCCTGGAGCAGCACGAGATCCAGCGGTGAATCCAGATCGATGCTCAGCCGCCAACGACGCGACAGGTCCCGTACCTCGTAGCCCGCGATCTCCTCCAGCCAGCGGGGCAGCGCGTTGTCGGATGGCAGGTCGGGCAGCTCGAGCAGCGATTCGGCGCACGCGACGGCCGTGGCATCGGCGGAGAAGCGGCTGTTGGCCAATGCGACGCGCCGACCGGAGGCGGCGGCATCGACGAACGTCCGACGGTCCGCCGCCGTGGCGAGGGCAAGCCCGCCCGATCCGAGCACGACGAGTCCGGCCGGCCGTTCGGCGGCCACCAGCACCCGAAGCCGGGCGCCGAACGGTGTATCGTCCGGCGCGCCCGCGACGATCGCGACGTCGTCGGCGCCGGCGGCGCGAAAACCCGCCTCGTGGCGCCGCGCCAGAGCCAGCCGGGCCGCCGCAAGATCGCGCTCCAGCGGCCCGGCGGACGCGGCCGGCAACGGGTGAAAGATGCGAACTGCGACCGCCGTCATCGGCGGAGTCTATCGAGCGGGAGGCACGAGCTGGCCGGTCGCGTTCGCACCTACGTCGGCCTCGGGGCGAACGTCGGCGACGCGACGAAGACGCTCGCCGCGGCCGTCCGGGCGCTCGCCGCGCTACCGGCCGTGCGCCTGCGGGGTGTCTCTCGGCTCTACGCCACGGCGCCCGTCGGGGTCACCGACCAGCCGGAGTTCCGCAACGCCGTGGTCGCCCTCGACGTCCCCGCCGGGCCCGATCCGGTCACCGGCGCGACCGCCCTGCTCGTCGCCCTGAAGGCCCTCGAGCGGGCGTTCGGGCGCCAGGATCGGCGGCGCTGGGGGCCGCGCGAGCTCGACCTCGACCTGCTCGTCTTCGGCCGGTCGAAGCTGTCGGTCGACCGCCCGTCGGAGGCCCGTTCGGTCGACCCCTCGAAGTCGGGGCGGCTGCTCGTCGTCCCCCACCCGCAGGCGCGGTGGCGGCTCTTCGTCCTCGCCCCGCTGGCCGACCTTGCGCCCCGCCTTGCCCCGCCCGGCTGGGGCGAGACCGTGGAATCGGCGCGGCGGCGCCAGGCGTCGATCGAGGGCCGTCACGCCGCCCGGCCCGTCGCGCGCTGGGATCCGGGGGCGGGCTGGCTGCCTACAGCCTGACGGCCGGCGGCCGGGTTCGGTCGAACATGTGGACCGTGTCGACGAAGCGGACCTGCTTGGTGCGATAGCCCATCACGAGCGAATGCGTTCGCGCGCCGCCGCCGAAGAAGCGGACGCCCTGGAGCAGGTCGCCCTCGGTGACCCCGGTCGCGGCGAAGATGAGGTTCTCGCCCGAGGCCAGGTCCTCCGTGCTGTAGACGCGGTCCTCGTCGCCGTGGCCCATCCGCGCCCCGCGGGCACGCTCGTCGTCGTTGCGGTAGCGGAAGCGAGCCTGGATCTCGCCGCCCAGGCAGCGAAGCGCGGCGGCCGTGATGACGCCCTCCGGGGCGCCGCCGATGCCCATCACGGCGTGGATGCCGGTGCCCGACACGGCGCAGCTGATCGCCCCGGACAGGTCGCCGTCGGAGATGAGCTTGATCCGCGCCCCCACCTCGCGCAGCGCCGCGATGAGTTTCTCGTGACGCGGTCGGTCGAGGACGACGACCGTGATGTCGTTGGGTCGCCGTCCCAGCGCGGAGGCGATTCGCTCGACGTTGTCCTGCGGCGTCAGCCGGATGTCGACGTGGCCGGCCGCGATGGGACCGACGCACAGCTTCTCGAGGTAGGTGTCCGGGGCGTTGACGAGGCCGCCCTTCTCCGAGGCGGCGAGGACGGTGATCGCGTTGGCGAGGCCCATCGCGACGAGGTTCGTCCCCTCCAGCGGATCGACCGCGATGTCGATCTCCTGTCGCTGGCGCCGCTCGTTCTGGGCCCGCTTGCCGACCAGCTCCCCGATGTACAGCATCGGCGCCTTGTCGCGCTCGCCCTCGCCGATGACGATCGTGCCCGCCATCTCGAGCTCGTCCATCGTCCCGCGCATTGCCTCGGTCGCCGCGCGATCCGCACCGTGAGGGTCGCCGCGGCCCATGAACCGGGCGGAGGCCAGCGCCGCGGCCTCGGTCACGCGGACCATTTCGAGGGCGAGGAGCTCCTCCATGCCTGCCTCAGTGCCGGAAATGACGGCGGCCGGTGAACACCATCGCCAGGTGGTGACGGTCGGCGACCTCGATCGCCATCTCGTCGCGGATCGAGCCGCCCGGCTGGATGATGGCCGTCACGCCCGCCTGCGCCGCGATCTGGATGCCGTCGGGGAACGGGAAGTAGGCGTCGCTGGCCATCACCGCGAGCTTGGCCCGGTCGCCCGCACGCCGCAGGGCGATCTCGACCGAGACCTGGCGGCTCGCCTGGGCGGCGCCGATGCCGACCGTCGCGGCGCTGCGGGCGAGGACGATGGCGTTCGAACGGACATGGCGGACGGCCCGCCAGGCGAACAGCAGGTCGGTCAGCTCCTCGAGCGTCGGGCGGCGCTTCGTGACGACCTGGAGCTGCCCGCGGTCGAGGCCAAGCTCGTCGAGGCTCTCGACGAGCAGCCCGCCGCCGATCCGCTTGAAGTCGAGGTTGGCGATGCCGTAGTCGCGCATCCCCTCGGTGGGATCCGGCGGGACCATGAGCATCTCGAGCCCGGACTTGCCGCGCAGGATGCCGAGCGCGGCGTGGCTGTAGGCCGGCGCGATGACGGCCTCGTACGAGTTGGCGGCGATCTCGCGCGCCGTCGCCCCGTCCAGCTCGCGGTTGACGCCGACGATGCCACCGAACGACGCGACCGGGTCGGTCTCGAGGGCCTTGCGGTAGGCCTCGACGAGCTCGTCGTTCGAGGCCAGGCCGACCGGATCCGTGTGCTTGGCGATGGCGACCGTGGGGGCCGTGTAGTCGCCGGCGATCCGGTAGGCGGCATCGAGATCGAGGAGGTTGTTGAACGACGGCCGCGCGCCATGCAGCTGGGTGGCGTCGGCGATGGTGCCGGAGCGGTGGGTCGTCTCGCGGTAGAACGCCGCGCGCTGGTGCGGGTTCTCGCCGTAACGCAGATCGTCGACCTTCTCGAGGACGAGGGCGAGGCGGCGCGGGAAGGTGTTGCCGGAGATCTGGTTGAGGTAGGCGGCGATCTCGGCGTGGTAGGCGGCGACCGCCCCGAACGCATCGGCGGCGAGCCGCGCGCGCAGCTCCGGCGAGACATGACCCAGCTCGCGCAGCTCCGCGACGACCTTGCGGTAGTGCTCGGGGCTGGCCATCGCCGCGACGCCGGCGGCGTTCCGCGCCGCCGCGCCGAGCAGCGCCGCGCCGCCGACGTCGATCATCTCGATCGCCTCCTCGATGCCGATCATCCGGCGGCCGACCTCGGGGGCGAACGGCTTGACGTTGACGACCACCAGGTCGATCAGTCCGATGCCCTGCTCGACGAGCTCCTGGAGCTGCTCGGGGATGTCGCGGCGGGCGAGGATGCCGGCGTAGACGGCAGGGTGGAACGTCTTGACCTGGCCGCCGACGAGCGATGGGACGTGGGTCAGCTCCGAGACCGGTGCGACGTCGATGCCGTCCGCGGCCAGATACTCGCGGGTCCCGTCGGTGGCGAACATCTCGACGTCGAGCGCGGCAAGGTCCCGGGCCAGCTCCGAGATGCCATCGCGGTTCGCGACCGACAGCAGGGCTCGCACCCGGGCGTTCCTCCATCCCGCAGGTGTGTCGCGCGCACCGGGCAGGAGGGCCGGCCTGCTGGGGCGGGCCGATGCGAGCGAGCGGGCGTCCTGGCTCCGGAGTATACCGTGCGCCGTGGCATACTCCCCTGCGCCGGCCCGGGTCGCGCCCGTCGTTCGAACGGAGCGCCGACCGCCCGCGCCGCAGCCGCGCCCATCCGACGAGACAGAGGACGACCGTGAAGCTCGCGCCCTGGGAGTACCTCTTCCTCCCCTTCAACAGCTTCAACTTCCCGGACCTGTTCCAGCCGATCTGGGTCGCGTCGCTCGTCCTGCTCGCCCTGCTGGTGATCCTCTACAACGTCCGGACCCGGGCGCTCCACCGGCACCCGCCGTACCTGGACCTCTACGAGTGGCTGCTCTGGACCGGGCTCATCACGTTCAGCCTGCTGCTGATCGAGTCCGTCTTCGTGTTCGACTTCTTCCTCGTCCTGACGACGATCCTCATCGGGCTGGCGGTCCTGGTCTGGGTCCGCTTCCGCCGCTTCCCGCCGATGCTCGCCGGCTACGAGCACAAGCTGGCTCGCCAGCGGTACTTCTCGCGGACGACGTTCGCTCGCCCGGAAGCGACGATCCGCCCGAAGGCGGGCCGTCGAAGCCGCCGGCGCCGCTAGCGCGGAGGCGACCCAAGCGAGCCGAGATGCCGATCGACATCCTCCGATTCGGGGTCGGCCATCGCCGCCCGGACGGGCCGCCGGGCACGAAGGGCATCAGCGGCCGGGTGATCCACAACGACGCCCGCGGCCTGGTCTCCGAGCTCGCCTTCGCCCGCGGCGCAAGGATCGAGCCGCATTCGAACCCGAACACGACCTACTTCATCGTCATCGAGGGCGGCGGCTGGGTCGCCGTCGGGGACGAGCGGCTGCGGGTGGCGGCCGGCGAGGCCGTCGTCTGGCCGCCCGACGTCGACCATGCGGCGTGGACGGATTACGGTGAGATGCGGGCGTTCGTCGTCGAGTTCGGCGGACGCGACGATGCTGCGGTTCGCGGCATCGTCGACGGCGAGGCGCGGGCCGTCGGGGCCGGGCAGTCCGTTGGCCGCGGGGAGGGCGCGCTGGCGCCACGCGACGTCGACCCGGAGCGGATCGATCGTTCCAGTGGAGAGCCGCTCTAGGCAATGCACGACCTGACTGACGCGAGTTGGTCAGTAGCTCCAGCGGAGTTCGTAGTTTCCGTCGGCGTTGGTCAAGGTCCATACCGCCGTCCAACTGCCCTTCGCATTGGGTTCCTGGATCACGGTCCGGTAGTCTCGCGGACCTTCTAGCGTCACGACGGGCTGACGCGCCCCCGACGGGCTCACCAAGTCGAGTCGGGAGGAACCAGCACGCAAGTGCACCGTGAGGTTCACGGTGAGGAGGTCGCCTGACGAATCAATCCGGATCGGAACGGTTCCCGTTCCGCCCAGGGTCCCAGCATTGCCGCCCCCTGTCGGGTTGCACGCGGCGACCAGGAGCGCGACCGAGATGGCCGCGCTCCTGCAACAAGACGGTCGTCTGGCCATGAGTACTTGTCGGGGCCCAGCTGCCACGACCCGCCCGAGTATTGCTGGGCACATAGTTCATGCCCCTTGTGGGTTCGATCATGGCTGGCGCTCGTCCAAGTGACCGTATGACCGACCAGAGGGTCGACGTCAGGGCCATTGGTCACGCAGTTGTGAACAGGTCGCGTCCAGCATACTGAGATAGGCGGAGTGCCTCCGGGTCACGCGCCGGCGACGATGGCGCCCAGCTGCCCCAACACCCGCGCGGTGGCGCCCCACACGCGCAGCCCGTCGATAGGGTAGGCCCCGTAGCGCAAGGGCCAGTCGCGGACGGTCCGCTCGACGATCTCGATCGTCGCGTCCGGCAGGAAGGCCGCCAGCGGCGCCTCGACGATTCGGGCGACCTCCGCGGGCGCTGGGTGGAGGTGCGGACGGCGCTCGGCGATCGCGAGCACCGGGGTGACCCGAAAGTCGCTCACCGGGATCCAGAACGGCTCGAGCAGCCCCACGACCCGCACGCCCGCCGCGACCGGGTCGAGCGCGACCTCCTCGCGCGCCTCCCGGAGGGCAGTCGCGACGACGTCCGCGTCGGTCGCTTCGGTCTTGCCGCCCGGAAAGCTCACCTCGCCGCTGTGGTGACCGCCGCGGTCGACGCGCTCCGTTAGCACGACACGCGCCTCGCCGTCTTCGTCGGGAATGACGAGCACGAGCACGGCCGCCGATCGGGCGCTGGGCCCGGGCTCGCGCATACGGAGGCGTGCGACGCTGTCCGTGCGGACCGGCATGAGGACGTCGGGTGGCGGCGGAAGCGTCGCCGGCAGCGTGCGCAGGCGCGCGACGACGTCGTCGAACGCCAGCCGTGCTATGGCGCTCAGGCTTCGAGTTCCACGGCTGCCCGCTCGATCAGGCTGCCGTGTTCCGGACGCGCGAGCTCGCGTTCGATAAAGGCACGTGCCCGGGGGTCCTTGCGCCGAGCTAGTCCGTAGATCCCCTCGGCCCGGGCGTCCTCGTCTGGATCATCGGCGCGTGCCGCCAACGCCTCGACCGTTGCGTTGTCGGTGGCGTCGCTATTGGCGAGCGCGAACGTTGCCCAAGCGCGAACGTCGCCGTCGGGGTCGGACGACAGCCGGTGCAGCACCGCCAAGGACTCATCGTCGAGCGCCTCGAACGGCAGCGCAAACGCGACGGCAAGCCGAATGTTCTCGTCCTTATGAACAGCGAGTGGAATAACCACGCGTTGAACTCGAGGATCGTCCGTGTGGCCAAGGCCGACGATCAGTGCCGCGAGGACGTTCGGATCCTGCTCGATGGCAAGCCGCGGTACTAGTGTGTCCGCGATCTCAATGGCAGCCTCGCGGTCAAGGGTGGCCACCTGTCCTAGCACGTCGGCGGCAGCCTCGCGCAGCTTCGAATCATCGGCGTTGAGCGCGCCCTCGGCGGCTGCGCGCGCACCGGAGGGGTCGGACCGGACGAGGCCGGACAGCAAGTGCCATCTTCGGTCGGAGTCCGATTCGGCGCCGATCGCGACTAACTGATCCTCGACGGTCATCGACCGATCGTCGTTCCTGACACGGCACCGGTCAACCCGCCTTCCTGTCACCCTCTTGCATGGGCAGGCCCAAGGCGCGTCCATTGCGATCCGCCCTTATGCCTGCGAGTGGCATACCGAGAAGGGGCGAAGCCGAGCGCGCCGGCCCTAGTTCACGAGCTCGCCGCCATCGTCCTTCGGCGGCTCCGTGGACGGGAGGTCGAACGCCGAGGTCCGGCCCCGGCCCCGAGTCCCGGCCGCCGCCGGTTCCCGATCGCGCCGCGATCGGGCGTCGCGCCGTGCGGTGGCCTCCGCGACGACCGTGCTGTCGTTCGTCGTGAAGATGAGCGTCCCGCCGACCGGGTCGGCGTCGGCGACCACACGATCGCCGGGCTTGAACTGGCCGTGGAGGAGCGCTCGCGCGAACGGGTTCTCGACCAGCCGCTGGATCGTCCGCTTGAGCGGTCGCGCTCCGTAGGTGGGGTCGGTTCCTTCGCGGGCGATGAGCGTCCGCGCCGCGGGCGTCAGCTCGATGGTGATGTCCTGGCCGGCCAGGCGCCGCTGAAGGTCGGCCACCAACAGGTCGACGATCGCCGCCAGGTCCGCGTCGGTCAGGGCGTGGAAGACGATGACCTCGTCGATCCGGTTGAGGAACTCCGGCCGGAACTGGAGCCGCAGCGCCTCCATGACCTGCCGCCGCATCTCGTCGTAGTCCGCGTCGCCCCCGCTCAGGCCGGCGATGTACTGGCTGCCGACGTTGCTGGTCATGATGACGACGGTGTTCTTGAAGTCGACTGTACGACCCTGGCTGTCGGTCAGCCGGCCGTCGTCGAGGACCTGGAGCAGGACGTTGAAGACGTCCGGATGGGCCTTCTCGATCTCGTCGAGCAGGATGACCTGGTAGGGCCGCCGCCGAACGGCCTCGGTCAGCTGGCCGCCCTCCTCGTAGCCGACGTAGCCGGGTGGCGCACCCACCAGCCGCGACACGGCGAACCTCTCCATGTACTCGCTCATGTCGATGCGGACCATGGCCTGGTCGTCGTCGAACAGGAACTCGGCCAGCGCGCGAGCCAGCTCCGTCTTGCCGACGCCGGTCGGGCCCATGAAGAGGAACGAGCCGATTGGCCGGCGGGGGTCCTTGAGCCCGGCGCGGGCGCGGCGGACGGCATCCGAAACGGCCGCGATCGCCTCGTCCTGGCCGACCACCCGCTGGTGGAGGCGATCCTCCATGTGGACGAGCTTGGCCGTCTCGCCCTCCATGAGCTTCGTCACCGGGATGCCCGTCCACGACGCGACGATCCCGGCGATGTCGTCGGCGGTGACCTCCTCCTTGAGCAGCGAACCGGGACCCTGCAGCGTGGCGATGGCCGCCTCCTGCTCCCTGAGGCGTGCCTGGAGCTCTGGCAGCGTGGCGTATTGCAGCTTGGCGGCCGTCTCGTAGTCGGTCTCGCGCTGCGCCTGCTCGATCCGGACCTGGAGCTGCTCGAGCTCGGTCTTCGTATTGCGGATCGCCCCGATCGCTGTCTTCTCGGCCTCCCAGCGCTGCTTCATCGCGCCGGCCTCCTCGCCGATCTCGGCGAGCTCCTTCTCGAGTGCCTCCAGCCGGGCCTTCGACGCGTCGTCGGTCTCCTTGCGGAGCGCCTCGCGCTCGATCTCCAGCTGGATCCGCCGCCGCTCGAGCTCGTCGAGCTCGACCGGCATCGAGTCGATCTCCATCCGCAGGCGCGACGCGGCCTCGTCGACGAGGTCGATCGCCTTGTCGGGCAGGAATCGCCCGCTGATGTAGCGATGCGACAACGTCGCCGCGGCGACGAGGGCGGAATCGGTGATCCGGACGCCGTGATGGACCTCGTACCGTTCGCGCAGGCCGCGGAGGATCGAGATCGTCTCCTCGACCGTCGGCTCGTCGACGAGGACCGGCTGGAAGCGACGCTCGAGGGCGGCGTCCTTCTCGATGTGCTTGCGGTACTCGTCGAGCGTCGTCGCCCCGATCGTGTGCAGCTCCCCGCGGGCGAGCATCGGCTTGAGCAGGTTCGAGGCGTCCATGGCGCCCTCGGCCGCGCCGGCGCCGACGACCGTGTGCAGCTCGTCGATGAACAGGATGATCTGCCCGCCGGCGTCCTTGATCTCCTTGAGCACCGCCTTGAGCCGCTCCTCGAATTCGCCACGGAACTTGGCCCCGGCGATGAGCGCGCCAAGGTCGAGCGACACGACCCGCTTGTCCTTCAGGCCCTCGGGCACGTCGCCCCGGACGATCCGCTGGGCGAGGCCCTCGACGATGGCCGTCTTGCCGACGCCCGGCTCGCCGATGAGGACCGGGTTGTTCTTCGTCCGGCGCGACAGGACCTGGATGACTCTCCTGATCTCCTCGTCACGCCCGATCACCGGGTCTAACTTCTGATCACGCGCGAGCTTCGTGAGGTCGCGACAATACTTTTCGAGGGCTTTGTATTTGCCTTCGGGCTCGGCGTCCTGGATCCGGGAGTTCCCGCGGATCGACTTGATACCTTGAAGGAGTTTTTCGCGCGTGAGGCCGCTCTCGCGAAGAGCCTTGCCCGCGACCGAACCTGAAAGCTGGGAGTGAAACAGGGCCAGCACGAAGTGCTCGCCTGAAACATACT
>JBGPDX010000094.1:0-9408 GCA_041482475.1 Candidatus Limnocylindria bacterium | reverse complement strand
CCGGCCGCCTCCAGGTCCGACCCAAAGGCATCGGCGTCGCCGACGAGCAGGATCGCGGCACGGTCGAGGTGGATGTGGTCGGTGGCGGCCGTGGCGACGTCGTCGACCGAGACCGCCTCGATCGCCTCGCGGTAGCGCGCCAGCTCGTCGTCCGGCAGGTCGTGGACGGCCAGCGAGGACAGGGCCCCGACGACGGCGCCCGGGGTCTCGAAGCGCAACGGGAAGACGCCCACGAGGAAGTCGCGCGCGGCGGCCAGCTCGGCATCGCTGACCCGCTCATCGCGGATCCGCTGGAGCTCGCCGAGGAAGTCCGCGACCGCCGGCACCGTCGCTTCGGTATTGACGGCGGCCCGCGCCGCGAACGGCCCGCGACCCCGCCGCAGGTCGAAGCCGGCGCCCGCCCCATACGTGTAGCCCTTCTCCTCGCGGAGCTTCATGTTCAGGCGCGAGTTGAACAGCCCGCCCAGGATCGCCGACATCACCGTTACGGCGTGGAAGTCGGGAATCCGCCGCGGCAGTCCCGGGTGGCCGATCCGGATCTCGGTCTGGACCGCGCCCGGCCGATGAATGACCCGGACGAGCCGTCCGTCGAGCGCCCAGCCGGCCGCGATCCGCGTGGTCCGTGCGGCGGCCTTGGTCGCGCGGAGCGTCCCGAACAGGCGCTCGGCGATGGCCACGACGTCGATCCCCGTCAGGTCGCCACCGACGATCAGCGTCGCCCGCCCGGGATCGAATCCTCGCCAGTAGGCGGTCCTGACGCGTCCGGAGTCGAGCCGCTGCACCGTTTGCCGCGTCCCGCCCGACGGCCGGTGGTAGGGCGAATCTGAGGTGTAGATCGTCTCGACGAAGGCTTCCTCCGCCCGCCGGCGAGGGTCGGCCCGGGCCTGAAGCAGGTCGTTGAGCCGCTCGTCGCGCAGCCGCTCGACCTCCGCTTCCGGGAAGGTGGGCCGGGCGGTCATCTCGGCCAGCAGCTCGAGCGCGGGCTCGAGGCGCGCCGCCGGAACGTCCACCCCGGTGGACGTCGCATCCCAGTTCGCCTCGGCGTGGAGCGAGGCGCCCAGGCGCTCCGCGGCCTCGACCAGCCCGATGGCGTCGTAGCGCTGGGTGCCTTCCGACAGCGCCCGGGCCGCCAGCACGGTCGCCCCGGCGTCCTCCGCCGGCTCGTCGGCCGCGCCGTTCGGCAGGACGACCGTCGCCGAGACGAGCGGCCGGCCCGGCATGTCGATGGACAGCAGGGACAGGCCGTTGGCGAGGCGGGACCGGCTGAAGGGCGGGAACTCGTATGGCCGCGGCGTGCCGGGGACCGGGCGGGTGGCGACGACGTCGGTCATGCCGCCACTTCCTCATCGACGTCCACGCGCTCCACGGCCGCGGCGGAATCGGCCGGCGCCCGGTCCGGGACATACGTCAGCACGACGCGGTTGTCGGGGCGGAAGACCGCGCCGGCCGATTCGCGGATGCGTTCCGGCGTCACCGACAGATAGCGGGCCAGCATGCCGTTGATCAGCCCGGGGTCGTCCAGCAGCGTCGCGTACATCGCCAGCCGGTCGGCCCGCTCGTCGACACGCTGGAGCGCGCCAAGCTCCTCCGACTCGACGAGCGCCTTGGCCCGGGCGAGCTCGTCAGCGGAGACGCGCTCGTGCCCGAGCCGCTCGATCTCCTCCTCGAAGGCGCGTTCGACGCGGGCGATCTCGACGCCCGGCCGGACCGTTGCCCAGCCGGCGGCCATCGACGCCCCGCCGACGAAGCCCAGCGCGAAGAGGGCCACGTCCTGGGCGATCCGCTCGTCGCGGACGAGCCGCCGATGGAGGCGACTGCCCTTGCCGCCGGCGAGGATCTGCGCGGCGAGGTCGAGCGCGTCCAGCCGCGAGTCGCCGTACTCCGGGGCGCGGAACCCGAAGTAGACCCGCGGCAGCGGGACCCGGTCCGGAACGGTCTCCCGGTGCTCCTCACCGAGCGTGGCCGGCAGCGACAGGTCGCCCAGCCGCGGGATCGACGGATTGGCGGCGATGCCGCCGAAATACCGTTCGACCCACTCGCGGATCCGGGCGGGCTCAACGTCGCCGACGACGGCGAGCGTGGCGTTGTTTGGCGCGTACCAGGTCCGGAAGAAGGCGCGGACGTCCTCCAGCGAGGCGGCGTCGAGGTCCTCCATCGACCCGATCGTCGGGTGGTGGTACGGATGCTCCGGCGGAAAGAGATGGGCCTGGAGCTTCTCGCTCCACGAGCCATAGGGCCGGTTGTCGTACGACCAACGCTTCTCGTTCTTGACGACCTCGCGCTGGTTGTCGAGGTTCTCCTGCGACAGCGCGTCGAGCAGCGTCCCCATCCGATCCGCCTCGAGCCACAGCGCCAGCTCGACCTGGTGCGATGGCATGGTCTCGAAGTAGTTCGTCCGATCGAGCCAGGTCGTGCCGTTCATCGTCCCGCCGGCCGCCTGGACGAGGGCGATGTGCTCGGCCTTGGCGACGTTGCGCGAGCCCTGGAACATCACGTGCTCGAAGAGGTGGGCGAAGCCCGTCTTGCCCGGGACCTCGTGCTTCGAGCCGACGTTGTACCAGATGTTCACGGCCACGACGGGCGCCAGGTGGTCCTGGGCGACGATCAGCCGCAGGCCGTTGGACAGGCGCTCGTCGGTGAACGAGACGACGGGAACGGGCATCCGAACGGTGACCTCCTTGGCCCAGGGAGCGCGGCCGGCCGGGCCGTGATGGGCGGTCAGTCGGGGTTTGGAGGGATTGTACGGCCCGACCCGGGGGCGCCATTCGGCGCGCCCTCTTGACAGTCGCGGCGGCTCGCAGGGCGGCGAGACCAGCGCCCCGAACCCGGTCTGACTCGCCGGACAGCGCCCTTGGCTCGCCCCTCCTAGACTGCGGCGGATGACCGTCACCGCTCGCCCACGGCGCCTCTGGGGCGCCTCGCTCGGGCTCGTCTTCCTGCTGCTCTGGCTCGTCGCGGCGTTGCCGGCGAGCGCCCACTCCGACCTCGTCTCGTCCAGCCCGGCCGCCGGCTCGAGCGTCACCGCGGCTACCGGCATGTCCATCGTGCTGTCGTTCTCCGAGGCGCTCAAGAAGGGCAGCAAGGCCGACGTCGTCGATGGCGCCGGAACGACAGTCGGCAGCGCGACGATCGACCCCGGCGACAACACAAAGCTCTCCTGGACGCCCGCGGCGCCCCTCACGCCGGGCGCCTTCACCATCCGCTGGACGTCGATCGCCACGGACGGGGACCTGCTGCGTGGCACGATCCCGTTCAGCGTGACGCCGGCTCCGCCGACGACGGAGCCGTCCGCGTCGCCGTCGGCCAGTCCCACGACGATCGAATCGCCCTCGGCGACGCAGTCGCCGTCCCCCGCCCCGAGCGACGCTTCTTCCGACGGCGCGACCGTGATCCTGCCCGTCATCGCGGCGCTGCTCGTCATCGGCGTGCTTGGCCTCGTCCTCCTCCGCAGCCGACGACCGACCGCACAACCGTGACGCACGTGGCTCGCGCCCTCACCGTCGTGGGAGTCGGCGTGGCGATGTTCGCGGGTCCTCCCATCGCGCTCGCCCACGCCCTCAACCCCACCTACGAGAGCCAGCTCCCACTCGTCGCCTACCTGGCCGGCGCGGGGCTCGCCGTGGCCCTGTCGTTCGCCTTCGTCCTCATCCGCGACCTGCGGGCCGAGCCGCCGCCCGTCGAGGCCGGGGCGTTCGAGCTGGCGAGGCCGGTCAGGATCGGCCTGCGCGTCGTCGGCGTCGTCGCCTGGGCCTGGATCGTCGCCCAGGGCATCGTCGGCGGCTCGTCCGACGCGGACGTCGGGACGCTCTTCGTGTGGGTCTACACGTGGGTCGGCGTGGCGATCGTTTCGGCCTTCGTTGGGCCCATCTGGCAGTGGCTCGACCCGTTCTCGACGCTCCACGACGTCGGCGCCTGGGTCCTGGACCGGCTGGGCATCGGCGGCTGGGAGCCCAGCGACTATCCCGCGGCGCTGGGGCGCTGGCCGGCGATCGCCGGTTTCGCCTTCATCGTCTGGCTCGAGCTCGTCCTCAAGGGTGCGCCCGGGCGGACGCTGTTCATCGCGGTCGTCGGGTATACCGCCCTGACCCTCGCCCTGATGGCGCAATTCGGGCGGGCCGCCTGGCGGGCGAACGGCGAGACGTTCAACGTCTGGTTCCGGCTCCTCAACCGCCTCGCCCCGGTGGCCCTGGCCGACGAGGCCGGGCGCCTCCGGCACCGGCCATTTGCCAGCGGCTTGCTCGAGCCGGGCTGGGCGGTTTCGGACCTCGTCCTCGTCGCCCTGGCCGCGGGCTCGATCCTCTACGACGGGCTGTCGCAGACGACCCCGTGGTACGACGTCTTCGGGGCGCCCGCCGCCGGCGTCGCGACGCTCCAGCTGGCGGCCTTCCTCGGCATCCTCGTCGCGGCGGCGATCGGCGTCTCACGCCTGGTGGGTGTCCCGTCGACCGGCGCCGGGCTGCTGCCGATCGCCATGGGCTACCTCATCGCCCATTACCTGACCTACCTCGTGATCGACGGGCAACGAATCGTCATCGCCATCTCCGATCCGCTGCAGCAGGGCGCCGACCTGTTCGGCACGGCCTTCTTCAAGCCGACGGGCGCCTTCCTCCCGCCCGGCCTCGTCTGGACGCTCCAGCTCGTGGCGGTCGTCGGCGGGCACATGATCGGGGCGTGGGGCGGCCACGTCGCCGCCGCCCGGACAAGCACGCGCGATCTGCGCCTGCGACAGGTGCCACTCGCGGCGACGATGGTCGTCCTCACGACGATCACCCTGTGGTCGCTGGGCCAGTCGATCATCGTGCCGCCCTCGACGCCGACGGTGCGGCTACCTGCCTCCGGCCAGGGCGGCGACCCGGGCTGAGCCGGGGTTCGGCACCCATTCACCCAGCGAGCGAACCTCCGCCAGGCGAGCGACGATCTCCGGGTCGAGCGCCTCGCTCGCGGCGATCGCCGTCTCGATCGCGGTCAGGCAGAGGATCCCCTCCCCCGTCGCGGCGTGACGGATCTCCGCCGCGTCGCGGACGGCGCCCGAACGTGGGGTCGGGGTGTTGACGACGAGGCGGACC
Source organism: Candidatus Limnocylindria bacterium (assembly GCA_041482475.1). Classification (GTDB taxonomy): domain Bacteria; phylum Chloroflexota; class Limnocylindria; order Limnocylindrales; family CSP1-4; genus JACDAV01. Next base: position 4,342 of record JBGPDX010000094.1, on the reverse strand, counting down.
TCGCCGCCGGCGATCAGGTCGAGGATGGCGACATCGTTGCCGGCCGCCCCGGCGCCCAGCTTGACGACGGGCCGCGCCTCGAAGCCCGCTTCGGCGAGTGCATCCCGCGTTCCGGGCGTCGCGGCCAGGCGGTACCCAGCGCGAACGAGGGCGGCCGCCAGCCGCGGCAGGAGCGCCTTGTCGCGGTCGGCGATCGACAGGAGCGCGACGTCCGCCCCGGGCGCGGGTCGCGGTGGCACCAGTGACGCGCCGACGAGCGCCTTCGCCATCGCCACTCGCGGATCGGTGTGCAGCCCGATGACCTCGCCGGTCGACTGCATCCCGGGCCCCACGGACGGATCGACGCCCCGCAGCTTGGCGGTCGAGAACGCCGGCGCCTTGACCGCGACGAGGGGCGGCGGGTCGAGCAGCCCGCCACGCCAGCCCAGCTCCTCGAGCGTCGCGCCGAGCGCGATCCGGACGGACAGCTCGACGAGCGGGACGCCGGTGACCTTCGACATGAACGGCACCGTGCGCGAGGCGCGCGGATTGACCTCGATGAGGTAGACGCCGTCGTCGCGGACGATGAACTGGGCGTTGACAAGACCCGTCGCCCCCAGCGCCAGCACGATCCGCTCCATCGACGCAACGATCAGCTGCTGATCGCCCTCGGAGACCGTCCGCGGCGGGAACATGCCGACCGAGTCGCCGCTGTGGACGCCGGCCCGTTCGACATGCTCGAGGAGACCAGGGATGAGGACGGCGTGGCCGTCGGAGACCGCGTCGACGTCGACCTCGACACCCTCCAGGTAGCGGTCGATCCGGACCGGCCGATCGGGATCGACGACGGTCGCCGCGGCGAGCTGGCGGACGAGGTCATCCGGCGAATAGCAGAAGTCGATGGCCAGGCCGCCGATGACGAAGGACGGGCGAACGATGACCGGGTAGCCGATTCGCTCGGCGAGCGTCAGCGCCTCCTCCACGCTGTGGGCCATCCCGCCCTGTGGCTGGGGAATGCCGAGACGGTCGAGCAGCGCGGCAAAGCGCGTCCGGTCCTCCGCCTGGTCGATCGCCTCGAGATCGCTGCCAAGCAACGGCACGCCGCTGCGCGCGAGCGGGCCGGCCAGGTTGAGCGGCGTCTGCCCGCCGAACGCGACGACGGCCGGCAGGAGCGCGGCCCGGTCGGGCGACTCGGCGTCGACGACGCTCCTGACGCTCTCCGGGTCGAGCGGCTCGAAGTAGAGGCGGGTCGACGCGTCGAAGTCGGTCGACACGGTCTCCGGGTTGGAGTTGATCATCACCGCGCTCCAGCCCGCCCGGCGGAGGGTGTCGGCGGCCTGCACGGCGCAGTAGTCGAACTCGATCCCCTGCCCGATCCGGACGGGGCCGCTGCCGATGACGAGGGCCGCCGGGCGCTCGACGGGCGGCGCCTCCGGCGGCGAGCCGGCCGCCGCGTAGGTCGAGTAGAAGTACGGCGTCTCGGCGGCGAACTCCGCGGCACAGGTGTCGACCATGGCGTAGCCGGGACGCAGGCCCAGGGCGAGTCGCGCGTCGCGGACGGCCGCCTCGGGCACGCCGGCGAGACCGGCCAGCTCCCGGTCGCCGAAGCCGGCCCGCTTGGCCGTGGCGAGCAGCGTGGCCGCGCCGGCGTCGCCCGCGTCGGCGATCGTCGCGCCGGCCGCGCGCACGTCCGCCTCGAGGGCGACGTTGCGCTCCATCTCGGCCAGGAACCACGGGGCGATTCCCGTTGCCGCCTGGATCGTCGCCGCCGGCAGGCGACGACGGAGCAGCCCCAGCACGCGCCACAGCCGCGAGTCGGACGGCTCGAGGAACGATCGAAGGACGATCGGCGCCGCGGAGCGCTGGGCGAAGCGGGTCGATTCGCAGGCGGCGCCCTTCTCGTCGAGCCAGCGGATCGGCGCGTCGTCGTCCGGATCGCCGGCGTAGACCGCGGCGAGATAGTCGAGCGTCGCGCCCCACGCCGGATCCTCGGCCAATGGCCCCGCCCCGGCCTGCTCGAGGCCGCGCAGCGCCTTGTTCAGCGCCGACCCGAAGGTGCGGTCGATCGCCATGACCTCGCCGGTCGCCTTCATCTGCGAGCCCAGCGTTCGATCGGCCGACGGGAACTTGTCGAACGGGAACCGCGGCAGCTTGACGACGACGTAGTCAAGGGCCGGCTCGAACGCCGCCACCGTCGTGCCCGTGACGACGTTGGGGATCTCGGCCAGGCGGCGCCCGATGGCGATCTGGGCCGCGACGCGGGCGATGGGATAGCCCGTCGCCTTCGACGCCAGCGCGGACGAGCGGGACACGCGCGGGTTGACCTCGATGACGGCGTACTCGGTCGAGTCGGGCGACAGGGCGAACTGGACGTTGCAGCCACCCTCGACGCCCAGGCCGCGGATGATGGCGAGCGCCGCGCTGCGCAGCCGCTGGTGAACGGCATCGGTCAGCGTCTGGACGGGCGCGACGACGATCGAGTCGCCGGTGTGGACGCCCAGCGGGTCGACGTTCTCCATCGAGCACACGGCGATGCACGTGTCGTCGGCGTCGCGCATGACCTCGTACTCGATCTCCTGCCAGCCGACCAGGCAGCGCTCGACCATGACCTGGCCGATGGGGCTCGCGCGCAGCCCGGCCCGGACGCGCTCGCGGTAGGCGGTCTCCGTGCCGACGATCCCGCCGCCGGTGCCGCCAAGGGTGTAGGCCGGCCGGACGATCGCTGGCAGCCCGATGTCCGCCAGCGCCGCATCGGCGGAGGCGCGGCGTTCGGCCTCCGTCGCCCCCGCGACGATCGCCGACGGCGCGTAGGGCTGGCCGATCCGGTCGAGCAGATCCCGGAACCGCTCGCGATCCTCGGCCATCTCGATCGCCGCCAGCGGCGTGCCAAGCAGCCGGACCCCGAACCGCTCGAGGATCCCTTCGCGCGCCAGCGCGGTGGCGAGATTGAGGGCCGTCTGCCCGCCGAGGCCGGCGAGCAGCCCGTCGGGTCGCTCACGCTCGATGACCGCGGCGACGGCGTCGACCGTCAGCGGCTCGAGGTAGACCGCATCGGCGACCTGGGGATCGGTCATGATTGTCGCCGGGTTGGAGTTCACCAGGATCGTTCGGACGCCCTCGGCACGCAGGGCGCGGCAGGCCTGCGTGCCGGCGTAGTCGAACTCGGCCGCCTGGCCGATGACGACCGGCCCGGAGCCCAGGATGAGGACCGAATCGGGCGGGTCGGGCCGCTGCACGGGAGCGCCGATCGTCACCTGGCCCGCCGGAGCGCGGCGGCCGCCACGAAGCGGTCGAAGACGGCCAGCGCATCGAGCGGGCCCGGCGCCCCTTCCGGGTGGTACTGGACCGTCTCGATCGGCTTGTCGACGTGACGGAGGCCCTCGACCGAGCCGTCGTTGAGGTTGACCTGGCTGACCCGGAACCCCCCATCGGCCGGCAGCTCGTCGGCGACGACCTGGACCTCGTGGTTCTGCGCGGTCACCTGGACGAGGCCGGTGTCGAGGTCGCGAACCGGGTGGTTGGCGCCGTGATGCCCGAACCGGAGCCGCCGCGTCTCGGCCCCGGCGGCACGACCCACGATCTGGTGGCCCAGGCAGATCCCGAGCAGTGGCCGGGCGTCGTCGATCACCTCGCGGGCGAGCGCGACAGGACCCTCGAGGCGCGCCGGATCGCCCGGGCCGGGCGACAGGACGACGCCGTCGACATCGGCTGCGAGGACGTCGGCGAACGACGCGGTGTGGGGCAGGACGCGGACCCGGGCCCCTCGCCGCCGGAGGCTGCGGACGATGTTCGCCTTGAGCCCGAAGTCGATGATCGCGACGAGTGGTCCGCCCTCGCTTGGGTCGCCGAGCTCCGACACCGCGGCCGGCGAGACCTGGCCGACGAAGTCCTCGTCCTCCCAGCGGCTGACCGCTCGGGCCCGCCGGACGGCCGCGCGCTCGTCGATGGCTCCCGGCTGGGTGATGACGGCGCGCAGGCAACCGGTGGCGCGCAGATGTCGCGCCAGCGCCCGCGTGTCGATCCCGGCGATGGCCGGGATGCCATGCTCGCGGAGGAGTGTCGCGAGCTGACGGGCGTCGTCGAGGACGGCCGCCGTGGCGTTGCCGACGACGAGACCGCGCAGCCACGGCCGGGCCGACTGGTCATCGTCGCGCAGGCGGCCGTAGTTGCCGATCAGCGGATAGGTCATGACGACGATCTGGCCGGCGTAGGAGGGGTCGGTGCAGACCTCCTGGTAGCCCGTCTGGCTCGTGTTGACGACGAGGTCGCCGCCCGACGCTGTCGCGGCGCCGAAGGCGATGCCCGGAAAGACGGTCCCGTCCTCGAGGGCGAGGAGCGCCGGACCCAGGTCCCCAATGCGCGG
>JBGPDX010000093.1:0-9437 GCA_041482475.1 Candidatus Limnocylindria bacterium | reverse complement strand
TGTCGTCGATGCCGGCCTCGCGCACGGCGTCGAGGACATGCTCGAGGATCGGCCGACCATCGAGCTCGGCAAGAGCCTTCGGGCTGCCGAATCGCGTCGACGCCCCAGCGGCGAGGACGACGGCACCGACCCTCATCGCGCAGCCACCGGCGCGCGGTCGCCCTCGCGAGCGAGATCGCGCATCGGGCGGCCCGAGGCCTCGTATCGTGTGGCCACGATCTCCGACATGATCGCCAGCGCGGTCTCGGCCGGCGCCCGGCCACCCAGGTCGAGGCCGATCGGCCCCCGAAGCCGCGCCAGCGCCTCCTCCCCCACCCCGGCCTTGCGGAGTCGCTCGCGCCGGTCGGCCTGGGTCTTGCGCGACCCGACGGCGCCGACGTAGCGGCACCCGCGGCGGAGCGCCTCGACGATCGCCGGCTCGTCGAACTTCACGTCGTGGGTCAGCACGGCGACGGCATCGTCCGGGCCGAGGCCGATGTCGTCGGCGACTTCGTCCGGCCAGCCGACGACGAGCCGGTCGACGTCCGGGAAGCGCGCGGGCGTGGCGAAGGCCGCGCGCCCGTCGACGACGACGGTGGCGTAGCCGAGCTCCCGGGCGAAGGCGACGAGCGACATTGCCGCCTGGACCGCCCCGACCACGACGAGGCGCGGCCGGACGGGATAGGCCTCGATGAACAGCGACCGGCCGCCGAGCTCGATCGTCCGCGACGTGCCCCGGTTGAGCGCGTCACGTGCCGCCTCGACGAGAGCCTCGTCGAGCTCCGCGGTCCCCAATGACCCGCTCATACCCCCGGCTGCATGAACGACGATGGGTGGCTCCGGTGGGGCTCCCTCTCCCGGCTCGTGGGGACCGAATGTCGCCGGCGGCGAGTCGACGGGGAGCGGCGTGACGACGGCCGCCCCGGCATCGCGGGTGGAGGCTTCGGCCGCCACGACGACGGCACCGGGTACGCGGGGCTCGACCAGCACGTCGATCGTGCCGCCACACGCCAGCCCGACGTCCCACGCCTCCTCGTCGCTGATCCCGTAGCGGATGACCCGGGAGCGGCCGGTCCGGCGTGCCCGTTCGATCTCCTCCGCGGCGGCGCCCTCGACGCAGCCGCCGCTGACGGACCCGGCGATCCTGCCATCGCCGGCGACCAGCAGCACCGCGCCCTCCGGTCGCGGCGCCGACCCGAACGTCCGGACGACCACCGCCCGACCGACGTCGATGCCCTCTGCCCGCCAGGCGGCGAGCGTGTCCAGCAGCTCCTTCACGTTCCCCTCCTCGTCAATGGCTGAGCGGCCTGGCCGCGCTGGGATCGGCGCGCCCGACGAGCGCGACGGCGGGCCCGATCGCCGGCCCGATCGAACGCACACTCGGCGACGCCGCCGACGTCACCGCGGCCGCCGCTTCCCCGCTGCGGCGGTTGTCGTTGACCCGTATCCCGGCAAGGATCTGGCCGAGCCGCTCGAGGCTGGCGACCGTGCCGGCGGGCAGGAAATCGTCGATGTAGGGATAGGCCGCGCGCATCCCCGCCGCGAGCGGCTGGTAGCCGGGCGTTCCGGCCAGCGGGTTGAGCCAGATGAGGCGATGGCAGTTGCGTCGCAGGCGCGCCGTCTCCGTAGCGACCAGCGCCGGATCGCCGCGGTCCCAGCCGTCCGAGACGACGATGACGATGCCGCTCGAGCGGAGCGTCCGCCGCGCCCAGCGCAGGTTGAAGTCGCGGAACGACTCGCCGATGCGGGTGCCGCCGGCCCAGTCCGTGACGGCGTCCGCCACGCGGGCGAGGGCGCGATCGCGGTCGCGATCGCGGAGCAGCCGCGTGACGCGGGTGAGCCGCGTCCCAAAGACGAACGATTCCGTCCGGACGGACGACGACGCGGCGAGGGCCTGGATGAACCGCAGCAGCAGCCGCGAATGGCGCTCCATCGATCCGGAGATGTCGCACAGGACGACGAGCGGGCGCGGGCGGCGAACCGGCCGGCGCCAGATCCATTCGGTCAGCTGGCCACCGGTCGCCAGGTTGCGTCGGAGCATCGCCCGTGGGGCGAGCAGCCGGCCGTGGCGGTGCAGCTCGTGGCGGCGTGTCCGCCGGCGCTCGAGCCGGGGCTCGAGGAGGTCGACCAGCCGCTCCGCGTCGCGCAGCTCCGCGGCGGTCATCCGGTCGAAGTCGCGGTGGCGGAGTACCTCGCTGGCGCTGAACGCGTCGGGCGCCGCGACGATTCCCTCGACGTCGGCCGCGTCGGGGGCATCCTCGTCCGCGTCGGCCGGAACAGGTGTGCCGCGAACGTCCTCGCGGCCGCTGCCCCGCTCGTCGCCACGCTGATCGTCGCCCGCCTCCGCACCGTCGCCAGGCACCGAATCGTCGCGGGTCAGCGGCCCCGGCGGCAGATCGCCGGCGAGGCCCATCCCATGTCGCCGCCAGAATCGCTCGAAGACACGCTGGTAGACCTCGCGCTCGTCGCGCCGGCGGACGAACACGGCGGCCCCGGCGCCGCGCACCTGCTCCCGGTCGGCCATGTCGACCAACGTCAGTGCGGTGGCGAAGTCGACGGCCGCCCCCAGGTCGATCCCCAGCCCCTCCGCGCGCAGGGCGCGCCCGAACGCCACGGACTGGGCAAGAAGCCGCCGGCCGTCGACCGCCTCGCCGGTCTGGATCCGGACGATCGCGGGATCGGTCATGGTCAGCCGCGCGCGGCCGCCTCCGCCAGGTATTGCCGCGCTCGCTCTCCACGGACCTGTCGGATGTCCTCTTCGTACTTGAGGACGACGCCCAGCGTCTCGTCGATGAGCGCGGGCTCGAGCTGGCGGGCGCCCATCGACAGGAGCGCCGCCGCCCAGTCGAGCGTCTCGGCGATCCCGGGCACCTTGGTCAGGTCGGCCTCGCGAAGCCGGTGGACGAACCCGACGACCTGGTTGGCGAGCGCTTCGGGTGCGTTCGGCACCCGGGCGAGGACGATCTCGTACTCCTTCTGCCGGGTCGGGTAGTCGATCCAGTGGTAGAGGCAGCGGCGCTTGAGGGCGTCGTGGACCTCGCGGGTCCGGTTCGAGGTCAGGATCACGCGCGGCGGAGACGCCGCGCGGATCGTGCCGATCTCCGGCACCGTGACCTGGAAATCGGACAGTATCTCGAGCAGGTAGGCCTCGAACTCCTCGTCGGCGCGGTCGATCTCGTCGATGAGGAGGACCGGCGGCGGGGCGCCGTCGGGCGACTCGAGCGCCTGGAGCAGCGGGCGGCGGATGAGGAACTCCGGGCCGAAGATGTCGTGGGGGTTGGCCGTCGCCGCCTCGCCGCGCGCCTCGAGCAGGCGGATCTCGAGCATCTGGCGCGGGTAGTTCCACTCGTAGACGGCGTTGTTGACGTCGAGGCCCTCGTAGCACTGGAGGCGGATGAGCCGGGTATCGAGGCTCGCCGCGAGGACCTTGGCCAGCTCGGTCTTCCCGACGCCCGCCTCGCCCTCGAGCAGCAGGGGGCGGCCCAGCTCGAGGGCCAGGAAGACGGCGGTCGCCAGGCTGCGGTCCGTGATGTAGCCACGCGATCGGAAATCCTCCTGGATCGCGTCGATGGTGCGGGTCCCGGCGGGACGGCTGTCTCGGTCGGTCATCGGCCGAATCTACACCGGGCCGTCGCGGCCACCGATCGGTCAGCCATCCGGCGCCTCGAGGTCGCGGGCGTAGCGGGGGAAGCGGAAGCGCTGGTCGCGGGTCAGGATCCCGCCGTGTCCCAGCTTCGCCACGGTCGCGGGTGACGCCGGTTCGCCGGCCAGGAGGCGCGGCAGCAACAGGTCCGCGGCGGTCGCCTTCGAATAGGCCCCGCAGGTGGGCAGGCCAAGGACGGCGGTGTGGCCGATCCGCCCCAGCCACAGCATCGAGCCCGGGTGGGCCGGCACGCCGCGTCGAACGACGCGCCCGCCGAGCCCGGCGAGGGCCACGAAGAAGGCGTCGGTCGGGTCGGTGCTGCCGCCGCCGGCGGTCAGGACCAGGTCCACGGCGTCGTGGCCGCGGGCCGCGGCCGCCAGCGACAGCTCGACGGCCCGGGCGTCGTCGGCGACGTAGTCGAATGACACGACCGTCGATCCCAGGCTCTCGACCTTTGCCCGGACGCTCGCCTCGAACCGCTCGCGGGCCGGCGCGTGGATCGATTCCTTGACGACGACCGCGACGCGGCGGGCGACGAACGGCGCCACGCTCACGACCTTCGGCCCGCGCGACGCCAGCCGCTCGGCGCGTTCGAGGATCGCCGTGTCGACGACGTGCGGCGCCACCTTGACGCTGGCGACCAGGTCGCCCCGCTCGACGACCGACCCATCGAACGCGGTGAACACCTCGACCGGGTCGAGCCGGTTCAGCCGCTCGAGGATGCCGCTTCGAACGTGGACGACCCCGGGCGTCGACGCGACGAGATCGACGCGACTCTGCGACGGGCCGCGCGTCGTCAGGCCGTCGCCCCCGACCGCGGCCGCGAGTCGCAGCGCGGCCTCGTCCTCGTGGACGTCGCCGGGCTCGAGGACCAGCACGGTCAGGCCGTCGGGCGCCAGCGCAGGCTTGGCCGACGCCAGGCGAGCGAGGTCGGCGGCCGACAGCCGCCGACCCTTCGGCCAGCGCTCGCCGGCGACCCTGAGGTCCCGCGCGAGGACGGCCCCTTCGAGCGAGGCCTTGACGGGACGGCCGGGATGAACCCGTTCCGGCCTCACCCGGCCCGCGCGATGGCCGCCTCGAGTGCGCGGCGGACCTGGACCGCGGCGACCGCGGCCCGGAATTCGGCGTCGGCATGGATGTCGGACGCGACCGACACGCCGTCCGTCGCGTGCGCCGCGGCGTCACCCGGCCTGGCCGAAGCAAGAAACGCCTTCTCCGCGGCGGTTGCCCGGTACGGGGCGTCGGCGACGCCGGCCAGCGCGATCCGCACGTCGTCGAACGGGCCGGTCCCACCGCGGCTGCGCCCGACGACCACGGCGGCCCCGGCCAGCGAGTAGCCGGAGGCCGGCTGCTCGATCGAGCAGTAGGCCGATCCATAGTCGTTGGATCCGGCCGGGAGACGGATCTCGACGAGGATCTCGTCGGACGCCAGGGCCGTCGCGAACGGGCCCTTGAAGAAATCGGTGATGGCGATGGTGCGCTCGCCCCTGGCGGAACGAGCGACGACCTCGGCATTCAATGCCAGCAGCAGGGCGGGCATGTCCGAGGCCGGATCGGCGTGGGCGATCGCCCCACCGATCGTGCCCCGATTGCGCACTTGGACGTCGCCGATCCGCGGCAGCGCGTCGCGGAGCAGGGCGTGGACGATGTTGGGATCGCGGAGGAGCTCGTCGTAGGTCGTCAGCGCGCCGATGGCCAGGCGGCCGCCGGCGATCTTGCGCACGCCGCGCAGCTCGGCGAGGCGGCCGATGTCGATGAGCTGGCCGGGCCTGGCCAACCGCAGCTTCATCAGCGGCAGCAGGCTCTGGCCGCCGGCGATGATCTTCGTCGAGCCATCGCCCTTCTTGAGCAGCTTGACCGCCTCGTCGATCGAACGCGGTCGCGCGTAGCTGAATGCGGCGGGGATCATGCCGAGCCTCCCTTCGACGTCGCTGCCTGGATCGCGCGCCAGACGGTCTGCGGTGTGTACGGCATGTCGAGGTGGCGGATGCCGAGCGGGCTAAGCGCGTCGATGACGGCATTCGAGACGGCGGCCGTGCTGGCGATCGCGCCGGCCTCGCCGACGCCCTTGACGCCGAGCGGGTTGACCGGCGACGGCGTCACGGTCTCGTCGAGCTCCAGGTTCGGCAGCCAGGACGCCCGGGGCAGCGCGTAATCGAGCATCGAGCCCGACAGGAGTTGTCCGTCGTCGCCGTACAGGGCGCCTTCCCAGAGCGCCTGCCCGACGCCCTGGACGATGCCGCCGTGGAGCTGGCCGTCGACGATCATCGGGTTGATCTTCTTGCCGACGTCGTCGACCGCGACGTATTTTACGAGGTCGACCTTGCCCGTCGCCTCGTCGACCTCGACGAGCGCGATGTGCGTGCCGAACGGCCAGGTACAGTTCGGTGTGTCGTGATAGGCCGTCTCGTCGAGGTAAGGCTCCATGCCCTCGGGCAGGCTGAACCCGAGGTCGAGAGCGAACGCGATCTCCTGGAGCGTCTTGACCTTGTCGGGTGAGCCCTTCACCCGGAAGCTCGCGCCGTCGACCTCGATGTCGTCGACGCTGGCTTCGAGCATGTGGGCGGCGTAGCGCTTCGCCTTGTCACGGACCTTGCCGGCCGCCTTGATCGCGGCCGCGCCTCCCACGGCCGCCGTCCGGCTGCCATACGAGCCGTAGCCGAATGGGGTGCCCTGCGTATCCGAGTGCTGGACGATGATGTCCTCCATCGGCAGCCCGAGCTCATGCGAGATGATCTGCGCATAGGTCGTCTCGTGGCCCTGCCCCTGCGGCGAGGTACCCATCGTCAGGATCACCTTGCCCGTCAGGTGCACCTTCAGGTTGGCCGACTCCCACATGGCGGCGCCCCAGCCCTCGCCGACCGCGCCGATCCACTTCGAGGGGGCCACGCCACAGACCTCGATGTACGAGCTGAGACCGACACCCAGGTACTTGCCCCGCCGTCGCGCCTCCTTCTTCGCCTTGTCGAGCTCGTAGTAGTTGACCATCGTCAGTGCCTTGTTGAGCGCCGGCTCGTAATTGCCGGAGTCGATGAAGATCTTCTCGCCGTTGACCGCGGTGCCAAGCCCGGATGGGTTGTCGTACGGGAATGCATCGGTTGGCAGGAAATTCTTCCGCCGGATCGCCGCCGGGTCCATCCCGATCTCGTCGGCGAACAGGTCCATCGCGCGCTCAACGACGTAGGTCGCCTCCGGCCGGCCGGCGCCGCGGTAGGCGTCGACGAACGTCGTGTTCGTGTAGACGCCGGTCACCTCGGCGAAGACATTCGGAAACTTGTAGCAGCCGGCAAGGACGCGGCCGTACAGGGTGGTGGGGACGCCCGCGCCGATCGTCGAAAGCCGACCGCCGAGGTTGGCGTAGGTCTTGACCCGCAGTCCGGCGATCTCGCCGTCACGGTTTCCGGCGATCTCGAGATACGTGATGTGGTCGCGCCCGTGCGTCGTCGACTGGTAGTTCTCGCGTCGTGATTCGACCCACTTCACGGGCCGCCCGCCGATCGCCTTGCTGGCAAACATGACGAGCGCCATGTCGGCGTAACAGAAGATCTTGGTCCCGAAGGCCCCCCCGACATCCGGTGCGATGCAGCGCACCTTGTGCTCCGGAATGCCGGTCACGAAGGCGGTCAGCAGCAGGCGCATGATGTGCGGCGTCTGGCTCGACATCCAGATGGTGTATTCGTCCGTGCCCGGGTTGTACCAGCCAATGTCGCCGCGGACCTCCATCGGGTTCGGGATGAGCCGCTGGTTGACGATCCGCTGGCGGACGACGACTTCCGCGGATTCGATCGCGGCATCGGTGCCCGCCTTGTCGCCGACGGTCCAGGTGAAGACCACGTTGTTCGGGGCGTTCTCGTGGAGCTGTGGCGCGCCGGGCTGGGTGGCCTTCTCGGCATCGACCACGGCCGGCAGCGGCTCCCAGTCGACCGAGATCGCCTCGAGCGCGTCGACCGCCTGCTCCGGCGTCTCGGCGACGACGGCGGCGACCCCCTCGCCCGTCCACTTGACGCTGTCCGTGGCCAGTACCCGCGGCATGTTGATGTTGTTCTGGATGCCGCTCGATCCACCGGCCGGCCAGGCCATCGGCAGGGGGTTGTACGGGATGTCGGCGCCGGTGAAGACGGCCAGCACGCCGGGCATCGCTTTCGCCGCCGCTGTGTCGACGGAACGGATGTTGGCGTGCGCGTAGGGGCTCCGGAGGATGGCCATGTGGACCATGCCGGTCAGCTTGATGTCGTCGAGGTAGCGGCCTTTGCCGGTGATGAAGCGGGGGTCTTCAGTTCGCTTGATCGGAGCGCCGAGGACGTCGATGGCCATCGGTTCCTCCTTATGCCTGACCGTTGGTCGCAGCTCGGCTGGCGCGGCCCCTGGCCGGTACCGCCGCGCCGGTCCGCATCGTGGCGGCCGCTTCCCGGATCGCGGCGACGATGTTCTGGTAGCCGGTGCAGCGGCAGTAGTTGCCCTCGATGGCGTGGCGAATCTCCTCGTCGGAGGGGTCCGTCGTCCGCTGCAGCAGGTCGGCGGCGGCCATGATCATGCCGGGCGTGCAGAACCCGCATTGCAGGCCGTGCTTCTCCCAGAACGCGGCCTGGAGCGGATGGAGCTTGTCGCCCGTGGCGAGGCCTTCGATCGTCACGACGGTGCTGCCGTCGGCCTGGACGGCGAGCATCGTGCACGACTTGACGGCGCGGCCGTCGACGCTGACCGTGCAGGCGCCGCACTGCGACGTGTCGCAGCCGACGTGCGTTCCGGTCAGGTCCAGGTCCTCGCGGAGCGCCTGGACCAGGAGGCGTCTTGGCTCGACGTCGAGCTCCCGTCGATCGCCGTTCACCACGAACGAGATGTGCTCGGCCACGGCCGGAACCTCCTTCGACGCGTGCGCCCGGCTCGGGCGGCTGGAACGGCCCCGTGTCTCCGATGAGCCTGGCTGAACGTTGTCCCGGCGCCGGCGACGAGGATGGAGGCCGGTGGAGGGACCGCCAATGCTGGCACTCCGCCGCGCCGGAATCAAGCCGAATCGTCCGGCTTGGTCCGTCGCTCGCGGCGGGGCGGCGGGACGGCGCGACCCAGGGCCGCGCTGCGGCTGCTCACCGCCCGGGGATCGAGCGATTCCGCGATCGCCTCTGCGGAGGCGAGCCCGGCGATCCGGGCGGCCTCGGCGACGCGCGCCAGCTTCACGATGGCGACCTCCCACAACAGCGACTCGAGACCCGGCGCATTCGCCAGCCCCACCCGCTCGAGGCCGCGACCGGCCGCGGCGTAGTGGGCGGCCCAGACGAGGGTCTCGGGGCGTTCGTCCCCGTCGACCGCCGGCGACATCGCACCGCAGACGATGCCGCGATCCACGGGCGCGCTCGTGACGAGGCGCCAGTTGTCAGGCCCGGCGATGAGATCCACGGCGTAGCTGTCGTACGGGAGGTCGAAGAACGTCGCGGCCCCCGCCGTATCGGCGTTGCCTCCGGTCAATGCGAGTGACAGGTGGGTGTCGGTGACGCCGTCGGTGAGTCGCCGGTGAGCGTCGGCGAATAGCGCGCGCTCGCCGGGATCGTCGCCGATGGCGACGGCGGCGGGCTCGGCGATCTCGACGAACGGACAGCCGGCGTCGCTGAGCGCCCGGAGGTGGCGGTTGAGCGCCTCGGCTGAGGCGAGCGTCGCAGCGGTCCGTTCGGGCGAGGCGACGCTCCGCCCGGGCGAGGCCGCATGTCGCCCGTGGCCGGCGCTATACGGTCCGGTCAGGGTCTGCTTGACGGGGAGCTGCGTCGCCGCGGCGGCGAACTGCCAGTCCGCGACGGTCGGCGGACGTGCCCGCAGGCCGCCG
>JBGPDX010000092.1:0-9450 GCA_041482475.1 Candidatus Limnocylindria bacterium | reverse complement strand
GGGCGTCAGTGCTCGCCAGCGCGACCTTCGGCGACGAGGACCCATCGAAGCGGCCGTCCGTCCAGATCGGCGATCCGTTCGCCGAGAAGCTGCTCATCGAGGTCTCGCTCGAGCTCATCGAGCGCGGGCTGGTGGAGGGGTTGCAGGACCTGGGCGCCGGCGGGATCAGCTGCGCGACGTCCGAGATGGCGGATCGCGCGGGCACCGGGATGGTCATCGACCTCGACGCGATCCCGCGGCGCGAGCCGGGGATGGCGCCGTTCGAGGTGATGATCTCGGAGTCGCAGGAACGGATGCTCGCCATCGTCCGCCCCGATCGCCTCGGCGATGTCGTGGCCGTGTGCGACCGTTGGGGATTGCCGTCGGCGGTCATCGGCCGTGTCACCGCCGATCGCGACATCGCGATCGTCGAGGGCGGCGCTCGCGGCGTCGAGATCGCGCGCATCCCCGCCGCGGCGCTGACCAGCGACGCGATCGTCCACGCCCGGCTCTCGCATCCGCCGGCGATCCGGCGGGCGGCCCCCGCGCCGGGCGCGTCCGAGTCGGGCGGCGACCGCCTCCCGGAGCGGGGCATGGATCCCGGCGCGGTCCTGCTGGCCCTCATCGGCAGCCCGAACCTCGCCAGCCGCGCGCCGGTCTACGAGCAGTACGACTCCAACGTCCAGGCCAATACCGTCGTCGCGCCGGGCCACGGCGCCGCCATCCTGCGGATCAAGGGCACGACCAGGGCGATCGTCGCGTCGACCGACGCGAACGAGGCCGTCGGTACCCTCGATCCATGGCTCGGCGCGGCGCTCAGCGTCGCCGAGGCCACCCGCAACGTGACGATCACGGGGGCGCGCCCGCTGGGCGTCACCAACTGCCTGAACTATGGCGACCCGACGCGACCCGAGGCGTTCTGGCAGCTGTCGGAGGGCGTCCGCGGGCTGGGCGACGCGTGCCGGGCGCTTGGCCTCCCGGTGACCGGCGGCAATGTCTCGCTCTACAACGAATCGCCGGACGGCGCGATCGCCCCGACGCCGGAGATCGGGGTGGTCGGGCTGCTCGATGACGTCTCGATCCGGGTGAGCCCGCGCTTCGCCAACGAGGGGGACGTGATCGTCCTCGTCGGCGAGTCGACGCCGGGACTGGCAGGCAGCGCCTACGCGGCGCTCGCCGGTCTCGCCGCCGGCGATGGGCCGCCGCTGCTCGATCTGGATCGGGAGCGACGTCTGCAGGCGTTTGTCCGCGGGGCTGCCGGGCGGCGGTTGCTCGCGTCGGCCCAGGACGTATCCGGCGGTGGACTCGCCGTGGCGCTCGCCGAATGCGCCATGTGGGGCGCCGGCGATCGAGGACTCGGGGCCCGCGTCCGGATCGCGGCGGCGAACTCCCCGGCGGTCGAGCTGTTCGGCGAGAGCCCGTCGCGCGTCGTCGTGAGCTGTCGCCCACGCCACGCCCCGGCGCTCGTCCTGCTGGCGCGACAGCACGGGCTGCCGGTCGATGAGATCGGCGCCGTGGGCGGTGACCGCCTCGTCGTCGCCATGACCGGAGCCGGGGCGACGGGCGCCGCCGAGGATCGCGGCTCGGGCGTCGCGGATGCCCTCGACGTGCCCGTCGCGGACCTTCGTCACGCCTGGGACCATGGGCTGGCGCGCGCGCTCGGCTGGGAGGATCGCTAGCCGTGTGCGGTGTGTTCGGCGTCGTCCTTCCGCCCGGCAGCGGGGCGAGCGCCGCCGCCGTCGCGACGCTGGGGCTGTTCGCCCTGCAGCACCGGGGCCAGGAGTCGGCCGGGCTGGCGGTGAGCGACGGCGAGCAGCTGATGCTCTACAAGGACCTCGGCATGATCGGGACGGTCCTCGACGACCGCCGGCTGCCGAGCCTCCGCGGCGACCTCGCCATCGCCCACTGTCGCTATTCGACGACGGGCTCGACGGTCTGGGAGAATGCCCAGCCCACGTTCCGCCTGGGGCCTCGGCGCGCGATCGCCGTCGGCCACAACGGCAACCTCGTCAACACCCGCGAGCTGCTGGGACAGCTGACCGGCGGCCGGTCGCGCCTTCCCGCATCGACCGACACGGAGCTGCTCACGGCGCTGCTCGCCGACGAGCCCGCGGCGGACACCGTCGAGGCGCTCACCCGGGTCCTGCCGCGGGTCCGTGGCGCCTACAGCCTCGTCGTCCTCGACGACAAGCGGGTCATCGGCGTTCGCGATCCTCATGGTTTCCGGCCGCTCGTCCTGGGGCGTCTGCGAACGACAGAGGAACGACCGGCACGTCGCCTCTGGTGGGAGGAGCATGCGACGGGCTGGGTCATCGCCTCCGAAACGGCCGCCCTCGACATGGTCGACGCGGAGTTCGTCCGCGACGTCGAGCCCGGCGAGATCGTCGTCCTGGAGCAGGGGCGCGAGCCGGTGTCGGTTCGCTTCGCGGACGCGAACCCCGCGCTGTGCGTCTTCGAGCTGATCTACTTCGCGCGCCCGGACTCCTACATGGAGGGCCGTAACCTCTACGAGGCCCGCCGCAGGATGGGGATGCAGCTGGCGCTCGAGCGGCCGGCCGACGCGGACCTCGTCATGCCCGTGCCCGATACGGGTGCACCGGCGGCGGCGGGCTACGCGGAATCGTCGGGGCTGCCATACCGCGAGGGCCTCGTCCGCAACCGCTACACCGGGCGAACGTTCATCCAGCCGTCGCAGACGATGCGCCACCGCGGCGTGACGATGAAGCTCAACCCGTTGCGCGAGGTCGTCCGCGGGAAGCGGCTGACGGTCGTCGACGACTCCATCGTCCGGGGCACGACGACGAAGCAGATCGTCGAGCTGCTACGGCGCGCGGGTGCCGCCGAAGTCCACGTCCGGATCAGCGCCCCACCCATCTACCACCCGTGCTTCTACGGCATCGACACGCAGGTCGAGACGGAGCTCATCGCGGCGACCCATTCCGAGGAGGAGATCCGCTCGTTCATCGGCGCCGACTCGCTGGGCTATCTGTCCATCCGCGGCGTCCTCGCCGCGCTCGAGCTGCCGTATGACCGGTTCTGCTTCGCCTGCTTCGACGGCAACTACCCGGAGCCGGTCCCGTACGACGTCTCGAGCCGGAAGTTCATGCTCGAACAGCCAATGCCAGCCCTCGCCGACGCAGGTGCCTGACTCGCACGCGCCATCGCGGGCGGCCTACCGGGCCGCGGGCGTCGACGTCGCCGCCGGCGAGCGGGCGGTCGAGCTGATGCGCGCCGCCGTCGAGTCGACCCGTCGGCCCGAGGTGCTCGGTGGCCTGGGCGGCTTCGGTGCCGCCGTCGCCCTGCCGGACGGCTTCCGCGAACCCGTGCTCGTCAGCTCGACCGACGGGGTTGGCACGAAGACGGCCCTGGCCACCTCGCTCCGGCGGTTCGACACGATCGGCCGCGATCTCGTCGCGATGTGCGCCGACGACGTGGTGTGCAGCGGCGCCGCCCCACTGTTCTTCCTCGACTACATCGCCGTGGGTCGACTCGAACCATCGCAGGTCGCCGATCTCGTCGGTGGGGTCGCCGCAGGCTGCCGCGATGCGGGATGTGCCCTCGTCGGCGGAGAGACCGCGGAGCACCCGGGGCTCCTGGATCCCGACGCCTTCGACCTCGCCGGATGCTGCGTCGGCGTCGTCGAACGCGACCGGATCATCGACGGGAGCCGCGTTCGGGCGGGCGATGCGATCGTCGGGCTGGCGTCGTCCGGCCTCCATGCCAACGGCTTCTCGCTGGTCCGGACGCTCATCGATCGCTGGGAGCTGGACCTGGCGCGGCCGTTCCAGGAGCAGCTCCGCCTGAGCCTCGGCGACGCGGCGACCGAACCGGCGATGGCGAGTGAGCCACGGCACGAGCTGGCGACGCTCGGCGAGGTGCTGCTGGCGCCGTCGACGATCTACACGCCGTTGATGCTGGGGCTGCGCGAGGCCCTCGAGGCCGCCGGGACGGAGCTTCGCGGCATGGCCCACATCACCGGCGGGGGACTACCGGCCAACGTGCCGCGGATGCTGCCCGCAGGTCTCGCCGCGCGGCTCGATCCGCGGCGCTGGCCGGTGCCGTCGGTGATCCGGCTGGTGGCGGCGCTGGCCGGCATCGATGACGAGGAGGCACGGGCGACGTTCAATGCCGGGCTGGGCATGGTCGTCGCGGTCCCGCGCGAGGCGGTGTCCGCGGCGATCGACGACATTGCCGCCGCCGGCGTCGAGGCCTGGCTCGTCGGCGAGGTCGTCGAGGCGAAGGTCGCCGGCCCCAGGCGGTATGTCGAGGGGGCCGTCGGGGTGCGCGGGTGATCGACGCAGCTCCGAAACGGATCGCCGTCGGCGTCTCGGGCGCGGGCTCGAACCTCCGGGCGCTGGTCGCGGCGAGCCGACGCCGCGGCATGCGCTGCGACGTCGCCCTCGTCTTCGCCGACCGTCCCTGCCCGGCGCTCGACTGGGCGGCGGAGGAGGGGATTGACACCGCGCTCGTGCCGCTAGGTGACGACGCCATCCTGGCCGACGCGCTCCGCGCCGCCCGGCCGGACGTCGTCGTCCTCGCCGGCTACATGCGGCTGATCGGGCGACCCATCCTCGACGCGTTCCCCGGCCGGATCCTGAACACACATCCATCACTGCTGCCGGCGTTCCCGGGCGCGCACGCCGTGCGCGACGCGCTGGCGTACGGCGTCAAGGTGACCGGCTGCACGGTCCACCTCGTCGACGATTCGCTCGACGGAGGCCCGATCCTGCTCCAGGAGGCCGTTCCGGTCCTCGCCACGGACGACGAGCCGTCGCTCCACGACCGGATCAGGGCCGTCGAGCACCGTCTCCTGCGCTGGGCGGTCGCGCTCATGCTGGAGGGCGTTGTGGTGCTCGACGAGCGCCACGCCCGGGTCTCGATCGCCGGCGCCGAAGAGCGAATCGACTTTCCGCGCCGGGCCCTCATCTCGGTCTCCGACAAGACCGGCCTCGTCCCGTTCGCGGCGCGGCTCGTCCGGGCCGAGTACGAGCTCGTGTCGACCGGCGGCACTGCGCGTGTCCTGCGCGAGGCCGGCCTCCCGGTCACCGACGTCGCCGCCCTGACCGGCTTCCCCGAGATGCTCGACGGGCGGGTCAAGACGCTCCATCCACGGGTCCACGCGGGCGTCCTGGCCGACCAGAGGAACGCGATCCACCGGCGCGAGCTCATTACGGCCGGGATCGATGCGTTCGAGCTCGTCATCGTGAATCTCTATCCGTTCGCCGCCGCGGTCGAGCGCGAGGGCGCAACCCTGGATCGAGTCGTCGAGGAGATCGACATCGGGGGGCCAGCCCTGATCCGGGCGGCCGCCAAGAACAGTCCAAGCGTCGCGGTCGTCACATCGCCGGCGCGCTACGACGCGGTGATCGAGTCTCTCGAGGGGTCTGGCCGCGTCCCGCCTGGCCTGGCTGCCGCGCTGGCCGTCGAAGCCTTCCGGCATACCGCCGCGTACGACGCCCGGATCGCCATCGAGCTGCCGTGCTTCATGGACGCGGCGGGTATCCCGCTGCCGGACGAGTCCGGACTGCCCCGGTCGCACGATCCGTACCCGGTGAGCCTGACGATTCCACTGGAGAAGGTGGAGACGCTCCGCTACGGCGAGAATCCCCACCAGCTCGCCGCCCGCTATCGTCGCGTCGGGCGCGGCGCGGAGGGCGGACCATTCGCCGGCGGTGGCGTGCCGCTCCAGGGCAAGGCACTGTCGTACAACAACGTCCTCGACGCGGCGGCGGCGGCGGCGATGGCGCGGTCCCTGCGCGGTCCGGCGTGCGTCATCGTCAAGCACACGAACCCGTGCGGCGCGGCGGAACGCGACACCGCGCTCGCGGCCTGGCAGGCCGCCCTCGACGGCGATCCGGTGTCGGCGTTCGGGGGCGTCGTCGGCCTCACCCGGATCGTCGACCAGGATGTTGCCCGCGCCCTCGCGTCGATCTTCCTCGAGGTCGTCGTCGCGCCCGGCTACGACGATGCGGCCCGGGCGATCCTCGCCGCGAAGGCGAACCTCCGGCTCATCCTCGACCCGACGCTGGGAGCCGCCGAACCGCCACCCTGGCCGAGCGCCACCGGCGCCATCCGGACCGCCGGCGGGGCGGTCCTCGTCGCCTCTCCGGACACCCGACCCGACGACCCGGCCGACTGGGCGCTGCTCAGCGGTCGGCCTCCGACCGACGGAGAGCGGGCCGACCTCGACCTCGCCTGGCGCCTCGTCCGCGGCGCCACGTCGAACGCGATCGTCCTCGTCCGCGGCGGCCGCCTCATCGGCCTTGGATCCGGGCAGACCAGCCGGGTCGACGCGGCGCGTCAGGCGGTCGACAAGGCGCGATCCATCGCCGGCGACGACGCCCTGCGCGGGGCGGCGTGCGCCTCCGACGCCTTCTTTCCGTTCCCCGATGCCGTCGAGGTCTGCCTGGCGGCCGGCATCACGGCCTTCGTCCAGCCCGGCGGCTCCATCCGCGACGGCGAGATCCTCACGGCTGTCGACGCGGCCGGCGCGGCGATGCTCGTGACCGGGACGCGCCACTTCCGCCACTGAGGTCGGCGGCCCGGACAGCGTATCGTCGGACGCGGTGTTCCAGCCCACGACCCCGCTTGGCCACCGCCGTCGTCCGTTGAGCGTGCTCGGCGCTGTCGCCTGGGTCGCCGGTCTGGCCCTCGTCGTCGGGCTGGCGGTCGCCGGTCGCCAGGCGCCGCCACCCGCTGCCACGCCGCACGCCCCAGCGGTGGCGGCAGCCACCTCGATAGCGAGCCGGTCGCCGGCAGCGGTAGCTCCCGTCGAGCCGAACGCCAGGATCGCCGTGGCTCGCGGCCCGATGGGCGTAACGGTCGGCGCCGGCGGCGTGTGGGTCGTTACCGCCACGGATCTCCGCCTGTGGCGCATCGATCCCGACACCGACGGCGTCAGCGCCGTCATCGATCTCGCGACCGTCGCGCCGTTCGTGCGCGCGAGCCCGCCGCCCGCCCCTGGAGCGGCGGCGTTCTCGACCCTTGCCGGCGGTCAGAGCCCGGCCGGCCACGAGCTGCTTCCCCTGGTCGCCGTCGGTCCGGGGAGCGTCTGGGTCCTCGGCATTCCGGCGGACGACGTCCTCGTGAGGGTCGATCCGGGATCCGCCACGGTCTTCGACCCCATCCGGCTGCCCGCCGCCGGAACCGGCGTGGTGTCCGGTCCGGCCGGAACCTGGGTGACGACCGACGCCGGGATGCTCATCGGCATCGATACGGCGCGCGTTCGGCTGGGGCGAGTCGTCCGGTTCGGCAAGGGTCGCGTGGCCGCCGCGGCCGGCACGGATGCGACGTGGGTCTCCTCGTCAGATGGCCGGATCGTTCGCCTCGACCCGGGCGGTCGTGCCACGGCCACCATCGACGGCGGCGGAGGCGGCCCCATCGCGGTGGCGGGAGGATCCGTCTGGGTCCGCTCGGATCGGACGCTCATCAGGATCGACGAACGGACGGGTCGGTCGATCGAGCGTCGGGACATCGCCACGTCCGGCGACGTCTCGATCGCCTGGGCACTGCCCTCCATCGTCGCCCTTGACTACGGCGATGCCGTTGCCCGTGTCGCCCCGCGCGAGACGTGGATCGCCGACACGGGCCGCGCCCTGTGGATCTGCCGACCGGACCGCGGCGAGATCTGGCGGATCCAGGCGCCCGGGCGCTGATCGCGCTCGAGGCTCGGGAGCGGGTGGCCTTGACCGGCCGCGTGGCCGTCACGCATCATCGCCACGTGACCTGCGCCGGGAGCTCCATGGCGATGCCCGGCGGCCGACATGCGGGGCGGACCTGACCGAGTCCCGCCCGCGGCCGGCCGCTGCCGTCCGATCGCGCGCAACCCCGCGCGCAACCCCTCCCGCTCGCGAGGATCCTCCCTTGGCCGACCGACCGCGCTATTACCTCACGACCGCGATCGCCTATCCGAACAACAAACCCGGGTTGCACACGCTCTACGAGGTCATCGGCGCGGACGCGATCGCCCGCTGGCATCGGATGAAGGGCGACGACACCCGGTTCCTGACCGGGACCGACGAGCACTCGGTCAACATCGCCATGCGCGCACAGGAGCTGGGCCGCGACACGCGCGTGTTCGTCGACGAGATGGTCGACCTGTTCAAGGCGGCCGAGGCCTCGCTGTCCATCTCCGCCGATCGGTTCATCCGGACCACCGACCCCGACCACGCGCGAGCGTCGCAGGAGATGGTCCGACGGGCCTATGCGAACGGCGACATCTACCCGGGGTCGTACGAGGGCTGGTACTGCCCGAACGAAGGCTTCAAGGCGTCGAGCGACCTGGTCGAGGACGCGACCGGCGTCCATTGCCCCAATCACCCGAGCGTCGAGCTCCAGTGGCTGACCGAGCGCAACTGGTTCTTTCGGTTGTCGGCGTACGCGGATCGCCTCCTCCGCCATTACGACGAGCATCCCGACTGGGTCGAGCCCGAGTACCGCAGGAACGAGATGCTGTCCTTCATCCGCCAGGGCCTCGACGACCTCTCGATCAGCCGCGAGACCTTCCGCTGGGGCATCCCGTTCCCGATCGCCGAGAACGGTGAGACGGCGCAGCGCGAGGACGGCTCGTGGGATCCGGAGGCGGGCGTCATCTACGTCTGGTTCGACGCACTGATCAACTACATCACCGGGGCCGGGTTTCCCGATCAGCCCGACCAGTTCGCGAAATGGTGGCCGGCCGACCTCCACGTCATCGGCAAGGACATCAATCGTTTCCATACGATCATCTGGCCGGCGATGCTCATGAGCGCCGGCATCGAGCTGCCACGCAAGGTCTGGGTCCACGGGTTCATGCTTTCCGCCGGCGGCGACCGGATGAGCAAGAGCCGCGGCAACATGCTCGACCCCAACGACGTTGTCGCGGCGCTCGGCCCCGACGGGGCGCGCTACGTCGCCCTGCGCGAGGTCCCGTTCGACCGCGATGCGGAGGTGTCGTGGGACTCGTTCGTCCGGCGCTACAACGCCGACCTGGCCAACGACTTCGGCAACCTCGTCAACCGAACGGTGTCGATGGGGAACCGCTACCTCGGTGGCGAACGACCGTCGCCCGGCCATGGCGGGTCGCTGGGTGTCGCCTGGGCGAACGTGTTGCCGGCCTATCGCAAGGCACTCGAGGCCTGCCTCCTGCACGAGGCCATCGCGGCCCTCTGGCAGTTCGTCGGCGCCGCCAACCGGCTCGTCGACCTCGAGAAGCCGTGGGAGCTCAACAAGGCCGCCACCACGGGTGACGCCGGGGCGACCGAACGCCTGCGTGGCGTGCTCGGCGATCTCGTCGAGGCGTGTCGGCTCGTCGCGCTGGCCGCCGCCCCGTTCATCCCGAACACGGCCCCGCGGGTCCTCGCCCAGCTCGGCTTCGGCTACCCCTACGCCGCGGACGGCAACGGCGGCCCGCCGATCGGCGACGAGCTGACGTGGGGCGCCCACGCCGCCGACCGTGGACGGCTTGGCGCCCCGGAGCCGTTGTTCCCGCGG
>JBGPDX010000091.1:0-9491 GCA_041482475.1 Candidatus Limnocylindria bacterium | reverse complement strand
ATCGGAGCGACAGCGACTCGAGGAAGCCGCAACCCGCCAGGCCGCCGCGGACGCGGCGCTGGCTGCGAAGCTCGCCCGGCAGTCGGAGCCCAAGAAGACCGCGCCGAAGGCCCATGCGAAGGCCGACACAAAGGCGAAGGCCGACACAAAGACGAAGGCCGCCACGAAGGGCAAGGCCGACACGAAGGGCAAGGCCGAAGCCGGGGCGTCGGCCAAGCCGAAGACCGCCGCGCGGCCGAAGCCCGCCGCCAGGGCGAAGGCCCCACGAACCAGGAAGGACACCTAGACATGGCCCACAAGAAGGCGGGCTCCAGCTCGAAGAACGGCCGCGACAGCGTCGGCCAGCGCCTCGGCGTGAAGGCCGGCGACGGCCAGCTCGTGCCGGCCGGGTCGATCATCGTCCGTCAGCGCGGGATGACCTTCCTGAGCGGCGACGGCACGGGCATCGGCCGAGACTACACGGTCTTCGCGACCGTCGACGGGACCGTCAAATTCGAGAACGCCCGGAAGGACAAGAAGCGGGTCCGGGTCGACGCCGTCGAGCCGGCCGCCGGCGCGAAGGCCTGATCGGCCCGACCACCACAGCACCGGCGACCACCGGCGGGCGATCGACCCGACCGGACGGCGTCGGAGGAGAGAATCCCGTGAAGCCGAAGATCCACCCCAAGTACTACCAGGCAACGGTCCACTGCGGCTCGTGCGGCTCCGAGTGGACCGTCGGCTCGACCCGCCCCGAGCTTCGCGTCGACGTCTGCGCCAACTGCCACCCGTTCTTCACCGGGAAGCAGACGATCATCGACACGGCCGGGCAGGTGGAGCGGTTCCAGAAGCGCCTCGAGCGCCAGGCTCGGACCTAGGAAGCCTGGCGCCGGCGCGTGGGGCGGGCGCCTGGGACGACGAACGGAACCCCGCTCTGCGAGGTCGAAGGCAGAGTTCCGCGACGCCATCCGCCCGGGGATAGACTTTCCGCCATGCCTCGCTTCACCTACGGCGGCCAGGCCCTGATCGAGGGGGTCCTGATGCGCGGCCGTGATTCGCTCGCGGTCGCGCTCCGCCATCCCGACGGCAGGATCGTATGGGCCACCGAGCGCCTCGATTCCGGCTTCCACGGCAGCCGGATCGCCAGGCTGCCGTTCGTGCGCGGCCTCGTCGTCCTGTACGAGACGCTGATTGTCGGGACGCGCTGGCTGGTCCGCAGCGCCGCCGTTCAGGCGTCGGAGCAGGGGGTCGAGCTGGGTCGCGGCCCGATCGTCCTGATGCTTGGCCTGACCCTGCTCGTCGGCGTCGGGGTCTTCTTCCTGTTTCCGCTGTTCCTGGCCGGGATCACGACCGGCGGCAGCGGCGACCTCCGGCAGCACCTCGTCGAGGGCCTCATCCGGGCCGGCCTGTTCCTCGGCTACCTCCTGGTCGTCGGCCAGATGCCCGACATCCGCCGCGTCTTCCAGTACCACGGCGCCGAACACATGACGATCCACGCCCTCGAGGCCAACGACCCCCTGATCCCGTCCGCCGTCCGGCGCTACCCGACCGCCCATCCGCGCTGCGGGACGGAGTTCCTCGTCGTCGTCATCGCCCTGTCGATCGTCGCCTTCGCCCTCGTCGGCCGGCAGTCGGCCGCCGTCATGATCGGCAGCCGGATCGTCCTCATCCCCGTCATCGCGGCCGTCGGCTACGAGATCCTCAAGTTCGGGGCGAAGCACCGGGCCAACCCCGTCGTGCGGGCCATCATGTATCCCGGAATCCTCGTCCAGATGATCACGACCCGCCAGCCGACCGACGACATGATCGAGGTCGCCATCGTGTCGATGGAGCAGGCCCTCGAGGCAGACGGCGAGCCGCTGCCGGAGGGCTCCCGGACGCTGACGCGCGAGCGGCTCGACCTGACCGCGCGCCCGGCCAGCCTCCACGCGGCGGCCGAGGAGGCGGAGGCCATTTCACCGGTAACCATCGACCCCCCGCTGCCCGGAGCATGAGCGACCTCGACGCGACATTGGCGGACGTCGCCCGCCAGTACGACGACCTGCAGACCGAGCTGGCCCGACCGGAGACCTCGACGGATCCCCGCGCGATCCGTCGGCTGGGCAAGGAGCTGGCCCGCCTCGAGCCGGTCGTGGCCGCCTTTCGCAGCCTCCAGGCGACGCGGAGCGAGCTCGCCGGCGCGAAGGAGCTGCGCGACGCCGACGCCGACGACGAGCTGCGCGCCCTCGCCCGCGACGAGGTCGAGCGGCTGTCCACCACCGAGGCGCGGCTGCTCGACGAACTGAAGGTCCTGCTGCTTCCGCGCGACCCCAACGACGACCGCGACGTGATCCTGGAGATCCGCGCCGGGACCGGCGGCGACGAGGCCGCACTGTTCGCCTCCGAGCTGCTCCGGATGTACCTCCACTACGCCGAACGGCACCACTTCGGGCGCGACGTGATGAGCCGCAACGAGACCGGCATCGGCGGCATCAAGGAGGCCATCGTCGAGATCCACGGCGACGGGGCGTACAGCCGGCTCAAGTTCGAGGGCGGCGTCCATCGCGTCCAGCGCATCCCGGCGACCGAATCGTCTGGTCGGATCCACACATCGACGGCGACGGTGATCGTCCTGCCCGAGGCCGACGAGGTCGAGATCGATATCGACGAAGCCAGGGACATCCGGATCGACGTCAAGCGCTCGTCCGGCCCGGGCGGCCAGTCGGTCAACACGACCGATTCGGCCGTCCGTGTCACCCACCTCGCGACGGGCCTCGTGGTCGAGATCCAGGACGAGAAGAGCCAGCACAAGAACAAGGCCAAGGCCCTGGCCGTCCTGCGGGCTCGCCTGCTCGATCTCGAGCTCGCCCGGCAGCGGGAGAAGGATTCGGCGGCCCGCCGGTCGATGGTCGGGGCGGGCGACCGAAGCGACAAGATCCGGACCTATAACTTCCCCCAGGACCGTGTCACCGACCACCGGATCGGGCTGACCATGCACAACCTGCCGGCCATCCTCGACGGCAACCTCGACGAGCTCATCGACGCGCTCGTCATGGCCGACCACGCCGAGCGACTGGCATCGTTGACGGAGGCGACCAATGGCGCGCGGGGCTGAGCTTGGTCGTCCGGCGCGCCGGGCCGACACGAACGGCATCCGCTACTTCGAGCCACGCCCGGGGCCGATCGAGAAGGCGACCGACCTGGGCAGCGTCCAGGTCCTCAAGCACGAGAACCTGTTCCTGCAGACCGACCAGTTCGGCGACATCCACGCCGACTCGCGCGGGCTGGGCCTCTACCTTGGCGACACCCGGATCCTGTCCTGCCTTGTCCTGCGGGTCGGCGGGCTGCGACCCGTCCTGCTCCAGGGCTCGATGGGCGGCAACTACCGGGGCACGATCCACCTGACCAACCCGAGCATCGACCGGAACCCGAAGGCCAAGATGGGCGCCGGCGACTCGCTGGCCAGCCGCAAGCTGGGTATCTCCCGCGAGCGGCTCCTGTCGAACGAGGCGCTCCAGGAGCAGCTCCAGGTCGTCAACTACGCCGAGCATGACGAGCGGGTGGCGATCGACATCGAGCTGGCCGCCGACGACGCCGACATCTTCGAGGTTCGCGGCTATCCGCGGCGCCAGCGCGGGACGTCGTTGCCGGTGGCGGTGTTGGACGGCAAGGTGACCTTCGGCTACGACGGCCTCGACGGCGTCCGCCGCTCGTCACACGTGCGGTTCTCCGAGCCACCCGATGCGATCGCCGCCGCCGGCGAGCGGGGTGGCGCGCGCGAGACGGGCTGGCTCGTCCTGCGCTGGCGATTCACCCTGGCGCCTGGCGCCAAGCGGGACATCGGCTGGCTCGTCTGGTCGAGCCAGGCGCCGGCGAGCACCCCCCGCGAAGCCGACCTGTTCCCGGAGCCGCCCCTCCTGTCGGCCGACGACGGGGCCGTGGCGTACCACGCCTGGACCCGCGGCTCGACGGCCGTCCAGACGGACCATGAGCTGTTCAACCTGACGATGACCCGCGGCCTCAACGACCTTCGGCTGCTGGTGAACGACGGGCCCGGCGAGGGCGAGCGGTACGTCGCCGCGGGTGTGCCGTGGTTCAGCACGCTGTTCGGGCGCGACTCCATCATCACGGCCCTCCAGCTGCTCGCCTTCCGGCCGCAGCTGGCGACCGAGACGCTCGACGTCCTCGCGACGCGCCAGGCGACCGAGGTCGACGACGAGCGCGATGCGGAGCCGGGCAAGATCCTCCACGAGCTGCGGACGGGCGAGATGGCGGCGACCCACGAGCTGCCCTTCCGGCCGTATTTCGGCAGCGTCGACTCCACCCCGCTGTGGCTGATCCTGCTGGGGGCGACGTACGACTGGACGGGCGATCGCGGCCTGGTCGATCGGCTCTGGCCGAACGCCCTGGCGGCGCTGGACTGGATCGACAAGTGGGGCGATCGCGACGGCGACGGCTTCGTCGAGTACCAGCGGCGGACCGAGCAGGGGCTGCTCAACCAGGGCTGGAAGGACTCCCACGACGCGATCCGCGATCGGAACGGGCGGCAGCGGGTTCCGCCGATCGCCCTGGCGGAGGTGCAGGGCTACGTCTTCGATGCGAAGTCGCGCCTGGCCAGGCTGGCCAGGATGCGCGGCGACGACACCCTGGCGGCGCGCCTCGAGGCAGACGCGGCGAAGCTTCGCGAGCGGTTCGAAGCGGCGTTCTGGGTCGAGGACCAAGGCTACTACGCGCTCGCCCTCGACGCGGACAAGCGGCAGGCGGACGCCATCGGATCGAACGCCGGGCACTGCCTGTGGACGGGCATCGTGTCACCGTCCCGGGCCCGCGCGGTCGCCGACCGGCTGCTGGGGCCGGAGCTCTTCTCCGGTTGGGGGATCCGGACGTATGCCGCCGGGCAGCCGGGCTACAACCCGCTCGGCTACCACACCGGCACCGTCTGGCCCCACGACACGTCGCTCGTGGCGGCGGGCCTCAAGCGATACGGGCTGCACGACGAGGCGAACCGCCTGGTCGGCAGCGTGTTCGAGGCGGCCCAGCGTTTCCCGGAGTTCCGGCTGCCCGAGCTGTTCTGCGGCTTCGACCGCGAGACGTCGCCGGTCCCCGTGCCCTACCCGGTTGCCTGCTCGCCGCAGGCCTGGGCGGCCGGCGCCCCGTTCCTGTTCCTCCAGACGATGCTTGGCCTCCAGCCGCACGCCGACCGCGCCGAGCTCGAGCTGTTCCGGCCGAACCTCCCCGAATGGCTCGGCAAGGTGACGCTGACGAACCTGCGGCTGGGCGACGCCGCCGTCGACCTGCTGTTCCATCGCTGGCGCGGCACGACGAGCGCCGAGGTCCTGCGCAAGGTCGGCGACGTCTCCGTCACCATCCGGCTCTGAGCCGGGCGATCGCCACGCCGCATGCCCAGCGTTGAGGAGCTGCTCCGGACCGGAGTCGACCGGCTGCGCGAGGCAGGCTCGGAGAGCCCGCGACTTGACGCGGAGCTCCTGCTGGGGCACGCCATCGGCACCGACCGGACGGTCCTGATCGCCCATCCCGAAGCGATCGTCGGGGACGGTCAGGCCGCCCGCTACGAGGAGGCGCTCGTCCGTCGCAGCGGCGGGGAGCCGGTGGCCTACATTCGCGGCTTCAAGGAGTTCCACGGCCTCGCCCTGGCCGCCGACCCTCGCGCCCTCATCCCGCGTCCCGAGACGGAGCGGCTCGTCGAGCTGGCCGAGTGGGAGGTGCTCCACCGCCTGACCGCCGCGCCCCGACCCGCCGGCACGCCGCCGGTCCGGATCGCCGACGTCGGCACGGGCAGCGGCGCGATCGCGGTCAGCCTCGCCGTCGCGCTGCGGCGGCGACGGGTCAACACCGACGTCGAGATCATCGGCACCGACGACTCGCCGGAGGCGCTCGAGCTTGCCCGCGAGAACGCCGTCGGCCACGCGGTCGCCGACCGCGTCCGCTTCGTCGAGGCGGACCTCCTGCCGCCGGTCGTCGCGACGCCGTTCGACCTCGTC
This sequence comes from Candidatus Limnocylindria bacterium, assembly GCA_041482475.1. Taxonomy (GTDB): domain Bacteria; phylum Chloroflexota; class Limnocylindria; order Limnocylindrales; family CSP1-4; genus JACDAV01. Next base: position 3,531 of record JBGPDX010000091.1, on the reverse strand, counting down.
CTGGCAAACCTGCCGTACATCCCCACGGCGACCATCCCGACATTGCCGGTCGCCGCGTCCTTCGAGCCCCGGATCGCCCTCGACGGCGGCCCGGACGGGCTGTCACTGATCGGGCGCCTCGTCGCGCGGCTGCCCGACGCACTGGCCGACGGCGGCGTCGCGATGCTCGAGATCGGGTCGGACCAGGCGGAGGCGGTCGAAGCGCTCGTGCGCGGCGAGCTGCCGGGCTGGCCATCGACGATCGAGCTCGACCTGGCCGGCCAGCCGCGGGTGGCGCGGATCGAGCGGCCGCCGGCCGGGCCGTGACACCGGCCGGGCTGTGACGGTGGCGCGCCCGCGCGTCGTCCGCGACGATGCCGACGGGCGTCGGGATGCGGTCGCGGTGCTCCGCGGCGGCGGGATCGTGGCCCTCCCGACCGACACCGTCTACGGCATCTCCGTCGCGCTCGGGACGGCGGGCGGCGTCGAGCGGCTGTTCGAGGTCAAGCGCCGCCCGCCGGAGCGGGCCGTCATGGTCCTCGTCGACGCACTCGACCAGGCGGCCGGCATCGTCGACGTGCCCGCCGCCGCCCGGGCCCTGACGGCGCTGTGGCCCGGCGGGCTGACGCTCGTCCTGCCGGTCCGGCCCGGGGCGTCGCTGCCACGCGCGCTGACGGCCGGCACGTCGACCCTGGGGGTCCGCGTCCCGGATCACCCCGTGCCCAGGCAACTCGCGCGCGAGATCGGGCCGTTGCCGACGACTTCGGCCAACCCGTCCGGAGCCCCCGACGCCCGTTCGGCCGACGACGTCGTCGCCTCGCTCGGCGACCGGATCGATCTCGTCATCGACGGCGGGCGGAGTCCTGGCGGGGTGCCGTCGACGGTCGTCGACTGCACGGCGGAGCCGGTTCGGATCCTGCGTCCCGGGGCCATCCCCGTGGAGCGGATCGCGGACCTCCTCGACGAGGCCGGCATCGCCCACGAGCTGGGCCGCGGGTCGCCGCCGGCCGGCCGGATCGTGGGAAGATAACGACTTCGGATCGACATCGGCCCGGGCGCGGGAGACGGGCCGACGGCCCCGGTCGGGAAGGGAATCCACGGATGACGATCTCGCACCTGTCCGGCCTCGGCTGGGCGAGGCTCGCCGACGTCGATCCTGAGCTGTGGGCGGCCATGGAGGACGAGCGCCGCCGCCAGCACGACAAGATCGAGCTGATCGCCAGCGAGAACTACACCTTCGCCGCCGTCATGGAGGCGCAGGGCAGCTGGCTGACCAACAAGTACGCCGAGGGGCTGCCCGGCAAGCGCTACTACGGCGGCTGCGAGTTCGTCGACGTCGCGGAGCGGCTGGCCCAGGAGCGGGCGCTGGCGCTGTTCCCCGGCGCCGAACACGTGAACGTCCAGCCGCACTCCGGCGCCCAGGCCAACATGGCCGCCTACTTCAGCGTGCTCGACCCGGGCGACCGGATCATGGGCATGAAGCTGGACCAGGGCGGCCACCTGACGCACGGCATGAAGCTCAACTTCTCCGGGCGGCTGTACGAGGTCCACGCCTACGGCGTGCGCGAAGACGACGAGCGAATCGACTACGACGCCCTCGAGCGGCAGGCCGCCGAGGTCCGACCGAAGCTCATCGTCGCCGGCGCGTCGGCCTATCCGCGGATCATCGACTTCGAGCGGATGGCGGCCATCGCCCACGGCGTCGGGGCGTTGCTGTTCGTCGACATGGCCCACATCGCCGGGCTCGTCGCGGCCGGCCAGCACCCCAGCCCCTTCCCCCACGCCGACATCGTCACGACGACGACCCACAAGACCCTGCGCGGCCCGCGGGGCGGGCTGATCTTCTCCCGCAACGAGCTCCCCGCGGAGGTCGATGCCGGCGACTTCCCGAACGTCAGGACGTCGCTCGCGGCCACCGTCGACAAGACAGTCTTCCCGGGCGTCCAGGGCGGCCCGCTGATGCACGTCATCGCCGGCAAGGCGGTTGCCTTCCGGCTGGCTGCCACGGACGACTTCCGGACGGACATGGAGCGGACGGTCGCCAACGCCCGCCTGCTGGCCCAGACGCTGGCCGGGCAGGGTGCACGGGTCGTGTCGGGCGGCACCGACAACCACCTCATGCTCGTCGACGTCACGCCGCTCGGCGTCACCGGCAAGCAGGCCGAGGCCCTCCTCGATGAGATCGGCATCACCGTCAACAAGAACGCCATCCCGTTCGATCGGCAGCCGCCGAACATCGCGTCCGGCATCCGCGTCGGGACGCCGGCCGTGACGACCCGCGGCTTCGGGCCCGACGAGATGCGGGCGATCGGGCGGCTCATCGTCGAAGCGATCGGCGCGCGCGACGAGCCTCGCGCCCAAGCCCGCTTCGCCGCCGAGGTGCGCGCCATGTGCGACCGATTCCCGGTGCCCGGCCTGCCGCAGACGTGAGATTCGTCCCCGCCGCCGGCGACGTCCTGCCGATCCTCGTCGTCGCCTTCGCGGTCGCGGTCGCCCTGTCGTACGTCCTCACCCCCGTCGTCCGGCGGCTGGCCATCCGGTTGCGGATGGTCGACCGCCCCGACCAGCGCCGGGTCAACACCCGGCCGGTACCGCGGGGCGGCGGCGTCGCCGTCGCCGTGGCGTTCCTCCTCGTCGCCGTCGGGGTCGTGGCGGTCAACGACCGGCTGGATCTCGTCGAGACGCCGTCGTTCCTGGACGGCGGGCAGCTGCTGGCGCTGCTGGCCGGCAGCGCCGTGGCCGCCGTCCTGGGCGCGCTCGACGACTACTTCGACCTGCGGGCCCGCTACCAGCTCGTCGGCCAGATCGGCCTGGCGCTGGGGGCAGTCGCCCTCGGGATCTCGATCGGCCTGGTCAACAACCCGTTCGGGCCGGGCAACATCTCGCTCGACGAGCCCTTCGCGGCCGGCTTCACGGTGCTGTGGATCGTGGGGATGATCAACAGCGTGAACTTCATCGACGGGCTCGACGGGCTGTCGTCGGGGATCGCCCTCATCGCCGCGTTGACCCTCGGCGTGATCAGCCTGACGATCCCGATCGGCCAGCCCATCATCGCGGTGCTGTGCATCGCCCTGGCCGGCGCACTGCTGGGCTTCCTGCGCTGGAACTTCCACCCGGCGTCGGTCTTCACCGGCACGAGCGGCACGATGTTCGTGGGCTACGCCCTGGCGGTCCTGTCGATCCTGGGCAGCGCCAAGGTCGCCGTGGCGCTGCTCGTGCTGGGCGTGCCGATCATCGACACCTTCTGGATCATCGTTCGCCGGCTGTTCAACGGCCGCTCGCCGTTCAGCCCGGACCGCGGCCACATCCACCACCGGCTGCTGGACCTGGGCCTGACGCATCGCCAGACGGTCCTGCTGATCTACGCCATCTGCGCCGCGCTCGGGATCCTGTCGCTGGTCCTGTCCGGCGCCGGCCAGGTCTATGCCTTCCTCGGCGTCCTGGTCGGCAGCGGGCTGGTCCTCCTCGTCCTCGCCTGGGGCGGCTTCGCCGAGTCCGCCCTCGAGGCCGACTCGTACCTCAACGGGGACGCGCCGAACAACGACTGACGGT
>JBGPDX010000090.1:0-9538 GCA_041482475.1 Candidatus Limnocylindria bacterium | reverse complement strand
TACGGGGTCGCTCTCGACGTCGGCTCGACGACGATCGCCGGCCACCTCGCGGACCTGGCGGACGGCTCGGTGCTGGCGTCGAACGGCGTGATGAACCCGCAGATCCGGTTCGGCGAGGATCTCATGAGCCGCGTCTCGTACGCGATGCTCCACGACGACGGCGCCCGCGAGATGACGAAAGCCGTCCGGGCGGCGCTGAGCGGGCTCATCGGCGGCCTCGCCAGGCAGGCCGGCATCCGCACCGACGAGATCCTCGAGCTGAGCGTCGTGGGCAACCCGATCATGCATCACCTGCTGCTGGGCATCGACCCCATCCCGCTCGGCTCGGCGCCGTTCGCCCTGGCCACCGATCGCGCCGTCCGCCTCCGGGCCAGCGAGCTCAAGCTGCCGGCCCATCCCGGGGCGCGGGTCTATGTCCTGCCATGCATCGCCGGCCACGTCGGGGCCGACACCGCCGGCGTCATCCTGGCCGAGGCGCCGCACGAGATCGCCACCGGCGTCAACCTCGTCGTCGACGTCGGCACCAACGCCGAGATCGTCCTCGGCAACCGCGACCGGCTGCTGGCGGCCTCGAGCCCAACGGGCCCGGCCTTCGAGGGCGCCCAGATCTCGTCTGGCCAGCGCGCCGCGCCGGGCGCCATCGAGCGCGTTCGGATCGATCGCGACACGCTGGAGCCGCGGTTCAAGGTCATCGGCTGCGAGCCGTGGTCGGACGAGCCGGGGTTCAGCGATGCGGTGCGCTCCGTCGGCGTCACGGGCGTCTGCGGCTCCGGTATAGTCGAGGTCATCGCCGAGCTGTTCCTGGCGGGCGTGATCACCCCGGACGGCATCGTCGACGGGCGCCTCGCCGCTCGCTCCCCGCGGATCGTCGCGGACGGCCGAACGTTCTCCTACGTCCTCCACGAGGGCCAGCCGCAACTGACGATCACCCAGAACGACGTCCGGGCGATCCAGCTCGCCAAGGCGGCGCTGTACGCCGGGGTGCGGCTGCTGATGGATCACCTGGGCGCGGACGCTGTCGACCGGATCCGGCTGGCCGGCGCGTTCGGCAGCCAGATCGACGTCGTCCACGCCATGGTCCTTGGGTTGATCCCCGACTGCGACCTGTCGCGCGTCTCGTCGGCCGGGAACGCGGCCGGAACCGGCGCCCTGATCGCGCTACTGTCGGCATCGGCGCGGCGCGAGATCGAAGGCGTCGTCCGGCGCGTCGAGAAGATCGAGACCGCCGTCGAGCCCCGCTTCCAGGAGCATTTCGTCGAGGCGATGGCGTTCCCGCACCGAACTGCCGCCTATCCGAACCTCGAGCGCGTCGTGGTGCTGCCCCCACGTGCGCAGCCTTCGGGGACCCTGGAGGCGCGGCCCGGACGCCGGCGACGGGTCGTGGCCGGCGCGGTCAAGGAGGACGCATGACGATCGACGAGGCCCCTCGCCATCGGACCGGCGGTCGCGCCGGGCGGCAGGCGGCCCGCCTCAACCGCCAGGTCGAACGGATGCCGTTCCTGACCCGCAAGCTCGCCCCGTTCGAGATCCTCGATGAGGAGGGCCTTTCCCTCCTCGAGCGCAACGCCGACACGATCCTCGAGGAGGTCGGGCTGGAGTTTCGCGGCGACCCCGTGGCCATCGGGCTGCTCAAGGACGCCGGCGCGGACGTCGACGGCGAGCGCGTCCGGTTCCCGCGGGGGATGTGCCGCCAGATCGTCCAGGCTACCGCGCCGCGAGAGTTCACCCAGTTCGCGCGCAATCCCGCGAACAGCGTCCAGATCGGCGGCAAGGCGACGGTGTTCGCCCCGAACTACGGGTCGCCGTTCGTGCGCGACCTCGACAGCGGCCGCCGCTACGGGACGATCGAGGACTTCCGCAACTTCGTGAAGCTCGCCTACATGAGCCCGCATCTCCATCACTCCGGCGGGACGGTCTGCGAGCCGGTCGACGTGCCGGTGAACAAGCGGCACCTTGACATGGTCTATTCGCACATCCGCTACAGCGACAAGCCGTTCATGGGCTCGGTCACGGCGCCGGAGCGGGCGCGCGACACGGTCGAGATGGCGCGCCTCGTGTTCGGCGCGGAGTTCGTCGACCAGAACGCCGTGATCCTGAGCCTCATCAACGCCAACTCGCCGCTCGTATGGGACTCGTCGATGCTGGGCGCGGCGCGGGCCTACGCGGAAGCGAACCAGGCGACGCTCATCACCCCGTTCATCCTGGCCGGGGCGATGGCGCCGGTGACCGCAGCCGCCGTGTGTGCCCAGACGCTCGCGGAATCGCTCGGCGGCATGACCCTCGTCCAGCTCGTTCGTCCGGGCGCCCCCGTGGTCCTCGGCAGCTTCGCGAGCTCGATGTCGATGCAGTCGGGCGCACCGACGTTCGGCACCCCGGAGCCCGCCCTCGTGCTCTACGTCATGGCCGCCCTGGCCCGTCGGCTGGGCGTGCCCTTCCGGTCGGGCGGATCGCTCTGCGCGTCAAAGATTCCCGATGCACAGGCTGCCTATGAATCGGCGGCGACCCTTCAGCCCACCGTCCTCGCCGGTGTCAACTTCGTCCTGCACGCGGCGGGCTGGCTCGAAGGCGGCCTCGCGGTCGGCTACGAGAAGTTCGTCATGGACGCCGACCAGTGCGGGATGATGGCCGTCTTCATCAACGGCCTCGACATGTCGGAGAACGGCCAGGCCCTCGACGCGATTCGGGAAAACGGTCCCGGCCAGCACTTCCTGGGCACGGCGCACACGCTGGCCAACTTCGAGACCGCGTTCTACCGCTCCGAGATCGCCGACAACAACAGCTTCGAGCAGTGGCTCGAGGACGGCGGGCTCGACGCCGCGCAGCGCGCCAACAAGGTCTGGAAGCGCATGCTCGCCGCGTACGAGGCGCCGCCGATCGATCCCGGCATCGACGAGGCGTTGCTCGAGTTCATCGTCCGCCGCAAGGCGTCGATGCCCGACTCCGAGGTCTAGCGCATGGCGGTCATCTCGCTCCGCCGCCGTGCGCCCGTCGATGTCGCCGGTCGCGCCGGCCTCGCCCGCGCGCTGAGCGAGCCCACTTTCGAGCTGCTGCCGCTCAAGAGCGCCGAGGCGCAGTCGGCCTGGGTCCCGGCGGGCACGTGGGTCTCGGTCACCGCGTCGCCGTCGAAGGGACTCGACGCGACGATCGAGCTGGCGGTCGCCCTGGAGGCGCGCCGGTTTCGCGCCATCGCACACCTCTCGGCGCGGATGATTCGTGACCGGGCCCACCTGCGCGAGCTCCTCAAGCGGCTCACGGGCGGCGGTGTTGATCGCGCGTTCGTCGTCGGCGGCGACTCGCCCCAGGCGGGCAAATATCCGGACGGCCTGTCGCTGCTTCGCGAGATTGCCGATCTCGGCGTGGAGCTGTCGAACGTGGGGATCCCGTGCTACCCACAGGGCCACACCTTCATTCCCGACGACAAGCTGCTCGAGGCCCTGGCCGCGAAGGAGCCGTTCGCCCACTACATGACGACCCAGATGTGCTTCGACGCCAATGCCATCAGGTCGTGGATCGCGGCGCGCCGCGCCGACGGGTTCACGCTGCCGGTCCAGATCGGCGTCGCCGGTGCCGTCGAGCCACACCGATTGCTGACGGTCAGCGCCCGGATCGGCGTCCGCGATACGGGCAAGTTCCTGCTGAAGAACATGGGCTTCGTCGGCCGGTTGCTGCGGTCAGGTGGCTTCTACCGGCCCGATTCGCTGCTCGACGAGCTCGCGCCGCTGTACGGCGATCCGGTGGCCGACGTTCGGTGGGTCCACCTCTACACGTTCAACCAGGTCGAGACCACCGAATTGTGGCGCCGTCGCTACGTCGACAGCCTCATCGGCCGGCGGCCGGCATGACCCCTGAGCAGCGATCGCTGCGCGACGCGCTCGCCGCCGTGCCGGATCGGCTTGCAGCGGCGATTCCGCGTGCCGCTCGCGCGCCGGCGGGCGAGTGGACACCCGAACAGGTGATTCGCCACCTCCTGGCGGTCGACGACGAGGTCTGGCAACCGCGGCTACATCAGCTCGAAACTGAGCCCGAGCCGCACTGGCCGTGGTACGAGCCGGGGCTGTCCGCAGCCACCGCCGATGGGTGGGCCGCCGTGCTCGATCTATTCCGCGCGAGCCGCGCGCGCACCGTGGCGCAGCTCGACGGCCTGGACGACGCGGGCTGGGCGAAGGTCGGCGTCCACGAGCGCTACGGCCGGCTCGACGTCGCCGCGCTCATGCAGAAGGCGCTCGACCACGACGAGGAGCACGTCGCGTCATTCGGCGGGTAGATCCTCGCCCGCACCGTGGCGGAGGCTGGGTGTTTGCCGCCTGAACTAGCCTGCGCGCGCGAATCGGCGCAATTTTGGGGGAGCGATGATTCGAAGGCTCTGACTTCAGGCGAAGCCCACGCTGCAATCGAGCGGCGCCTGCGAACGGGTGCAGGGTCCGCGACTACGTACCTCGGCCTCCACCGCGTTTTGGGGCCCAGTCGCGCGATGCAATTGTGCCAGCCGACGCCGGAGCCCGACTCCGCAATATTGTGGACAACTTTGGTGCGTGCCATTGTACCGTAGAGTGACTCGTTCACCTACGGATACGACCGGCTGTATCGACTGACGTCCGTGACAGGCCCCGACGGCAACGCGACGTACGGGTACGATCCAGTCGGGAACCGGACGTCCAAAGTCGCTGGTGCAACGACCTCTTACACGTACGACCGCGCTGACGGGATCCTTACCGCAGGCGCTACATCGTTCAGCGTCAACGCCAACGGCAACACGACGGCCAAGGGTGCCGACACATTCATCTATGACCAGCCGAACCGGCTCAAGACCGCGACCGTCTCTGGCACGGCCGAGACGTATGCCTACGATGGCGACGGGACCCGCTTCAGCCGCCAAATCGGCTCCGGGAGCCCGATCCGGTACGTCTCGGACGTCAACCGCGGCCTGCCGGTCGCGGTCGACGACGGCACCCGCAAGTACGTTTACGGTCTCGGCCTCGCCTACGCCGTCAACGGCTCGTCGCTTGAGGTGTATCACACTGACCGACTCGGCTCGATCCGCGCGCTCACGGACGCCACCGGATCGGTGAGCGCGACCTACCGGACGGACGAGTGGGGCACAGTCACTGCGCAGACGGGTTCCAGTACCCAGCCGTTCGGGTTCACCGGCGAGCCACGGGACGCGACCGGCCTTACCTATCTAAGAGCTCGCTACTACGACCCAGCGCTCGGGCGGTTCCTGAGCCGCGATCCGTGGCCCGGTACCCCGAGCTCGTGCCAGACGCTCAATCGCTACGTATACGGCGGCAACAACCCGGCGACGTTCGGCGACGAGCGGCCTGAAGTCGCAGGTGTTGGGGGGAGGTGGCATCGACTTGTCGGGCGTTCTTCCATGCGACCCAATCCAGACAGCCGTGGGCGTGGTCGGCGTGGTAGTCGGAGGCTACGCAGTCGCCGAGGGTCTCGTCTCCATCTTCGTGACCGGTGGTCTGGCGGCGCCATTTGGTGGAGTCAGCGTCGCCGCAGGCGTATACGCCGTAGGGTGGGGATTGAATGAGTTCCGGGAGTCCTACCAGTGCCGACCGCAAGGCCTCCCACAATGAGCGGTCCTTTCTACGTAGTCGCCGTGACCCTCGTCCTTGTGGGGTTGTCCATCGCCGTTGGGTTATTGATTGCCGCGCGACGAGGGATACGACTCACTTCACAACAGGCCGCGCTGGTGATTGGTCTGTCGGTCGTCGTCGTTGGAGGCGCCGTGGTAGCCAGCCTGCTGCCATCGCAACCCTCAGGCGTAATCGCAATCCTTGCGATCGGATGGATTCTCTACCGGGCTTCCACCCGTGCGCTCGCTGGAAAGTCCGACCTGCCGGTCCGCGCCCTCCTGGCGGTTGCCGTGACCGCGGCATTTGCCGCGTTTGTCTTGGCTGTCGCGACCAGATAGCGAGGACGGCAACGCCGTCAAGACCGCCTGGACGTACAACGCTGGCACCGATACCGTCCCGGCAACCTGACGGCCAGGGGCTCGGGGATTCTCCAAGTCGGGGCGGGCGCCCCTGGTCCAGGGCTTCTCAGTCACTCTGTTTGGTGTGTCGTTCGGCGCGGCAACTCCAGCGACAGTTGCCGGAGTTATCGCGGGTGGAATGCTTGAAGCCATCGGGCTTGTAACCGAGGTTGCGGCGGCTGGCCTCATCTATAGGACATGCCTCGCCCAATGAACCCCTCGATCGTGCTCATCCTGACCGTGGCCGCCCTCTCCCTGATCGGGTTGGGCACATACCTTAATTTTCGAAGTGTAAAGGCTGGCCGCGGCCCAGACCGCATAGGTATTGCCATCCAGGCCTTGACGTTAGGGATCGTGCTAATTGGCGTCGTGGCCGTCGCAATGGCGGGGATGGTCCGCGCCGAACTGTGGCCCGCCGCGCTCCTTCTGATTCCATTTGTGCTGGCGGCCGGCCTCCTCCTAGTCGGGGCGCTTCAACGACTCAGGCACTGAAGGTGACACCTCGGTTGCCGAAGCATCGGCGGCCTTCGCGGGGACGGTCGCAACCGAGGGCTTGGCCGTCGTAGTAACTGCGGTCCGGAGCGCCGCTTTCGGCCTCGTGACGCTGCGACTCGGCGTGGCTCTCAACGGGCTCGGCTGGGTCCTCTCGGGACTCGACGTCGCGACCCGGCGGCACGCGCCGGCGACGCAGTCGCAGGCGCAGGAGGCTCGCCCGCGAGACTAGGTCGACGCCGGCGTCAGGACTGGCCGGCCAGCATCGCCGCGACCGCAGCCTTTCGGTGGCGGTAGAAGTCGATGGGCTCGGGCGCCAGCGGCAGGTTGCCGAGGATGAGGTCGGCGGCCTTCTCGGCGACCATCATCACCGGCGCGTAGATGTTGCCGTTCGTGACGTACGGCATGACCGACGCGTCGACGACTCGCAGCCCTTCGGTGCCGTGGACGCGCATCGTCAGCGGATCGACGACAGAGTCCGAATCCGTCCCCATGCGGGCGGTGCACGAAGGATGCAGCGCCGTCTCGGCGTCCCGCGCCACCCACGCGAGGATCTCTTCGTCGCTGTCGACCGACGGCCCCGGCGACAGCTCGCCGGCGTTGTACGGCCCGAACGCCGGCTGGTTGAGGATGGTCCGGGCGACGTGGATCGCCTCGATCCACTCGCGGCGGTCCTGCGCCGTCGACAGGTAGTTGAACCGAAGCGCCGGATGGACGGTCGGGTCGGTCGAGCGGACCTTCACCGAGCCTCGTGAATCCGAGTACATCGGGCCGATGTGGACCTGGTAGCCGTGGCCTGCCGCCGGTGCAGTTCCGTCATAGCGGATCGCCAGCGGCAGGAAGTGGAACATGAGGTTCGGATAGTCGACGTCGTCGTTGCTCCGCGCGAACCCGCCGCCCTCGAAGTGGTTCGTCGCGCCCGGCCCGCCACGCAGGAAGAGCCACTGCGCGCCGATGAACGGCCGGCGCCACTTCTGCGTCGCCGACGGCTGCATCGACACGGCCTGCTTTGAGCCGTACTGGATGTAGACCTCGAGGTGATCCTGGAGATGCTCGCCCGCGCCGGGCAGATCGGCGACGACGGCGATGTCGAGCGCCCGCAGCTCGTCGGCCGCACCTACGCCTGACAGCTGCAACAGCTGCGGCGAGTTGATCGCGCCACCACTCAGGATCACCTCGCCGGCGCGCACCTCGCGTACCGCCCCGCCGCGCTGTCGGTATTCGACACCCACCGCACGATTGCCCTCGAACAGCACGCGAGTGACGAACGCCCGCGTCTCGAGGCTCAGGTTCGGCCGTCCCATCACGGGGTGCAAGTACGCCCTCGCCGCGCTGAGCCGGCGGCCACGATGGATGTTTCGGTCGAACGGGCCGAAGCCCTCCTGGCGGTACCCGTTGACGTCGGGCGTCAGGGCGTAGCCCGCCTCCTGGACGGCCTGGAAGAAGGCCTGGAACAGCGGACTCGACGCCGGTCCGCGCTCGAGCACTAGCGGGCCGTGATGGCCGCGGAAGGGATCGTCGGCCGCCGCCGCGAGGCTCGTCTCCATTCGCTTGAAGTACGGCAGACAGTGGGCGTAGTCCCAGGTGCTCATGCCGGGATCCGCCGCCCAGCGCTCGTAGTCGAGCGGGTTGCCGCGCTGGAAGATCATCCCGTTGATGCTGCTCGACCCGCCAAGCAGCTTGCCGCGGGCGTGGTAGATCCGCCGGCCGTTCATGAACGGCTCGGGCTCCGACTCGTACTTCCAGTCGTAGAAGCGGCTGCCGATCGGGAACGTCAGCGCCGCCGGCATGTGGACGAAGACGTCGAACAGGTAGTCCGGCCGGCCTGCCTCGAGGACGAGGACGCGGGTCGACGGGTCGGCGCTCAGGCGGTTGGCCAGGGCGCAGCCGGCGGACCCGCCGCCGACGATGATGAAGTCGTACTGGCCCCTCGCCATGCGCCGTCGTTACCGCTGCCGCCGCGGCCGCGACTGCTGCTCCCGTTGCTTGCCCGCCTGCTCGTGTTCGAGTCTCAGCTGCTCCTGGAGGCGGCGCAGCCGCTCGAGCTGGTCGTCCGGGCCCACCGGCTGGCCGGATGCCTGGACCGGGGGTTTCCTGGTAGGCGCCGGCGCACCGCCCTTCGTCACGCCGCCCTTCGTCACGCCGCCCTTCGTCACGCCGGTGGCGCGCGCCCGCACCTTCGGCCTGGCGGTCGTCGCCGACGATCCAGCCGGCGCCTGGCGCTTCGGTCCTGGCGTCTTCGGCGTCTTCGGCGTCTTCGGCGCCTTCGGGTCCATTGATCCCCTCCCTGCGGTTGCGTCTACCCGGAGGGTAGCGCGGACGAGCGACGGTTCGGGCGATCCGTCCGTCCGGTGCCCCCGTGCGCCTGACCTTCGGGCCACGGTCCGGGCGGCAAGATGGTCAGGGTTCCGATCGTTGGTCCGCCCGGCCAGAGTGGCGGGACCGCCGGGAGGCGGTGAAGGAGGTTTGCACCGGATGCAGATCACGATTCGGCGAAGGGTGAGGCCGAGCCGCCTCGTCGCGGCCCTGCTCGCCTGCGTCGCCCTCCTGGCGCTCGCGATCGGGCCGGCCCTCGGCTCGAACGGGCGCGATCCATTGCCTCGGGCGCTCCATCTGATCGGGTTCGTTCGCGACGACGAGAGCGCCACCGAGACGCCGGAGCCGGCCGAGACCCCGGACGCCAACGAGACGCCGGACGCCAACGAGACGCCGGACGCCAACGAGACCCCGGAGGTCGAGACGCCCGAACCGGCCGAAACGCCGGAGGCCCGGGAGACGCCTCGCCCGAAGACCACGCCCAAGGCCAACGAGAACGACCAGGGCGACAACGAGAACGACAAGGACGACGCCGACGAGCACCAGACGGAGTCGCAGAACGGCGACCACCAGAGCGGCAGCGACCACCAGAGCGGCAGCGACCACGAGGGCGGCGGCGACTGACCCCTGTCGCGCCCAGCCAGACGCGGGACGGAGACCCTCAAATCGGGTCTCCGTCCTTTCTTTTCGGCGTTGCCTGGCCAAGCCCCGGTAGTGGGTCAGTTTCAGGCTACGGGACGCTCGTGTAGG
>JBGPDX010000089.1:0-9583 GCA_041482475.1 Candidatus Limnocylindria bacterium | reverse complement strand
GGTGACCTTGACCAGCTGCTCCTCCAGGTTCGGCAGGAACTCGTGGAGGGGCGGGTCGATGAGCCGGATGACGACCGGCAGACCGTCCATCGCCTTGAAGATGCCCTCGAAATCGCCCTGCTGGAGCTTCTCGAGCTTGGCCATCGCGCCGTCGAAGCGCTTGATCGCGGCCTCGTCGTCGGGCGAGAGCGGCTGGTTCGCCGCCCGGCGGTCCTTGGCCCGCGTCGCCTGGAACGCGACCAGGATCGCGTCGCGGACGATCTCGAGCCGGTCGCCCTCGCGGAACATGTGCTCGGTCCGGCAGAGGCCGATGCCCTGCGCTCCGTAGCTGCGGGCCTGGGCAGCCTCCTCGGGCTTGTCGGCATTGGTCCAGACCTGGAGGCGGCGGACCTCGTCCGCCCAGCCGAGGACCTTCTGGAGGTCCGGCTGATCCTCGAAGCGAGCGCTGACCGTCGGGATCGCGCCCAGGTACACCTCGCCGGTCGAGCCGTCGACGCTGATCTGGTCGCCCTCCTTGAACGTCACCTTGCCGGTCGTCGCCTCGCGCCTGGCGTAGTCGATGATCAGCTCGTGGACGCCGGCCACGCACGGCTTGCCGATCTGCCGGGCGACGACGGCGGCGTGCGACGTGGCGCCGCCACGGGCGGTGAGGATGCCCTGCGCGGCGGCCATGCCGTGGAAGTCGTCCGGCGAAGTCTCGATCCGGACGAGCACGACCCGCTGGCCCGCGGCGCCCTGCTCCGCGGCGCGATCGGCGTTGAAGACGGCCTTGCCGACGGCCGCCCCCGGCGACGCGTTGAGGCCCCTGGCGATGCGGGTCGCCTTCCTGAGGGCGGCCGGGTCGAACTGGTCGCGCAGCAGCTGGTCGACGTGGGCCGGCTCGATCCGGGTGAGCGCCTCCTCCTTCGAGAGGACGCCCTCGGCGACCATGTCGACGGCGATCTTCACGGCGGCGGCCGCGGTCCGCTTCGCCGACCGCGTCTGGAGCATGAAGAGGCGGCCGCGTTCGATCGTGAACTCGAGGTCCTGGACGTCGCGGTAGTGGCGCTCGAGCCGCTCGCCGATCCGCTGGAACTCGGCGTAGACCTCCGGCATGTCCTGCTGCATCTGGGCGATCTTCGGCGCGGTGCGGATGCCGGCGACGACGTCCTCGCCCTGGGCGTTGGTCAGATACTCGCCATAGAGCGACTTCTCCCCGGTGTTGGGATCGCGGGTGAACGCGACGCCGGTGCCGGAGTCGTCGCCCATGTTGCCGAAGACCATCGTGACGACGTTGACCGCCGTGCCCAGGTCGTCCGGGATCTTCATCTCGCGCCGGTAGTCGAATGCCCGCCGCCCGAACCAGCTGCCGAAGACGGCCTTGATGGCGAGGTCGAGCTGCTCCTTGGGGTCCGACGGGAACTCGCGGCCGGCGGCCTCGCGGACGATGCCCTTGAACGTCGTCGTCAGGTCGCGCAGGGCGGCCGCATCGAGGTCCGTGTCGGCCTTCGCACCGTGCGTCGCCCTGGCCGCCTCGAGGGCGTGGTCGAAGCGCCCGGCGTCGACGCCCAGGACGATCCGGCCGAACATCTGGATGAAGCGGCGGTAGGCGTCCCAGCCGAACCGCTCGTTGCCGGTGAGCTCGACGAGGCCGTGGAGTGTCTGCTCGTTGAGGCCCAGGTTCAGGACCGTGTCCATCATCCCCGGCATCGAGAACCTGGCCCCCGAGCGGACGCTGACGAGGAGCGGGTTCTTCGGGTCGCCGAAGCCCTTGCCGGTCTCGGCCTCGACCGCCTTGACCGCCTCGAGGACGTCGTCCCAGAGCCCGTCGGGGAGCTTCTCGCCGGCGGCGAAGTAGTCGTTGCACGCTTCGGTCGTGATCGTGAACCCCGGCGGGACCGGCAGCCCGGCGTTGGTCATCTCGGCCAGGCCGGCGCCCTTGCCGCCGAGCAGGTCGCGCATGGCGGCGTTGCCCTCGGCCCGTCCGGCACCCCAGGCGTAGATGTAGCGCTTCGCGGCGCGATGCGGGCGCTCCTCGGCACGCGTGGCGGTGTCGGCCATGGGGAACCCTCCGGGTCGGGCAGCGGCGACGTCACTCGGGCAGCCGCCGACGTTTCGGTCGTCTGGTCCGCGCATCGTAGCGCAGGGGCTGGCGGGCCTTCGGTTCCGCCGTTGCGACGGTCTGCCCGCCGGTCTGGCAGGATGGCCGACACATGACCGACCCCTTCGACGTCGACCACTTCCTGGCGCTCCCGCGGCTGTCCGATCTCCGCCTCTCGCCCGACGGGCGCCGTCTGGTCGTGGCGGTGGCGACCGTGGCCCCCGAAGGGACCCGGATGCGGACGTCGCTGTGGGAGGTCGATCCCGGCGGGAGGGAACGGCCGCGTCGGCTGACCCACTCGGCCAGGGGCGAATCGGCGCCCGCCTTCCTGCCCGACGGGTCGCTGGTCTTCACCTCGGAACGGGCCGATCCCGATCGAAAGCCGGACGGCGAGGAACCGTCGGGGGCGCTGTGGCTCCTGCCGGCCGACGGCGGCGAGGCCCGGCTGCTGGCAGCGCCCCAGGCGGGCGTGGACGCGATCCGCGCCGCGCGCGACCGGGCGACGGTGGTCTTCTCGGTGCAGCTCCATCCCGGGGCGGAATCGTTCGACAAGGACGCCGAGCGGGAGAAGGCGCGCAAGGACGCCGGCGTCACGGCCCTGCTGTACGAGGACTATCCCATCCGCCACTGGGATCGCTACCTGGGGCCACGGGACGCCCGGCTGTTCGCCGGGGACGTGGATGCGGACGGGCCCGAGCCGGCGTTGTCGGGGCCGGACGACCTGACCGGGTCGAGCGGCGGGTCGCTCGTCGAGCCGACGTTCGACGTCGCGCCGGGCGGCGAGTGGGTGGTCACGACGTGGCGCCGCTGGCTGCCGGGGTCAGTCGGCGACGATCTCATCCGGTTCGACCGAAGCGGGCGGACGCGAATGGTCCTCGGGAAAGGACCGGGGACGTGGCACGACCCGGCGATCTCGCCCGACGGCCGGACGATCGCGGTCGTGTACGGGACGGACGGCGACAAGGACCATGCCTCGACCGAATGGCTGCGCCTGGTCGACGCCACGAGCGGCAAGGCGCGAGACGTCACGCGGAAGCTCGACCGCTGGCCGATGACGCCGGTCTGGTCGGCCGACGGTTCCGCCGTCTTCTTCACGGCGCACGACGAGGGCGCCGACGCGGTCTACCGCCTGGACCTCAAGGGCGAGCGGCTGACCATGCTGACGACGGGGAGCGCCTTCTCCGACCTGTGCCCGTCACCGGACGGCGCCTCGATCTTCGCCCTCCGCTCGCATCCGGATCGGCCGCCACACGTCGTCCGGCTCGACGCGCGGGCCGCCGACCAGGCGCCGACGGAACTCCCCTCCCCCGCCCGCCCCGAAGCGGAGCTCCCGCGACGCGGCGCGATCGAACGCATCACCGCGACGGCCGACGACGGGGTCGACGTCGGGTCGTGGCTCCTCCGGCCGCGGGCCTCCTCCGCGAAGCGGCCGGCGCCCCTCGTCGTCTTCGTCCACGGCGGCCCGATCGGAACGTGGTCCGGCTGGTCGTGGCGGTGGAACGCCAATCTCCTCGTCGAGCGAGGCTATGCCGTGCTCATGCCGGACCCGGCCATCTCGCTGGGCTACGGACAGGCGTTCGTCGACCGCGGCTGGGGTCGCTGGGGCGAGCGCCCCTACTCCGACGTGATGGCGGCCGTCGACGCGGCGGTCGCGCGGCCCGACATCGACAAGCGGCGGACCGCGTTGATGGGCGGCTCGTTCGGCGGCTACATGGCCAACTGGGTGGCCGGCCACACGGATCGGTTCAAGGCGATCGTGACGCACGCGTCGCTGTGGGATCTGCGTCCGTTCCATGGCACCACCGACGACGGGATGTGGTGGGAGCAGGAGATGGGCGACCCGTACAAGGACCCGTCGCGCTACCACGACCACTCGCCGGCCAACCACATCGGATTGATCAGGACGCCGATGCTCGTCGTCCACGGCGAGAAGGACGCTCGCGTCCCGGTCTCCGAGGCGCTCCGGCTCTGGACGGACCTGCGACGCCATGGGGTCGCGGGCCGCTTCCTCTACTTCCCCGACGAGAACCACTGGGTCCTCAAGCCGCAGAACGCGCGGGTCTGGTACGAGACGGTGCTGGCCTTCCTCGACGAGCACGTCCTGGGCAAGGTCTGGGTCCGCCCCGGCCTGCTCTGAGGGCCGGAGACGGGCGCCGGCGCCCGGGTACCATCCATCTGATGACGGAGCTCGCCGTCGACCCTCGAACGATCCAGGCCGACGCCCCGCAGTACAACGCGACCCTCGTCCGGCGCGACGATCAGCACGACTCGCTGGCCTGCTTCTGGGTCCGCTTCGACGCGGACCCCACGCCGTTCGTGTCCGGCCAGTACATGACCATTGGCGTGTTCGCCGACGGCAAGCTGGTCCAGCGCCCGTACTCGATCGCCTCCGACCCGGCCGTCGCCGGCGGCGAGGGTTACGAGATGTACATCCGCCTGGTCAACGGCGGGATGTTCACGCCGCTGCTGTGGCGGCTGCCGGTCGGCCACCGGATGCGGATGATCGGCCCGAAGGGCAAGTTCACCCTCGAGCCGGACGACGAGCGGACCCACCTGTTCATCTCGTCCGGGACGGGCAACGCGCCGTTCGTTTCGATGATGCGGTCCCTCCAGCGGGCCGGCCGGCCGCGGCGCACGGTCTTCATCAATGGCGTGTCGTATGTCGCCGATCTGGGGTATCGCGCGCTGCTCGATTCGTGGGAGACGTCCGGCGACTATCCGGTCCGCTACCTGCCGACCGTGTCCCGCCCCGCCGATACGGCCAACGCCGGCTGGACCGGCCGGACGGGGCGGGCCGAGGCGAACGTCGCAGCCGTCTGCGACGAGCTGGGGCTGACGCCCGACAACGCCATCGCCTACCTCTGCGGCAACCCCGACATGATCGTCGCCGCCGAGGCCACGCTCCTGTCCCGCGGCTTCCCCGAGGCCCAGGTCAAGAAGGAGCTCTACTGGCCGAAGGGCAAGGAGCCAAAGGGTGGCCCCGCGGTCCCCGACGAGTAGGCCGGCCGGTCCGCGGCCGCGCGATCGCGGACCTACTCCCGGGAGGCCTCGAGGCGATCGAGGATCGCCCGCTTGACGCCCTCGACGGGGATCCGCTGCTGGGTCATCGAATCGCGGTCGCGGACGGTGACGGCGCCGTCTTCGAGCGACTCAACATCGACGGTGATGCACCACGGCGTGCCGATCTCGTCCTGGCGGCGGTAGAGCTTGCCGATCGCGGCCGTGTCGTCGTAGACCGCCATGACGTCGCGCTTCAGGTCGTCCCGGATCCGATGGCACAGCTCGACGATCTCGGGTCGTTTCTTGAGCAGCGGCAGCACGGCCACCTTGTAGGGCGCCAGCTCGGGGTGGAGGGCCAGCGAGACGCGCGTCTCACCGCGCACCTCCTCCTCGCGGTAGGCATCGATGAGGAACGTGAACGCGGCCCGATCGGGGCCGCCGGCGGTCTCGACGATCCACGGGATGAAGTGCTCTTCGGTGGCGGGATCGAAGTACTCGAGGTTCTCGCCGGAGGCTTCGGCGTGGCGGGACAGGTCGAAATCGCCGCGGTTGTGGATGCCCTCCAGCTCCTTCCAGCCGAACGGGAATCGGTACTCGACGTCGACGGCCTTTGTGGCGTAGTGGGCCAGCTCGTCCGGGGCGTGCTCGCGGAACCGCAGCCGCTGAGGCTTGACCCCGTATTTCGTGTACCAGTCCCAGCGACGCGCCAGCCAGTCCTCGAACGCCTGGGCAGCCGAATCCGGCCGGACGAAATACTGCATCTCCATCTGCTCGAATTCGCGCATCCGGAAGACGAAGTTGCCGGGACTGATCTCGTTGCGGAAGCTCTTGCCGATCTGGGCGATCCCGAACGGCAGCTTCTTGCGGGTCGACTGCTGGACGTTCTTGAAGTTGATGTACGAACCCTGGGCCGTCTCCGGCCGAAGGTAGACGACCGCCGCATCGTCCTCGAGCGGTCCCATGTGGGTCTTGAACATGAGGTTGAAGCGGCGGGGCGGCGACAGCGGTCCGCCGTCGTTGGGGCACCGAAGCGCGAGCCGGTCGACCACTCGCTCGTCGCGCAGGTCGGTCGCGGTCAGGCCTTCGGCGCCCGGCAGCTCGTCGAGCCGGTAGCGCCGGTGGCAGGTGGCGCATTCGACCAGTGGGTCGCTGAACGAGCCAACGTGGCCGGACGTCACCCAGACCTGCGGGTGCATGAGGATCCCGGCGTCGAGCCCCACGATGTCGTCGCGCTCCTGGACCATCGCACGCCACCAGGCCCGCTTGACGTTGTTCTTCAGCTCGACGCCCAGCGGACCGTAGTCCCAGACGGCGTTGATCCCGCCGTAGATCTCGCTGCTGGGAAAGACGAACCCGCGTCGCTTGGACAGCGAGACGATCGTGTCGAGGGCGGCGACGGAGGGCGCGACATCGTCGAGTTCGGGCGAAGGGGGGACAGTCACGGGACCTCCGGGCTGGGCGCCGGCCGTGGAAGGGACGGTCGCGGGGTCGCTCCCGCGATCCTACCGCCCGGGCAGGTTCTCCGCCAGCAGGCGCAGGGCGTTGCTCCTCGCAGCGGTCCTCACCCGACGCCCGCACGGACCTCGTCGAGGAAGGCGAGCGAGCGGGCCTCACGCTCGAGCGCGTGGCGGACGAAATCGCGCATGGCGGCCTCGACCTCGCGCTCCACGGCAGCGCCCACCCGCAGCGCGGCCAGCGCCTCGACGTCGAGGCGCTGGTAGGCCTTGAGCAGCTTGAGGGCCTCGAGCGACAGTCGCGTCCTATCGATCGGCGGGCCCGGACAGCGCTGGCAGAGGACCCCGCCCAGCGGTGGCACCCAACGGAACGATTCGGTGGCCTCGAGCATCCGATCGCATTCGACGCAACGGTCGAGCTCGGGCCGGACGCCCAGCTCGTCGGCCAGGTGCATCTCGTACCAGCGGGCGACGCGTCCCGGCGCCATCCCCGCGTCGAGCAGCGCGTACGACCGGCGGAGCAGCGCGTAGAGCGGCTCGGCCGGGTGGCGCTCCTCGAGTGAGCGGTCGGCGAGCTCGGCCAGGTACCAGGCCGTGGCGGCCGATTCGAGCGAGTCACGCAACCGAAGCCAGGCGTGCCCGACCCTGACCTCGGTGACCACGTCGAACGTTCGACCGCGGTGGAGGGCGACGTTGAGCTCGGCGAACGGCTCGAGGCTGCCGCCCAGGCGCGAGGTCGGTCGGCGGATCCCCTTGGCGATCGCCTTGAGCTTGCCGATGCCCGGGGTGATGAGGGTCAGGACCCGATCGGCCTCGCCCAGGTCGAAGCGCGACAGGACGATCGCATCGGTCGTGTAGCGACGGGGCAGGGGCACGCTGCGACGGTAGCACCGCCACGGGTGCAGGGGTGGACGCCGGCACGGGGGACGCGACCGCACCGGCGCCTGCCGGTGATTCGACGAACCCGCCCGTTCGGATCACGAGCCCGGCCGTTCGGCCGCCCAACAGGCTACCGCGGCCTCGCATGTTTGTCCGGCCGACGGTACACTGGCCGGCGATGACGTCCGTCTCGAACGACCTCGACCTCGGCGCGATGATCGCCGATACGGAGTCGGAGATCCTCCGCCTCGTCGGCGCCAGGGATTCCTCGACCGCCGGCGTGTACGAGATGATCCGCTACCACCTGGGCCTCGAGCGCGCCGGCGCGCCTGCCGGCAAGCGGATGCGGCCGCTCCTGGGCCTGCTGGCCTACGCCTCGATCGCCGGCGACTACCGGCGCGCCCTGCCGGGCGCGGCGGCCGTCGAGCTGGGGCACAACTTCAGCCTTGTCCACGACGACATCGAGGACGGCGACCGGGAACGCCACCACCGCCCGACCGTCTGGGCGCTCCACGGCGTGCCGCAGGCGATCAACACGGGCGACATGCTGTTCAGCCTCAGCCGGATGGCCCTCCACCGGCTGTCCGACCTGGGGTTCAGCGACGCCAAGGTCCTGCGCCTGATGCGCCTCTACGACGAGACGTGCGTCGCCCTGTGCGAGGGCCAGTTCATCGACATCCGGGCGGGCGAGAGCGACGAGCTGATGTCGGTCGAGCTGTACTTCGACATGATCGGCCGCAAGACCGCGGCGCTCATCGCCGCGTCGATCGAGGCGGGCGCGATTCTCGCCACGGACGACGACGCGATCGTGCGCCGCTATCGGGCCTTCGGCTGGGCGCTCGGCATCGCCTTCCAGCTCAACGACGACCTGCTGGGGATCTGGGGCCAGGAGCGGGCCACCGGCAAGGAGCCGACCGACCTCGCCCGCAAGAAGAAGACGCTGCCGGTGATCTACGCCTTCGAGCACGCCGGGCCGGAGGATCGCGACCGGCTGCGGGCGCTGTATGCCGACCCCTCCCCCACCTCTCGCGGGCTGACGGAGATCGTCGACATCCTGGAGCGGACGGGCGCCCGCGACTACACCCGGGACGAGGCCCGCCGCTATCGCGACGAGGCGCTCGCCGAGCTCGACGCCGCCGGCGTCGTCGACCACGAGGCCCGCCGGCGCCTCGAGGGGATCATCGTCTCGGTCATCACCGCATAGTCCGCGGGGCTGCTCCGCCCATCCACCGCCGACGCCAGGGCAGCAGGCGCCCGCGGGCCAGGTCCGCCCATACGAGGGCCGGTTCGGCCGGCGGCTCCCCGCCGACGGTGAGCGAACGAACCCAGCCGACCGATGAGCCCGCGAATCTCGACCCGAAGATCTCGGGATATCGGGCGACCAGCTGACGATTCCGGCTCGTCGCCCTAACCACCCAGCAGGCGGCGACGCGATGGGGACGGCCCGCTCCGAACGCGATCGCGGCGGCTTCCGCCTCGGCCAGCTTGCGTGCCGAGCTCCGGACCGCGGCGCCGACGTCAGCGAACGTATTCCAGCACTCGACGAGGACGAGCAATCGTCGGCGATCGTCACGCAGCCCAACGTCGGTCGAGCGGCTCGGGTCCGTCGACCGGGTCGGCAGCTCGAATGTTCCTCGATAGCCCACCGCCCGGCCGAGCCGGAGCACGAGTTCCTGGATCGCGAGGTGGCCGGCATCGTGCGGCTCCTCGGCCGCATCGCGTGACACGTCGAGCACCAGGCGGCGATCCAGCGCCGTGAAGACGCGCTGCCAGACGTCGATGCTGAGGGTTCCGCCGTGCCCCCGTTCGAGGTCGCTGATCGTGGACTGAACGACGCCGACCCGGGCGGCCAGCTGGGCCTGCGTCTGACGCCTCCGATGGCGGGAGCGCCGAACCTCGCCGCCGAGTCGGGCGCATTGCTCGCGGTTCCGCCAGGTAGCTTCTGCCTCCAGCCTCGGCCGCCTGGCACGCGACATATCGCACCCATCGTTGCGGTCAGGCCTTGTTCGGGGATAGCCGCGTGGTTGCCGGCGCCTTGTCGCGGTTCCCCCCCTCAGGCATCGATGGACGCGATATCTCGTGCGATAAACCGCATCCAGCGAGGCCCTGGCGTGCCCACTCGTGCGCAGGTCATCGATGGGTGCGATACGAGAGGCGGCTTCGGAGTGGC
>JBGPDX010000088.1:0-9592 GCA_041482475.1 Candidatus Limnocylindria bacterium | reverse complement strand
GGCCAGCGGTTCGGCGAGATGGAGGTCTGGGCGCTCGAGGCCTACGGCGCCGCCAACATCCTCCAGGAGCTTCTGACGGTCAAGTCGGACGACGTCCTGGGCCGGGTGCAGACATATGAGGCCATCGTGAAGGGGGAGGAGATCCAGCCGCCTCGGGTCCCCGAATCGTTCAAGGTGCTCATCAAGGAGCTCCGCAGCCTCGGGCTGAACGCGGAGATCCTCGACCAGAACGACGAGGAGATCCCGCTCGCGGAGGACGACGCGTCCGGGTACATGCTCCCCGATCTCGGCGGGATCAACCTCGCCGGGTTCGAGGACTGACCGTCACGTCCGTCCAGCACTCGCACCACCCGCGGGACCGGCGCACGGCCGGCCCGGTCCCGCTCGCTTCCGGTCGGCATCGCGCCGCTGAGCCAGGCATCGGCGCGGAGGAGAACCATGCTCGAGGTCAATAACTTCAGCGCGATCCGCATCTCGCTCGCCAGCCCGGACCAGATCCGGGAGTGGTCGAAGGGTGAGGTCACCAAGCCCGAGACGATCAACTACCGGACGCTCAAGCCGGAGAAGGACGGGCTGTTCGACGAGCGCATCTTCGGTCCCACGAAGGACTGGGAGTGCTACTGCGGCAAGTACAAGCGGATCCGCTACAAGGGCATCATCTGCGACAAGTGCGGCGTCGAGGTCACCCGCTCGAAGGTCCGCCGCGAGCGGATGGGCCACATCCAGCTGGCCAGCCCGGTCAGCCACATCTGGTACTTCAAGGGGACCCCGTCCCGGCTCGGGATCCTGCTCGACATCAGCCCCCGCAACCTCGAGCGGATCCTTTACTTCGCCCTCTACATCGTCACCAACGTCGACGAGGACGCTCGCAAGCGCGCCCTGACCCAGCTCGAAGAGGAGGCCGAGGGCCGCGGCGGCAAGTCCGGCCAGAAGCTCAGCGAGCTCGAGGACCAGCTGCGCGCCGAGTTCAACCGCCGCAAGGACGAGCTGAACGCCGAGCTGGCCACGACCAAGGCCGACCTCGAGTCGCAGCGGACGTCGCGGACCGAGGAGACGGTCACGGCCGCCCAGCAGGCCGAAAAGCGGCTGGCCGCCCTCAAGTCCGGCACGGCCGACGAGACGATCGCCTTCGGTCCGACCGGTGAGGTCGTCGTCGTCGCCGGCGCCAAGGGTGGCAAGGAGGCGACCGCCAGCCTGCGCAAGATCGTTCAGGCCGAGACCGAGCGGGTCAACGCCGAGCTCCAGCAGCGCGAGCGTGACGAGGAGCGGGCGGTCGAGCAGAAGATCGAGGACCTTCGCGCCGGCGTCGATGAGACGCTGCGCCACGAGAAGGAGAAGCTCCAGGAGCAGGCGACCGGCCTGAAGGACGAGCTGCGCAAGGTCCGCGACGAGATCGAGGGCCTCAAGCCGATGCAGACGCTCGGCGAGAACGAGTACCGCATCCTCGACGAGCGCTACAACCAGGCCGGCCGGGCCCGCCTGTTCAACGCCGGCATGGGCGCAGAGGCCATCCGCGAGATCATCAGTCGGATGGACCTGGAGGAGCTGGCCCGCTCCCTCCACGTCGAGGTCCGGACGAGCTCCGGCCAGCGGCGCAAGAAGGCCATCAAGCGGCTCCGCCTGATCCAGGCCTTCCGCCGCTCCGGGACGCGTCCCGACTGGATGATCCTGTCGGTCCTGCCGGTCATCCCGCCGGATCTCCGGCCGATGGTCCAGCTCGACGGCGGGCGCTTCGCCACGTCCGACCTGAACGACCTCTATCGCCGCGTCATCAACCGCAACAACCGGCTGAAGCGCCTCCTGGAGCTCGGCGCGCCCGAGATCATCATCCGCAACGAGAAGCGGATGCTGCAGGAGGCGTGCGACGCGCTGATCGACAACGGCCGCCGCGGACGGGCCATCGCCGGCACCGGCAACCATCGGCTCAAGTCGCTCAGCGACATGCTCAAGGGCAAGCAGGGCCGGTTCCGCCAGAACCTGCTCGGCAAGAGGGTCGACTACTCGGGCCGCTCGGTCATCGTGGTCGGGCCGGAGCTCAAGCTTCACCAGTGCGGCCTGCCCAAGAAGATGGCGCTCGAGCTGTTCAAGCCGTTCGTCATGCGCCAGCTCGTCGAGAAGGGCTTCGCCCACAACATCAAGAGCGCCAAGCGGATCGTCGAGCGCGTCCGGCCCGAAGTCTGGGACGTCCTCGAAGAGGTCATCAAGGATCATCCGGTCCTGCTCAACCGCGCCCCGACCCTCCACCGGCTGGGGATCCAGGCGTTCATGCCGGTCCTCGTCGAGGGGTCGGCGATCCAGATCCACCCGCTCGTCTGCACGGCCTTCAACGCCGACTTCGACGGCGACCAGATGGCGGTCCACGTGCCGCTGTCGACGGCCGCCCAGGAAGAGGCGCGGACGATGATGCTGTCGACCGCGAACCTGCTGTCGCCGGCCGACGGCAGCCCGGTCGTCGCGCCGACCCAGGACATGGTCCTTGGCTGCTACTACCTGACGATGGACGGCCCCGAGACCAAGGCCCGCCGGACGCGCCTGTTCGCCACCGAGGACGAGGCCATCCTCGCCTATCAGCTGCGGACCGTGACCCTCCACGAGCCGGTCGAGGCCGAGGTCCGGACGTTCGACGAGGCGGCCGGCAGCCTGACCCCCGCCCGGATGCGGACGACGGTCGGGCGGATCATCTTCAACCAGATCCTCCCGGATCGGCTCCGCTTCTCGAACGCGGTGATGAAGCGCGCCGAGCTCAAGCGGCTGGTCGACGAGTGCTACCGCACGCTCGGCTCCGAGGAGACAGCCCACCTCGTCGACGGCATCAAGAGCGTCGGCTTCGAGTTCGCCACCCGCGGCGGAATCACCATCGGCCTGTTCGACATCGAGGTCCCCAAGAACAAGGCGGCCGCCCTCAAGTCGGCCGACGCGTCCGTTTCGGAGATCGACCGCCAGTTCCAGCGCGGCCTCATCACCGAGGAGGAGCGCTACGAGCAGGTCGTCGGGGTCTGGCAGGACACCACCGCCAGGATGTCCGACGACATGATGAAGTCACTCGACCCGTTCGGGCCGGTGACGATGATGACGACCTCCGGCGCCCGCGGTAACAAGGGCAACATCGGCCAGCTCGGCGCCATGCGCGGCCTGATGGCCGACCCGTCGGGGCGGATCATCGACGTGCCCGTGCGGAGCAACTTCCGCGAGGGGATGACCGTCCTCGAGTACTTCATCTCGACCCACGGCGCCCGCAAGGGCCTCGCCGACACGGCCCTCCGGACGGCCGACTCCGGCTACCTCACCCGGCGCCTCGTCGACGTCGCCCAGGACGTCATCACCCGCGAGGACGACTGCCTCACCGAGGAGGGGAGCTGGATCACGCGGGCCGAATCGGCCGACGAGACCGAAGCATTCCAGCGGCGGCTCGTGGGACGGCTGTCGGCAGCGCCGCTGCGCAGCCCGACGGCCGGCGACAAGACCGCGGCCCTCATCGTCGACCGCAACGAACTCATCACCGAGGAGATCGCCAGGGCCATCGACGAGGCGGGGATCGACGAGGTTCTCGTCCGCTCGCCGCTGACCTGCGAGGCGCGCCACGGCGTCTGCCGGGCCTGCTACGGCCGCAATCTCGCCACCGGCGAGATGGTCGGCACGGGCGAAGCGGTGGGCATCATCGCCGCCCAGTCGATCGGCGAGCCCGGCACCCAGCTGACGATGCGGACCTTCCACACCGGCGGCGTCGCCGGACTCGACATCACCGCCGGCCTGCCGCGGGTGGAGGAGCTGTTCGAGGCCCGCATCCCGAAGGGCAAGGCGGAGATCAGCCACATCGATGGCAACGTCGAGATCATCCGCAGCGAGACCGGGACGAAGGTCAAGGTCACCAGCCGCGAGTCGTACGACACGACCATCGCGCTGCCCAAGGGGGCCGAGCTGCTCGCCGCGCCAGGCGATCTCGTGGAAGCAAACCAGGTGCTCGCCCGGAGCGGCTCGAACGGCCACACCATGGACGTCACCGCGCCCGTGCGCGGCTTCCTCGTCAAGGACGGCAACGGCCTGCTCGTCCGCGCCGAGGACGTCGTCGAACGGGAGTACGCGATTCCACACAACGCCAAGCTGCTGGTCGAGAACGGCCAGGAGATCCGGGCCGGCGATCCCATCACGGACGGCCCGATCAACCCGCAGGAGTACCTCGACACCCGCGGCAAGGACGCCGTCCAGCGCTACCTGGTCAAGGAAGTCCAGAAGGTCTACCGCAGCCAGGGTGTGACCATCAACGACAAGCACATCGAGATCATCGTCCGGCAGATGCTCCGCAAGGTCCGGATCGACCAGCCGGGCGACGTCGACCTCCTGCCGACCGAGCTCGTCGACCGGCTCGAGTTCGAGGAAGCCAACAACCGGGTCCTGGCCGAGGGGGGCGAGCCCGCCACGGCCCAGACCGTCCTGCTGGGGGTGACCAAGGCGTCGCTCAACACCTCGAGCTTCCTCGCCGCGGCGTCGTTCCAGGAGACGACGCGGGTCCTCACCGAGGCCGCCATCAACGGCGCCAAGGACCACCTGATCGGGCTCAAGGAAAACGTCATCATCGGCAAGCTCATCCCGGCCGGGACGGGCGCGCCGGCCAACGTCGCCGCGCGCAAGGAGCGCGAACGCCGGGCGGCCATCGAGGCCCTCGCCGGCGAGGCGATCGAGGACGGCGGCGCCGAGTACAACCCGTTCCTCGAAGAGGGCGGTCAGCGACCGGCCGACGACGAGGCGGCGGGGCTCGCCTTGGCGGCGACCATCGCCGGTGGCGGGTCGGACGACCAGGGCGACTTCAACCCGTTCCTCGGCGCCGATGCGGAGGTCAGGGCGCCGGACGGGGAAGCCGGAAAGGCCGAGGAACAAGGGGCAGAAGCCTGACCTGGGCCTCCACGGGCGGGGCAGGGCCAGTGAGATGTCCGTCGACGTGGAGCCAGCCGAACGCCGACGACCCATCAGCCGTCGCGGTAGCCGGCTGTTCGCGTTCGTTGGCCTGCTCCTCCTCGGGGCGGCCCTGTGGTCCGTTCGGTGGAGCCTCGCCTCGTCGCACGGATCCGGGGACACGTTCTGGTACACCCGGCAGGCCCTTCGGCTGGGCGGCCGGACGGAGCAGGACGCGACCGCGAGCGCGGCACGGTTCGTCGTCCAGCTGGGCCGCGGTTCGGATCCGGAAGCCTGGGTTGCCGCCGCCCGTCTGGCCGACCCTCGTTACGTGGCGATCTTCGAATCGAGACCCGTCTACCCGCTGACGGCGGCGCTGTTCGTTGGCCTGGCCGGAACGAGCGCCATGGCGATCTCGTCAGCCATCGCGGCGGCCCTGTTCGCCGCCGCGATGGGTCTGCTGGGTTGGCTGGTCACCCGATCCATGCTGGCGGCGATCCTGGCTGTCGCCGCCGCCTTTGCCCTGCCGAGCGGTGGGTGGCTCTCGTTTCTGTATGCCGACGGATGGATGCTGGCCCTGTGGGTCGCCAGTCTCGCCTTCGCGACCCTGTATCTGGAGCGCGGCCAACGGCGATGGCTGGCCGCGTTCGCCCTGGGGCTGGGCCTGCTCTACGCGACCAAATCGGCGAATGGGGCCGTCCTCGTCGCCGCTGTGGTCTTCATCGCTCTCGTTGTTGCCGTGCACGAGCGTTCCGTCCGGACGAGAGCCACGGGTCTCGCCGTAGCCGCGGGCGTGATCGGCTTGGCACAGCTGATCGTGTTTGCCGCGCTGCACCTTCCCGGCCTCAGTGAGACCGTCCAGGATCTGCTGACCGTGCACTTCCAGCGGCCGGACGCGGACGCACCGTGGTCGCGGCTCGTCCAGCGGGACCTGGCCATGGCCCCCGGTCTGCTGGCGGCACTCGTGGGCCAGCCGATCGTTCTCGCCATCGGCGGGGTCGGGCTCGCCTCCCTGGTGGTGGTCGTGGGGTGGCGCTCGGCGCTCCTCCTGGCGGCGGGCTTCGCCACCGTCCTGACCGTGGCGATCCACCCCGTGAGCTCGGAGATCCCTCGATTGATGGCGCCGATCTGGGTCACCGTGGCGGTGGGGTGGGCGGCCCTCGGCGCGCTGCTGGTTCGGCGTACCTCGAGGCTGGTTGACCGTTCGCAGAAGGTTTGACAGTGTTTTCGGCCCGCTGCTACACTCCGCGATCGTGGCCTCGGGAGGGGTCCCGGCGCCGGCGCGTTCGTCGGCGGCCCATCCAGTTCAGCCACTGACCAGGTCCTCGACCTGCGTTCCCTCGGCGACGAGCCGGTCTGCGGATCGGCCGCCCAGACGGGAGCCCGCGGACCTGCCCGCACACCACTCGACCGACCACCGAAAGGAACTGTCTTCGTGCCGACGATCAGCCAGCTTGTGCGCCACGGTCGCAAGCCGAAGATCGCGAAGATCAAGGCCCCGGCGATGCGCCGGAACTGGAACAGCCTGCGCCAGCGCCAGGTGCCGATTGGCGGTGCCCCGCAGAAGCGCGGTGTCTGCCTGCAGGTCCGGACGATGACCCCCAAGAAGCCGAACTCCGCGCTGCGCAAGATCGCCCGTGTCCGGCTGACCAACCAGATGGAGGTCACGGCCTACATCCCCGGGATCGGCCACAACCTCCAGGAGCACTCGGTCGTCCTCGTCCGCGGTGGGCGGGTGAAGGACCTGCCGTCGGTCAAGTACCACATCATCCGTGGCACCCTCGATGCGGCCGGGGTCCGTGACCGCAAGCAGGGTCGCAGCAAGTACGGCGCGAAGGCCGCCGGCTCGGCCGGAGCGAGGGCCTGACATGCCGCGCCGCACGAGCGTTCCCCGCAAGACCAAGTACCAGACGGTTCCGGTCAACCGGACGTCGTCGCGCTTCACCGCGAAGCTCATGACCAACGGCAAGCGGAATCTCTCGGATCGGATCCTTCGCCAAGCCCTGGCGCGCGCCGAAGCCGCCTCGCGGCGGCCGGGCGTCGAGGTCCTCGAGGCGGCCCTGCGCAACGCGACGCCGATCATCGAGGTCAAGCCGCGGCGCGTCGGTGGCGCGACCTACCAGGTACCGGTCGAGATCCGCGGCGATCGCCGCCTGTCGCTCGGCGTCAGATGGCTCGTCCAGGCCGCCCGCAAGCGGAGCGGCAAGAGCATGAGCGAGAAGCTGGCCGGCGAGTTCGTCGACGCCATGAACGGCCTCGGCGCGGCGGTCAAGCGACGAGAAGACACGCACAAGATGGCGGAGGCCAACAAGGCCTTCAGCCATTTCAAGTGGTAGACCCGGGAGCATAGGGAAGACCGTGGCACGGCAGGTTCCGCTGGCACGCACGCGGAACATCGGAATCATCGCCCACATCGACGCCGGCAAGACGACCGTCACCGAGCGGATCCTCTTCTACACCAAGAAGATCTACAAGCTCGGCGAGGTCCATGAGGGCGCGGCGACCATGGACTGGATGCCCCAGGAGCAGGAGCGGGGGATCACGATCACGGCGGCCGCGACGACGGCGTTCTGGGGCGACCATCGTATCAACATCATCGATACGCCCGGGCACGTGGACTTTACTGTGGAGGTCGAGCGGAGCCTGCGCGTGCTCGACGGGGCGGTCGTCGTGTTCGACGGCGTCGCGGGCGTCGAACCGCAGTCCGAGACGGTCTGGCGGCAGGCCGATCGCTACGGCGTCCCGCGTTTCTGCTTCATCAACAAGCTCGACCGGACCGGCGCCGACTTCTGGCGCGGGGTCGAGTCCATTCGCGACCGGCTCGGCGCGAACGCGGTGCCCATCCAGCTCCCGATCGGCAGCGAGGACCGTTTCCAGGGGATCATCGATCTGGTCGAGATGAAGGCCATCTACTACCGCGACGACCTGGGCAACAACTTCGACGTCGTCGAGATCCCGGACGAGCTCAAGGCCGACGCTGAGAAGCACCGCCGCGCGATGATCGAGGCGGTCGCCGAGATGGACGACGAGCTGCTCCACAAGTACGTCGAAGGCGTCGAGTTCAGCGTCGCCGAGATCAAGCGCGGCCTGCGCCTGGGGACGCTGACGACGAAGATCATCCCGGTCCTGACCGGCTCGGCGCTCCGCAACAAGGGTATCCAGAAGATGCTCGACGCGGTCGTCGACTACCTGCCGTCGCCGCTCGACGTCCCGCCCATGATCGGCCTCGACCCGCGGACGGGCGCCGAGGTCATCCGGACGCCCAGCGACGAGGAGCCGTTCAGCGCCCTCGCCTTCAAGATCGCCGCCGACCCGTTCGTCGGCAAGCTGGCCTTCTTCCGGGTCTATTCCGGCACGCTCAAGGCGGGGTCCTATGTCCTCAACCCGACCAAGGACCGCAAGGAGCGGATTGGCCGCATCCTCCAGATGCACGCCAACCATCGCGAGGAGATCGACATCGTCTACGCCGGCGACATCGCCGCCGCCGTCGGCCTCAAGGACACCTTCACCGGCGACACGCTGACCGACCCGGACCACCCCGTCATCCTCGAGTCGATGACCTTCCCGGAGCCGGTCATCGAGGTCAAGATCGAGCCGAAGACGAAGGCCGACCAGGACAAGCTGGCGATCGCCCTCCAGCGCCTGGCCGAGGAGGACCCGACGTTCCGGGTCCACACCGACCCCGAGTCGTCCGAGACCCTCATCGCCGGGATGGGCGAGCTCCATCTCGACGTCCTGGTCGACCGGATGATTCGCGAGTTCAAGGTCGCCGCCAACATCGGCAAGCCGCAGGTCTCCTATCGCGAGACGATCCGGCGCGCCGCCGAGGGCAACGGGCGGTTCGTCCGCCAGACAGGTGGCAAGGGCCAGTACGGCCACGCCGTCATCAAGCTCGAGCCCCAGGAGAAGGGAGCGGGCTACGAGTTCGTCGACAAGATCGTCGGCGGGACGATCCCGCGCGAGTTCATCAAGTCGGTCGACGCCGGCATCCGCGAGGCCCTCGAGACCGGGCTGTACGCCGGCTTTCCGGTCGTCGACGTCAAGGCGACCCTGTTCGACGGCTCGTACCATGAGGTCGACTCGTCCGAGATGGCCTTCAAGATCGCCGGCTCGATGGCCGTCAAGGACGCCTTCGGCAAGGCAGACCCGACCGTCCTCGAGCCGATCATGCGGGTCGAGGTGACGATGCCCGAGGCGTTCATGGGCGACGTCATCGGCGATCTCAACAGCCGCCGGGGTCAGGTGGAGGGGATGGAGTCGCGCGGATCGACCCAGGTCGTCCGGGCGTTCGTCCCGCTCGCCGCGATGTTCGGCTATGTCACCGACCTGCGGTCGATGACCCAGGGCCGCGCGACCTCCTCGATGGAGTTCAGCCACTACGCCGAGGTCCCCGCGAGCATCGCGTCGGAGCTCGTCCAGAAGTCGAAGGTCTAGCGCGGGCCGGAACGGACCCGACGGGAGAGGAGCCAGGAGCACCCAACGATGGCCAAGAAGAAGTTCGAGCGCACCAAGCCGCACGTCAACATCGGCACGATCGGCCACATCGACCATGGCAAGACGAGCCTGACCGCGGCGATCACCAAGTACCTCTCGCTCAAGGGCGAGGCGGAGTACCGCGCCTTCGACACGATCGACAACGCGCCCGAGGAGCGCGAGCGGGGCATCACCATCGCCATCGCCCACGTCGAGTACGAGACCGACG
>JBGPDX010000087.1:0-9618 GCA_041482475.1 Candidatus Limnocylindria bacterium | reverse complement strand
GACCGCCTTGAGCCGCTCCTCGAACTGGCCGCGGTACTTGGTGCCCGCGACGAGGGCCCCCAGGTCGAGCTGGAGGAGGCGCTTCTGGGCCAGCACGTCCGGCACTTCGTGGCCCACGATGCGCTGCGCCAGCCCTTCGACGATGGCCGTCTTGCCGACGCCCGGCTCGCCGATCAGGACGGGGTTGTTCTTGGTGCGGCGCGACAGCACCTGGACGACGCGCCGGACCTCCTCGTCGCGGCCGATGACCGGGTCGAGCTTGCCGGCCCGGGCCTCGGCCGTCAGGTCTCGGCCGTACTTCTCGAGTGCCGCGTAGGTCGACTCCGGATTCTGGGACGTCACGCGCTGGCCGCCGCGGACACTCTGCAGCGCCTGGAGGATCGCCTCGCGGTTCGCGCCGTGCCGCTCGAGGAGTTGCTGGCCCTCGCCGCCCACCTCGGCAACGCCCAGCAGCAGGTGCTCCGTCGAGACGTACTCGTCGCCTAGCCGACGAGCCTCCTCCTGGGCGCGCTCGACCACGCGCCTGGCGCGCGGATCGAGGGTCAGCGAGCCGCCCTGGATCCGGGCTCGCTTGCCGAGGATGGCGGCGACCTCGTTGCGGAACGCCGGCAGGTCCACCCCCAGCCGCCGCAGCGTCTCGGCGGGCACGCCGTCATCGTCCTCGACGAGGGCGGCAAGCAGGTGCTCGGCATCGACGATCGGGCTCTGGAGGGTCTCGGCCGTTCGCTGGGCGCCAAGGACGGTTTCCTGGGCCTTCTGGGTGAATCGGTCGAGCTGCATCGTTCGGTCCTCCCTAACGGGGGTCGGGCTGGGGGACCAGGTCGAGGAACCGGCGGGCCGCCTCCTTCGCCTCGTCGGGCATGTCGATCGGCAGGACGACGCGGACGCGGACGTAGAGGTCGCCGTTGCCCTCCGCGTTGAAGCGCGGCATGCCCTGGCCCTTAAGCCGGAACATCCGCCCGTTCTGCGTGCCGGCCGGGATCTTGAGCAGGACCCGGCCCTTGAGCGTGGTGACGTGCACCTCTCCGCCGAGGAGTGCCTCGTGGAGCGTGATGGGCAGCTCGCGCTCGAGATCGGCGCCGCGCCGGGTGAACGTGGGATGCGACCGGATGCGGGTGACCACGAGCAGATCGCGGCCGTCGCCGCCGCGGCCCTTGACCCGGATCCGGCTGCCGCTGTCGACGCCACGCGGGATCTTGACCTCGAGGCGTTTGCCGTCCACCTCGACGATCCGACTGGTGCCGTGGAACGCCTCCTCGAGGCTCAGCTCGGCGGTGGCCTCGGCCGATGGCAGTGCCGGGCGCGTCCCACTCGAGCTCGCGCTGCCGCCACGCCGTCCGGTCGCCGTCCCGGCGCCGCCCATCCGCAGCTGGGCCAGTACGTCGTCGAGGTCGGCAGTCGCGGTCGCGCCGCGCGCGCCGCGCCGCTGGGACGCGGCGATGGGGCTGTCCTCGTCGCCGAACATCATCCGGAAGAAGTCGGAAAAGCCGCCGAGGTCGCCGGTGTCGCCGGTAGTGCGAAATTCGTAGCGGACGCCGCCGCCGTCACCGCCGAAACCCTCGAAGCCGGTGAACGGACCGGCCGGGCCGGACGGCCTCGCGCCGCGCCTGCCGCCCGCGTCGGCCGCCTGGCTGAACGCCGCCCAGTCGGCGCCCAGCATGTCGTACCGCTTGCGCTTGTCCGGATCGGACAGCACGGTGTTGGCCTCGTTGAGGTCCTTGAACGCGCGCTCGGCCTTCTTGTCGCCCGGCTTCACGTCCGGGTGGTGCTGGCGCGCCAGCTTGCGGTACGCCTTCTTGATGTCGGCCTGGCTCGCCGTGCGCGGGACGCCGAGGACCTTGTAGTAATCCTTGTATTCCATAGGTCGCCACCCTCATCTAGGGTGTTGTTCCTCGCTCACCGAGGGCCGAGGCGACGCGCCGGCTAGCCATCGGCCCGAGGTTTCGGAGGCGCCGCTCCGCGAGCGATTCGCCTGCGGTTTCAGTTGCCGCGGACCACGACCGGCGGCTGCTCCGCCGGCGGGAAGGTCGTCCGACGGACCCGGCTCTCGGCCTCCGGCTCCGGCTCGACCGGCTTGTCGCCGTCGATGACCCTGGCCGGCTCGACGCGGAGCGGCTGTGGCTTGCGCCGCAGGGCCGCTTCCAGCACCTGGTCCATCGAGTCGACCAGGACGAGCTTGATTTGCTTGCGGATCTCGTCCGGGATCTCGCGCAGGTCCTTCTCGTTCTTGCGCGGCAGGATGACCATTCCGGCGCCCGACAGGTGGGCGGCGAGGATCTTGCTCTTCAGCCCGCCGATCGGGAGGACCCGACCGCGGAGGGTGATCTCGCCGGTCATGGCGACGTCCTTGCGGACCGGGATCCCGGCCAGCGCGCTGACCATCGCCGTGACCATCGTGATGCCCGCGGACGGGCCGTCCTTGGGGATGGCGCCTGCCGGAACGTGGATGTGGAGGGTGTGCTTCTCGAACTGCTCGCGCGGGATGCCGAGTGCGTGCGCGTTGGCGCGGATCCACGACAGCCCCGCCCGGGCCGACTCCTTCATCACGTCGCCCAGCTGGCCGGTCAGGATGAAGTCCTCGCGGCCCTCCATCTTCGTCACTTCGACGGCGACGACGTCGCCACCGACCTCGGTCACGACGAGGCCGGTCGCGGCCCCGGTCTGATCCTCCGGCTCCAGCTCGCCGTACTCCCAGCGCGGCGGACCCAGGAACTCGAGCAGCTTCCTGACGTCGACCGTCGTCTTGCGCTTGCGTCCCTCGGCCACCGACCGGGCGACCTTGCGCATGATGTTGGCGAGCTCGCGCTCGAGGTTCCGGACGCCGGCCTCCTTGGTGTAGGCCTGGACGAGCTCGGTCATGGCCTCGTCGGTGATGACGATGCGCTTGGCGTTCAGGCCGTGGTTCTCCATCTGCTTGGGGATGAGGAACCGCTTGCCGATCTCGATCTTCTCCTGCTGGGTGTAGCCGGGCAGCTGGACGATCTCCATCCGGTCGCGGAGTGCCGCCGGGATGGGATCGATCAGGTTGCCGGTGGCGATGAACAGCACCTTCGACAGGTCGAACGGCACCTCCAGGTAGTTGTCCTGGAAGGTGTTGTTCTGCTCCGGGTCGAGGACCTCGAGGAGCGCCGACGACGGGTCGCCCCGGAAGTCCATCCCGATCTTGTCGATCTCGTCGAGCATGAAGACCGGGTTGTTCGTGCCGGCCGTCTTGACGTTCTGGATGATCCGGCCGGGCAGCGCGCCGATATAGGTGCGCCGGTGACCCCGGATCTCGGCCTCGTCGTGAATGCCACCCAGGCTCATCCGGACGAACTTCCGGCCCATCGCCCGGGCGACGCTCTTGCCCAGCGACGTCTTGCCGACGCCGGGCGGGCCGACGAGGGCGAGGATCGGACTGCGGATGGTGTCCGCCAGGGTCCGCACGGCGAGGTACTCGAGGATCCGCTCCTTGACCTTGTCGAGGCCGTAGTGGTCCTCGTCGAGGATGCGGGCGGCCTCGCGGATGTCGAGCTGATCGTCGGTCGAGACGTTCCACGGCAGGCCGACGAGCCAGTCGACGTAGGTCCGGATGACGCCGACCTCGGGCGAGGCCGACGGAATCCGGCTCATCCGGTCGATCTCCTTGAGGGCTCGAGTCTTGATCTCCTCCGGCATGCCCGCGGCCTCGACCTTGTCACGAAGCTCGTTGACGTCGGCCTGCTGCGGGTCGTCCTCGCCGAGCTCGCGCTGGATGGCCTTCAGCTGCTCGCGGAGGATGTACTCCCGCTGGGTCTTGTCCATCTCGGACTTGACCTCGGACTGGATCCTGCCCTTGAGCTCGAGGATTTCGACCTGGCGGGCGAGGAAGCCGGAGACGAGCTTCAACCGCTCGACGACGTCGACGGTTTCCAGCAGCTCCTGGCGCTGCTCCGTGGTCATGTCCGGGCTGTAGGCGACCATGTCGGCCAGCAGGCCGGGCTCGGTGATGTTGCGGGCGGCGACAGCCGCCTCCGGCGGCACGGGTGCGCCGTTGGCGACGTACTGCTCGATCTGGGCCTGGACCGTCCGCATGAGCGCCTGGACCTCGAGCCCGCCGGGGCTCGCGTCGGCGACCTCCTCGATGCGGGCGCGGAGGTACGGGCTGGTCTGGGCGAAGCCGTGCAGGCGAAGCCGGCCCTGGCCCTGGACGATCGCCCGGACGGTCCCGTCCTGGAGCTGGACGACCTGGGCGATCTTCGCCAGGGTGCCCACCTCGTACAGCTCATCGGGCGTCGTGATGTCTTCCTGCTCGGCCTGCCGCTGGGTCACCAGCGCAATGGGTCCGCCCTCGGCGACCGCGGCGTTGAGCGCATTGACGCTCTTGTCGCGGCCTACCTGCAGTGGGACGATCATCTCGGGGAAGATGACCGTCTCCCTGAGCGCGACGAGCGGCAGCTCGCGCGTGGGGGGGGCGGCGGTCTGCCGCACCTCGGTGGGTTTTGACGGTCGCTTGGCCATCGGGATCTCCTAGTCGTTCGTTCGGTGCGTGCGCGTGCCGGCCGGTTGGTTGATGGTTCGGTTGATTGGAGGGCTCGTGCTCAGGCGCCCGAGCCGGCTTCGGCTGCCTGGGCCATCCGGGCCTGGCGGTCGACGCCCTCGTCGTACAGCCGTTCGAGGATCCGCGTCCCGAGTCGCTCCTCGAGCTCGAAGAGGATCCGGACACCGGCCAGGTTGACGCCCAGGTTCTGGGTCAGATGGCGGATCCAGAGGACCCGCCGGATGTCGTTCTCGCTGTAGAGCCGGATGTTCGACGGCGTTCGCGCCGGGCAGACCAGCCCCTCGTCCTCGTAGATCCGCAGCGTGCGCGGATGGACGCTGACGATGCCGGCCGCCACGCTGATGACGTAGACGGGCCGTGTGGGGTCGCGGTCCGGCCGTGCGTATGCCATCCCGTCAGGCTTCCTCGAGCTGCGATGGTTCGACCTGTCCGCCACTCCGGCGGACACACTCGCATCCTAAAACCCTGACAATCCCATTGTCAAGAGTCAGGGGTGCGAGGGTGATGCCCCTGGGCATCCAGGCGGGTGCCGAGGGCTAGGTCGCTTCGACCGCCTCGACGTCGCCGATGAGCTGGGTGTGGAGGAGCGCCTCGCACTCCCGCCGGCCGATGGCGATGACCTTAT
Organism: Candidatus Limnocylindria bacterium; assembly: GCA_041482475.1. Taxonomy (GTDB): domain Bacteria; phylum Chloroflexota; class Limnocylindria; order Limnocylindrales; family CSP1-4; genus JACDAV01. Next base: position 4,474 of record JBGPDX010000087.1, on the reverse strand, counting down.
CTCCGTCGCGCAGCAGGGTGTCGGTCCGGAGGGGCATGGCGACGCCATCGCGGATGACCGCGAACAGCGAACAGCCGTCGGGGATCGTCAGGTCCTTCGGCGCTCGACCCACGGCCGGCGAGCCCGACTGGAGATGCGCCTCGATGATCTCGAGCTCGCCCTCGCCGAGGGCGGCGAGGTGGAGCAGCTCGTGGACCGGGATGTCCTGCTCGATCGAGCCCAGGATCATCCGGGTGGGGCTGATGAGCTCGTCGACGCCGAGGTGCTTGAAGAGCGCCTCGTTCTTGGGGTTGTTGACGCGAGCGATCGTTCGTGGGACGTCGAAGTGGTGCTTGGCCATCTGGCAGATGACGAGGTTGTCCTCGTCGTCGCCGGTGACCGCCGCGACGATGTCGGCGCGGTTGCAGCCCGCCTCGGCCAGGTACTTGCCCTCGCAGCCATCGTGCGGAATGACGATCGAGCCGATCTCGTCGGCAATCTGGTCGGCGCGGCCGCGGTCCTTCTCCATGAGGACGACCTCGTGGCCCGATTCGATCAGCTCCTTGGTCAGGTAGTAGCCGACCTTGCCGCCGCCGATGACGAGGACGAACACGATCAGGCCTCCCTCGAGCCGGCCTGGGAGCGGGAGCCCGCCGGGCCCGGCGCCCCAGCCGAAGCCGCCGCGGACCCGGATTCGGCCATCGCGGACCCGGACTCGGCCGCCGCCCCATCCAGCGGGCCCGGCAGATCATGATGCTCGCCGCCGGGATGCACGCCGCTGGGCGCGTAGATGCCAGGCATCCCGGACACCGGCAGGCCCAGGTAGGACGCCACCGCGTCCGCCATCATGGTCGTGCGGCAGAGCGTCGCGAGGCCCAGGTCGGCGTAGGCCGAGGCCCGCAGCGGGTCGTTGATCTTGGCAACGACGCGCCTGGCGCCGAGCGCCTCGACGGCCAGCTGGGCGGCCATGACGTTACGGTTGTCGCCCTCCGTCATCGCCAGGAACACGTCGGCGTCCTCGGCCCCGGCCCGCCGGAGGGTGTCCTCGTCGGTGCCGTCGCCGCGAACGGCGCTGCCGCCGAAGGTGCCGGGCAGCCGGTCGAACGCACGCGTCGACAGGTCGACGACGATGACGTCGTGGCCCGCCCGGTCGAAGGCGTCGGCAAGCTCGGCGCCGACGCGTCCACAGCCCACGATGACCGTCTTCACCCAGCCTCCTCCGGCATCGGCTCGCGCACCACCCACACGGCGCATGGCGCGTTCTTCAGCACGTAGGGGATGGTACGGCCGATCGCGAAATCGCCCCCGAAGCGCTTCCGGTAGGGCAGCCCGAGGACGAGCAGGTCGGCGTCGCGCTCCATCGCCTCGTCGACCAGCGCCGCGCCCACGTCGCGGGCCTGGAGGAGGATCGGCTCGAGGCGCTGCTTGCTGCTCTCGGCGGCCGTCTCGGCCAGGTCGAGGACGCGCTGGGCCTCCTCCGACCCACCGGCGACGTCGGCGTCGAGCGGCAGTGTCCAGTCGATCTCGACCACGTGCACGGCGAACAGCTGGGCCTTCTGCGGCTTGGCGAGGCCGACGACGAGACGGACGATGCGGGCGTCGGTGGGACCGCCGTTGAGGGCGATCACCGCGCGCCGAAAGGGTGGACCCTCGGATTCGGACACCGGCAGGTGGGCCTCCGGCTGATGAGGTGCACGGCCGCGGAAACGTCAGGCGGCGGCGCGGCGGTCACGATACCACCGCGGCCGTGCCGCGGCAGTGGCGGCGACGCCGGCGGCCGGCACGGGCCGACGTTCGGCTCCCGTGCATCGCCCCCATCGATGGGTGGAGCACCAGGCTCAGGCCGAAGCGGCCGGCCGCCAGTCGACCGGCTCCGGCCTATCCGTTGGTCATGCGGCCGTTATCGATGGAGCCGATGGAGCGGGCGGCAAGGACGTCGGGTACGGGCCTGGCGGGCCACATGTGAGCGCCCCGCGCCTGGCGGCATCGATGGGTGCGATATGCCTTCGGCGACCCGCCTCGATGACCCGTCATCGCGACGTCGACCGGCGATCACGTCGGGCCGTCGGCGCCATCGCGACCGGGGAAGGCCGCCTCGAACGAGGCCGGGTCCTCGCGCCGGTACGGCACGTTGACGACGACGGTGTACGGCCGGCCAAGGAGGATCGTCCGCAGCCGCTTGGCGCTCTGGTTGTAGAGGATTCGCTCCCACCAGTTGCGGGCCACGTATTCGGGGATGACGACGAAGGTGATCGGCGCCTCCTTGTCCGGCGGCCAGGCTCGGTCGAGGACCTCGAGGTAGGCGAGGAGCGGGCCGGCCAGGGCCCGATAGGGCGATTCGACGACGACCAGGGGAACGTCGGGCACCTGCCGCTCCCAGGCCTCCCGGACCTGGGCGGCGTCGGCGGCGCCCTCGCTGATGTAGACGGCACGGACGTCGTCGGCGATCGAGCGACCGACGTTGACGGCCTGGATGACCGCGCGGTTGAGTCCCGGGACGGGAATGACGACGCGCTCCTCGCGGTGCGGCGGCGGGAGGACGAAGTCACCGCGGATGGCCAGCTCTCGTGCCGAACGGGCGTACTGCAGCTTGATGAACAGCATCATCCCGACGAGGAGCGGAATGAGGATCACCACGAGGTAGGCGCCGCCAAAGAACTTCACCGACGTCACGACGACCAGGACGATGCCGGTCAGCACGGCGCCGAAGGCGTTGACGGCCAGCCGCCACCACCAGCCCGGCCCCCCACGCCGCAGCCAGTGGATGACCATCCCGGACTGGCTGAGCGTGAAGCAGACGAACACGCCGATCGAGTAGAGCGGAATGAGCAGCGTCGTGATGCCGCCGAAGAGCATGAGCAGGCCCGCGGCAACGGCCGCCAGCAGGATGATTCCCCAGCTGAACGCCAGCCGGTCGCCGCGGAAGGCGAACTGGCGCGGCATGTAGCCGTCCTCGGCGAGCAGGGCGGCGAGGCGCGGGAATGCGTTGAAGCTGGTGTTGGCGGCGAGGAACAGGATCAGCGCCGTCGCCAGCTCGAAGATGTAGTACAGCGGCGTCCCCACCCCGAACGCGGTCTGGGCGACGAGGGCGATGACGGTCGGTCCCCCGGATCCTTCCACGGACGGCACGATCCGATAGGCGTTGGCGACGACGGTGATCCCGATGAACAGGAAGCCCAGCAGCAGCGCCATCGCCAGCAGCGTGTTCGCCGCGTTGCGCGCCTCGGGCGGCTTGAACGCCGGAACGCCGTTGGCGATCGCCTCCGTGCCGGTCAGCGCCACAGAGCCGCTGGCGAACGCGCGCAGCAGCAGGAACAGCCCGAACGGTTGGGTGCCCAGCGGCACCGCCTCTGGCTGCCGCGGCCATGGGGTCACCTGGCCGGTGAGGATGTGGAACCCGCCGGCGAGGACGATCGCCACGGCGAGGAAGACGAAGGCGTAGGTCGGGACGGCGAAGATGTTGCCGGACTCCCGCAGGCCGCGCAGGTTGGCGACCGTGATCAGGGTGATCGACACGAGGGCCAGCTCGACCCTGAAGCTGTTGAGCCCGGCGTCGGTCGAGATCAGCTGGTCGACGGCCGACGACGTCGAGACCGCGACCGTCATGACGTAGTCGATGAGGAGCGCCGCGGCGGCCACCAGGCCAAGGAACGGCGTCAGCTCGGCGCGGGCAACGGCGTAGGCGCCGCCGCCGTTGGGGAATGCCCGGCACAGTTGCCGGTACGACAGGGCGACGACCGCGAGCAGGACGACGATCGCGATCGCCTCCTCGACCGACAGGACGAAGGCGACCGCGCCGCCGATGACCAGCACCCGCAGGATCTCCTCCGTCGCGTAGGCGGACGAGCTGATCGCGTCGGAGCTGAAGATCGCCAGCGCCTTCTTCTTCGACAGGCGCTCGTCGATCTCCTCCTCGGTCGCCAGCGGCCGGCCGATGACGATCGACTTCAGCCGGAAGACGAGCCGACCGAGCGGCGTCAGCGGCATGCTGGCGGCCTGCTTCGCGACGAGCTGCCCGGGCCCGGTGTATCGGAAGTAGGGTGAGTGGGGACGCCCCACACGGACCCGGCGGTCCGCCAGCTTGCGGCCCTGCAGGGGCCGCCGGCCTCCGATCATCGATCTCCGTTCGTTCGCTGGCCCTCGCGACAGGAGCAATGGGCGGTCCTGCGCTCGCGGCCATCGGGCGCCGCCTTCAGTCGCTTCGCGGTCTGGTTATACAGCACCCGATCCCTCGATCAGACGCCGAACGACAGCCGCTCGACGAGACGCGCCGGCAGGCGCAACGAGGCCATGGCGGCCTGGACCGCGCCGATGTCGTAGGCGACGCGATGCCACGAGCACGTCGCCGCGTCGGTGTCGAGCACGGCGTAGCTCGCGCTGGGGTCGCCGTCACGCGGCTGACCGACACTCCCCGGGTTGATGAGGGCGGGCCGGTCGTCGAGCGTCAGACTCGACCCGGAGACCGGGCTGACCGCCTCGATGCCGCGGTCGCCCT